>NZ_JBFUJV010000025.1:0-70331 GCF_056401175.1 Nocardioides sp. P4_G10 | reverse complement strand
CTCCCGCAGGATGCGCCGACTCGACGGGCTGGGGCGTCAGGACGCGCCGACTGGAGGGGTCAGTGGAAGCGCTTGCCGGTCGCCTTCTCCGAGATGCCCGCGACGTCGAGCATGAAGGTCAGCCCGCCGTTCCAGAACGAGAACCCGGCCCCGGTGATCATCGCCAGGTCGATGTCCTGCGGGGCGGCGACGACGCCCTCGTCGAGCATCAGGCGCGCCTCCTCGGCCAGGCCGGACAACGTCTGCTCCCGCACCTCCTCGGCGGTGAGCACGACGGGGGACGACGGCTTCTCGAGCAGCTCCTCCACCTCGGGGTCGAGGCGACCGTCGGTGCCGTAGTAGGCGCCCTTCCTGGCCGCGACGACCCTTTCGAGGGCGGGGGAGACGTAGAAGCGGTCGGGGAACGCACCCTTCAGCGTCTCCACGTTGTGCAGCGCGATCGCCGGCCCCACCAGACCGAGCAGCTGGTGAGGCGGCATCGGCGCGATGCCGGCGAAGGCGCTGTCGGCGACGCCGACGGAGGTGCCCTCGTCGACGATCCGGCCGACCTCGCTCATGAACCGGCCGAGCAGCCGGTTGACGATGAACGACGGGCTGTCCTTGACCAGGATCGTCGTCTTCTTCAGCGCCTTGCCGGTGGCGAATGCCGTGGCCAGCGTGGCGTCGTCGGTGGCCTCGCCCTTCACGATCTCCAGCAGCGGCATGACCGCGACGGGGTTGAAGAAGTGGAAGCCCACGACCCGCTCGGGGTGCTCGAGGTCGGCGGCCATCTCGGTGATCGACAGCGACGAGGTGTTGGTCGCCAGCACGCACTCGGCGCTCACGACCTTCTCGACKTCTGCGAAGACCGTCTTCTTGACCGACATCTCCTCGAAGACGGCCTCGATCACGAAGTCGGCGTCGCCGAAGGCGACCTGCTTGTCGGTCTCGCCGGAGACCAGCGCCTTGTGGCGGTTGGCCTTGTCCTGGTTGATCCGGCCCTTGGCGAGCAGCTTGTCGATCTCGGCGTGGACGTAGGCCACGCCCTTGTCGGCGCGCTCCTGGTCGAGGTCGGTCAGCACGACGGGCACCTCGAGGCGCCGTACGAAGAGCAGCGCGAGCTGGCTCGCCATCAGGCCGGCACCCACGACGCCCACCTTGGTCACCGGGCGGGCGAGCGACCTGTCGGGCGCTCCCGCCGGCCGCTTGGCCCGCTTCTGCACGAGGTCGAACGAGTAGAGCGAGGCCAGCAGCTCGGCGGTCTGCGACATCGCCTCGAGGGCGTCGTCCTCGGCCGCGAAGCCGGTGTCGCGGTCGGTGTCACGCGCTGCCGCGATGAGCTCGACCGCCTTGGCCGCGGCGGGGGAGCCGCCGCCGGTCTTGGCCGCGACGATGCCGCGGGCGCGCTCGATCGCCGCGTCCCACACCTCGCCCCGGTCGACCTCGGCGCGCTCGACGACGATCTCGCCGCGGAGCACGGAGGCCGCCCAGAGCAGGGACTGCTCGAGGAAGTCGGCACCGTTGAAGACCGCGTCGGCCAGCCCGAAGTCGTACGCCGCCTGCCCGCCCAGCGTCCTGCCCTGGTTGAGCGGGTTCTCGACGATCAGCGTCACGGCCTTGTCGGCACCGACGAGGTTGGGCACCAGCCACGCGCCGCCCCAGCCGGGGACCAGGCCGAGCATGACCTCGGGCAGGCCGAGGGCCGGCGCGGAGTCCATCACGGTGCGGTAGGTGCAGTGCAGCGCCACCTCGAGGCCGCCGCCGAGGGCGAGGCCGTTGACGAGGCCGAACGACGGCTTGCCGCCGTGCTGTAGCTTGCGGAAGACCGCGTGCCCGAGCTCGGCGACCGTGCGCACGGCGTCGGGGCCGCCGCCCTGGATCGCGTTGAGGTCGGCGCCGGCAGCCAGGATGAACGGCTTGCCCGTGACCGCGATCGCGTCGATCGTGTCGTCGGCCAGCGCCGCGTCGATCGCGGTGTTGAGCGCGAGCAGCGAGGCCGGTCCGAACGTGTTGGGCCTGGTGTGGTCCTCGCCGTTGTCGAGGGTGATCAGGCCGATGGACGCGCCCGGCAGGGTCACGGTCCGCAGGTGGGCCTGCGTGACGCGCTCGGCGTCGGACACGATCGCCTGCGCGCGCTCGAAGATGCTGACGTCGTTCACTTGGACTCTCCCATCGAGTCGGGGGTCGCGGCCGCACCGGTCCAGTGGGGGTTCTCCCAGATCACCGTGCCGCCCATGCCGATGCCGATGCACATGGTGGTGAGGCCGTAGCGGACCTCGGGACGCTCCTCGAACTGGCGCGCCAGCTGGTTCATCAGGCGTACGCCGGACGAGGCCAGCGGGTGCCCCATCGCGATCGCGCCGCCGTAGGGGTTCACCCGCCCGTCGTCGTCGGCGATGCCGTAGTGCTCGAGGAAGGCGAGCACCTGCACGGCGAACGCCTCGTTGACCTCGAAGGCCTCGATGTCGTCGATCGTGAGGCCGGCGAGCCGCAGCGCCTTCTCGGTCGCCGGGATCGGGCCGGCGCCCATCACCTCGGGCTCGACGCCCACGAAGGCGTAGGTGACCAGGCGCATCTTCACGGGGAGGCCGAGCTCGCGCGCGGTCTCCTCGTCGGCCAGCAGCGCGGCGGTGGCGCCGTCGTTGATGCCCGCGGCGTTGCCGGCGGTGACGTTGCCGTGCGAGCGGAAGGGGGTCTTGAGGCTCGCGAGGGACTCCATCGTCGTCTCGGGGCGCATCGGCTCGTCGGTCGTGGCCAGCCCCCAGCCGGCGTCGGCCGAGCGGGTCGCGACCGGCACCAGGTCGGGCTGGATCTTCCCGGCGTCGTAGGCGGCCTTCGTCTTCTGCTGGCTGCGGACGGCGTACTCGTCGACGCGCTGCTTGGTGATCGTGGGGTAGCGGTCGTGGAGGTTCTCCGCGGTCTTGCCCATGACGAGCGCGTCGGGGTTGACGATGCGCTCGGACAGGATGCGCGGGTTGGGGTCGACGCCCTCGCCCATCGGGTGGCGGCCCATGTGCTCGACGCCGCCGGCGATGGCGACGTCGTAGGCGCCGAACGCGATGCCCGAGGCGGTGTTGGTCACGGCCGTCATCGCGCCGGCGCACATGCGGTCGATGGAGTAGCCGGGGACGCTCTGCGGGAGGCCCGCGAGCAGCGCGGCGGTGCGACCGATGGTGAGGCCCTGGTCGCCGATCTGGGTGGTGGCGGCAATGGCCACCTCGTCCACCCGCTCGGGCGGCAGGGACGGGTTGCGCCGGAGCAGCTCACGGATGCTCTTGATGACGAGGTCGTCGGCGCGCGTCTCGGCGTACTGGCCCTTGGCCTTGCCGAACGGGGTGCGTACGCCGTCGACGAAGACGACCTCACGCTGTGGTCGGGACACTGGCTACTCCCAGGCTATGAGGGGGACAGGGTGCGCTCACGTTACCCCTGAGTAACAACGCCTGCCCACCGGGGCGGGTGTGTGTCGGGTCACGGACGGCGACTCACTAGGCTCTAGCCATGGCCGACCGACTCGTGCACATCGTCGACGACGCCGAGGTGCTCGCCGATGCCGGTGACCTCACCCTCGTCGTCGTCCTCACCGGCTTCCTCGACGCGGGCAAGTCCGCGGAGCTGGCTGCTCGGCACCTGTCCGACATGGCGGAGGGCAAGGTGGTGGCCACCTTCGACGTCGACGCGCTCCACGACTACCGCGCCCGCCGGCCCCCGGTGACCTTCGTCCGCGACCACTACGCCGACTACGAGGCGCCCCGGCTGGTCGTCCGCGCGCTGCGCGACACCGGCGGTACGCCGTTCCTGCTGCTCGCCGGCCCCGAGCCCGACATCCGGTGGGAGGCCTTCGCCCGCGCGGTCCGCGAGGTCGTCGAGCGCTTCGACGTCAGTCGTGTCGTGAGCATGGGCGCCGTGCCGATGGCCGTGCCGCACACCCGGCCGATCGCCATCACGCCCCACGCCAACCGCCCCGACCTCGTCCCCGGCGAGAGCCCGTGGCAGGGCGAGCTGCGCGTCCCGGCGAGTGCTCAGGCGCTGCTGGAGATCCGGCTGGGGGAGTGGGGCATCGACGCCCTGGGCTTCGTCGCCCACATCCCGCACTACCTGGCGCAGATGGAGTACCCCCAGGCCGCGCTGGTGCTGCTCGAGCACCTCGAGATCGGCGGTCACCTCACCATCGACCTCGGAGAGCTCCGCGAGGCGGCCGAGATCACCGAGGCCGAGGTCGACCGCTACCTCTCGACCCACGACGAGGTCGGCGACGTCGTCCGCGGGCTCGAGCAGCAGTACGACTCCTTCCGCGAGGCCGAGGCCGCCGGCAGCTCGCTGCTGGCCAGCGACGGCACCCTGCCCACCGGCGAGGAGATCGGCCGCGACTTCGAGGCGTTCCTGGCCGACCTCGACGACCAGTCCAAGGACAACGGCGACGACGCCGGCGGCTGGGACGGCCGCTGATGGCGGGCAGCGCCGACGAGCTGGCGACCCTGCTCGACCTCGAGCGCCTCGAGGTCGACCTCTACCGCGGTGCGCAGGCGCGCACCGAGCGCCAGCGGGTCTTCGGCGGACAGGTGGCTGCGCAGGCGGTCGTCGCCGCCACCCGCAGCGTCGAGAGCCAGTACGTGCTGCACTCGCTGCACTCCTACTTCCTGCGCCCCGGTGACACGACCGTGCCGATCGTCTACGACGTCGAGCGGATCCGCGACGGGCGCTCGTTCGTGACCCGGCGGGTATCGGCGCGCCAGCACGGCCGGCCGATCTACTACATGACCGCCAACTTCCAGATCCCCGAGCCGGGCCTCGAGCACCAGGACCGGATGCCGGACGTGCCCAGCCCCGAGCAGGGGATGCCGCTGGTGGAGCTCGCGCGATCGCGCGGCCCCGAGGCCGCCGAGCAATGGGAGCGGGAGTGGTCGGCGCTCGACATCCGCTACGTGGGGATCACCGGCCAGGGGCTCCCCGAGGATCCCGACCAGCCGGCCCGGGCCCGGCTCTGGATCAAGGTCGACGGTGAGCTCGCCGCCGATCCGACGGTCCAGCAGGCGGCGTTCACCTACGCCAGCGACCTCACGCTGCTGGGCGCCGCCCTGGTGCCGCACGGCATCCACATCGCCTCGCCGCGGCTCCAGCCCGCGTCGCTCGACCACACGATCTGGTTCCACCGGCCGTTCCGCGCCGACGAGTGGTGGCTCTACGACCAGTTCTCGCCGTTCGCCGGTGGCGCTCGCGGCCTGGCGCTGGCCCGGGTGTTCTCACAGTCGGGCGAGCTCGTCGCGACGGTGGCCCAGGAGGGCCTGATCCGGCTGCGCGACGACCGCACATAGCATTACATCCATGTAGTTTCCCGCATTTCCCTGACGGGCGTGTCGCGCGCCCATAACCTGTGAGCGCTCGTGTGGCGTCTGGGACTGCGGTGAACCCATGCAACTGGTGGGACAACGGCACGGACCGGTGGCGCCGTCCCATCCCTCCGCCGTGTCGAGGACGCTCACCCATGGGTCCGACCCCCCGAACGACCGCGCTCGTGGCAGCCGCCGCGGTGCTGTCGCTGCTCGCCCCGCTGGCCCCGGCTGCCGCGCGTCGCTCGCCGGTCACGGCGTACCAGATGCCCTTCCCGTGTGGCGAGACGTGGAGCGGTGCCACCCGGGTCGGCCACAGCCCCAGCCGCTACGCCATCGACTGGAACCGCAACCCGGACCTCGGTGCCCCGGTCGTGGCGGCCGCCGCCGGGGTCGTGACGACGGCGCAGGCCACGCCCAGGGGTGGCTACGGCCGCTGGGTGGTGGTCGACCACGGCAACGGGGAGACCTCGCTCTACGCGCACCTCGCCAGCGTCGTGGTCGCCCTCGGCCAGCGCGTCGACCAGGGCGCGATGGTCGGCACGCTCGGTGACAGCGGCAACTCCTCGGGCTCGCACCTGCACTTCGAGGAGAAGGTGGGCCGCAGCGTGGTCCCGGCCGTGCTGAACGGCGCCGCCTACCGCGACGGCGCCCAGACGTCGCTCAACTGCGTCGACGTGCCGCTCGCCGGGGACTACACCGGCGGCCGGGTGTCCGAGGTCGCCGTCTTCCGCCGCGCGAAGAAGTCGTCGTTCGTCTTCAACTCGGGCGCGACGGTGCGGTTCGGCAAGGCGTACGACGAGCCGCTGCTCGGCGACTGGAACGGAGACGGGCAGCTCGACGTCGGGGTGCGCACGCCGAAGGTGAGCCGGTTCAAGCTCAAGACCCCGACCGGCATCGTGAAGATCAGGTGGGGGCTGCCCTCGGACATGCCGGTCAGCGGCGACTGGGACGGCAACGGCACCACCGAGATCGGCGTGCGCCGGCCCTCCGAGGGCACGTTCCACCCGCGGATGGCGGACGGGACCTCGACCCCGGTCTGGCTCGGCGACGCCGACGACCTGCCCGTCACCGGCGACTGGGACGGCAACGGCACGACCGACCTGGGTGTCTTCGACCAGGCGACGGCCACCTTCACGCTGCGCAGCGTCAACGCCTCGGGGCTCTCCGTGCTCGAGGTCGTCCAGTTCGGCGCGGCGGGCGACCTGTCGGTGACCGGCGACTGGAACGGTGACGGGGTGACCGACCTCGGGGTCTGGTCGCCGGGGACGGCGACGTTCACCCAGGGCCTCGGCCGCGCGCCCACCTCGGCCCGCGGCGTGCTGAGGACGATCCGGTTCGGCAACCCCCGCCGCTGACGCGCGCGGCGGAGGAGCGTCGGCCTCAGGCCGGTGTCGTCCGACCGAGCAGGTGCGGCGAGCCGTCCCTCGGGTTGGTCATCGCGAAGGTCCAGCCCGCGCCGTCCTGGTGGGCGGCGTAGCGCACCGTGCTCGGCAGGAGCACCGGCTTCTTGAATGCCACCTCGACGGTGACGGCTTCGGGCAGCCGGTTCTCGATCGCGGCGACCGAGCGCGCCAGGGTCCACATGCCGTGGGCGATCTGGCGCGGGAACCCCAGCGCCCTCGCGGTCAGCGGGTGGAGGTGGATCGGGTTCGCGTCGCCCGACACGGCGGCGTACGTGCGCCCGAGGTCGGCGGGCAGTCGCCACTCGACGCCACCGGTCGGCGGGTCCGGCAGCTCGAGGCCCGGCTTCGCGTCGCCGTCGACGGACCGCCCGCGCCGCAGGTAGGTCGAGGTCGACTCCCACGCGGTCTCGCCGCCACCCGACACGGTGGTGGTGAAGTCCAGCAGGACGCCCCTGGCGTGCGGGCGCGGCCTGGCGACCGAGGTGGTGACGTCGAGCGCCTCGCCGACGCCGATGGCGCGGTGCGCCGTGATCGCGTTCTCGACGTGGACCATCCCGATCGCGGCGTAGGGGAAGTCCGCGTCGCTCATGATCGCCATGTGGAGCGGGAACGCCAGCAGGTGCGGGAAGGTCACGGGTACGACGTCGCGGCGGGGGAAGCCGCAGGCGGCGGCGTAGGCGTCCACGCGGGCACGCTCGACGACGACCGCCTCGCGGGAGTAGGCGAGGCCGGTGAAGTCGCGCGCGGACCCCTTGCGGATCCCCGGCAGCCGATTGACGCCCGGCACCGCCGGCAGCGCCGCGCGGACGAGCGTGGTCAGCCCGCCAGGCTCGCCGGTGAGGGTCTTCGGTGCCGTCATCAGGCGCCCAGCATCATCTGGCCGCAGACGCGCACGACGTTGCCGTTGACCGCGCCCGAGCCGGCGCTCGCGAACCACGCGATGGTCTCGGCGACGTCGACCGGCAGGCCGCCCTGCGACATGGCGTTGAGGCGCTGGCCGACCTCACGGGTCGCGAACGGGACGGCCGCGGTCATCTGCGTGATGATGAAGCCGGGCGCGACGGCGTTGACGGTGATCCCGTCGGGGAGCTCGTCGCGCAGGCTGTCGACGAGGCCGATGACCCCGGCCTTGGAGGTCGCGTAGTTGGTCTGGCCGACGTTGCCGGCGATGCCCGCGATCGAGGCGACGCCCACGATGCGGCCGCCGGCGTTGACGACGCCCTGGTCGAGCAGCTCGCGGGTGATCAGCTCGGGTGCGGTGAGGTTGACGGCGACGACGCTGCTCCAGCGGTCCTCGGCCATGTTGGCGAGCTTCTTGTCGCGGGTGATGCCGGCGTTGTGGACCACCACGTCGACGCCGCCGTGGTGCTCGCGCAGGTGGTGGGCGATGCGCTGCGGGGCGTCCTTGGCGGTGATGTCGAGGACGAGGTGGTCGCCGTCGAGCTCCCCCATGAGGGTCTGCAGCTCGCTGGCGGCCTGCGGCACGTCGACCCCGACGACCGTCGCGCCGTCGCGGTGCAGGACCCGGGCGATCTCCTCGCCGATGCCGCGGCTCGCGCCGGTCACGAGCGCGACCTTGCCGGCCAGGGGGCGGGTCCAGTCGGTCACCTCGTCGGTGGTCACGGAGCCGTGGGCACCGATGCGGACGACCTGGCCCGAGACGTAGGCCGACTTGGGGGACAGGAGGAAGGCGAGCGTCGAGGCGATCGCCCCGTCGGCGGCAGGAGCGACGTACACGAGCTGGACGGTGCCGCCGCGGCCGATCTCCTTGCCGAGCGAGCGGGTGAAGCCCTCGAGCGCGCGCTGGGCGATCCGCTCGGACCCGGTGCGCTGCTCGGGCGGCGTGCCGATCACGACCACGCGCGGGCAGGACTCGAGGCGGCGCATGAGCGGGGTGAAGTACTCCTGCAGGGCGACGAGACCGGCGGTGTCGGTGATGCCGGTGGCGTCGAAGACCAGGGCCTTGGCGCGCGTGCCCTCCTCGAGCGTGGTGGCGGACGCGATGCCCAGCCCGTCGAGGGTGGTCGGGAGGGTCTCCGCCAGGCGTCCTTCGCCGCCGAGCACGACGAGCCCGTCCACGAGCGGCGAGCCGTCGGACCAGCGCTCGAGCCGGGTGGGGTCGGGCAGCCCGAGGTTCTTGACGAGCAGCTTGCCGATCGGGGTGGACACGAAGCCCTGGTAGCGGTCGCTCATGGTCGCGGTGTTCCCTCTTCGCTGGTGGGACGGGACGGTGGTGTCGATGTGTAACGCGTGTTGTAACTCCGAGTCCACTTTTCGTGACGTGCCCCTCAGGTCGTTGGCCSGGGGCGACTCTCCGGCAAGGATAGGAACATGCAGCCCACCACCCGCCCGGTCGCCGTCGTCGGCGGCAACCGCATCCCGTTCGCCCGGTCCAACACCGTCTACGCCGGCGTCTCCAACCAGGAGATGCTGACCGCCGCCATCGACGGCCTCGTCGACCGGTTCGAGCTGCGCGGCGAGCGGCTCGGCGAGGTCGTGGCCGGGGCGGTGCTCAAGCACTCGCGCGACTTCAACCTCACCCGCGAGTGCGTGCTCGGCTCCCGGCTCGCGCCCGAGACTCCCGCCACGGACATCCAGCAGGCCTGCGGCACGGGGCTGCAGGCGGCGATCCAGGTGGCCAACAAGATCGCGCTCGGCGTCATCGACGCGGGCGTCGCCGGCGGCACCGACACCACCTCCGACGCGCCCGTCGCGATCAGCGACAAGCTGCGCCGCAAGCTGATGAAGGTCAACTCGGCCAAGGACACCGCGAGCCGGCTCAAGGCGCTCGGCGCGATCCGTCCCGGCGACATCGGCCTCGACATCCCTCAGAACGGCGAGCCCCGCACGAAGCTCTCGATGGGCGAGCACGCCGCGCTCACGGCGCTGGAGTGGCGCATCACCCGCGAGGCGCAGGACGAGCTGGCCGCCCGCTCCCACCACAACCTCGCGCGCTCCTACGAGGAGGGCTTCCACGACGACCTCGTCACCGCGTTCCGCGGCGTCGAGCGCGACAACAACCTGCGCCCGGACTCCACGGTCGAGAAGCTCGCCACCCTCAAGCCGGTCTTCGGCAAGGGCGCAGCCGCGACGATGACCGCGGGCAACAGCACCCCGCTGTCCGATGGCGCCTCGGCGGTGCTGCTGTCCAGCGACGAGTGGGCGCAGGAGCGGGGGCTGCCGGTGCTCGCCCACCTCGTCGACGCGGAGACCGCAGCGGTCGACTACGTCAACGGCCACGAGGGCCTGCTGATGGCGCCGGCGTACGCCGTCCCGCGGATGCTGGAGCGCAACGGGCTCACGCTCCAGGACTTCGACTACTACGAGATCCACGAGGCGTTCGCCTCGCAGGTGCTGTCCACGCTCGCGGCGTGGGAGGACCCGGTGTTCTGCAAGGAGCGGCTCGGCCTCGCGGCACCGCTCGGCTCGATCGACCGCGACAAGCTCAACGTCAACGGCTCGTCGCTCGCGGCCGCACACCCCTTCGCTGCGACCGGCGGGCGGATCATCCCCGTCGCGGCCAAGCTGCTCGCGCAGAAGGCTGAGTCCACCGGTACGGGGGGCCGGGCGCTGATCTCGATCTGCGCAGCCGGCGGGCAGGGCGTCGTCGCCATCCTGGAGCGCTGAGGTCGCGGTCGGCCCCGTCGGATCAGGTGCGGGTGAGCCGGAACCACTCACCGCTCCTGGAGTTCGACGCTCGGGTGGGTGAGGTCGCATCGGTCGATCCGATGCCCGACACAGCGGTCACGGTCCAGCCTCGGTAGGCCCGCTCGATGTCGTGACGCACGGCCTGCTTCGGGCGCACGGGAAAGGCCCGCGGGCCGCCCGTGCGCATCAGGACGGTGGCGTCCGGCGCGGCGAGCTCGGTGACGCCGCCCGCCACGAGGGTGCGACCTGCGTCGTCGAGGCTCTGGAAGCAGCCGATGTCCAGGAAGAGGTCGAACCGGCTGCCGACCCCGGAGTGGACCAGGTGACGCACGTCGCCGATGACGAAGCGCGCGTCGTCGAGGCCGTTGCGGCGCACGGCGGTATCGATGGCCTGACGCACGTTGTCGACCCCCATGGCGTCCCAGCCGCGATCGAGGAGGAGCTTGGTGTTGGCGCCGCGGCCACAGCCGAGGTCGATGGCCCGACGGACCCGGTCGGGCCGCAAGGCCTCCTCACGGGCGAGGAGGTGCTCGAGGGTGGGCCGGTCCTGGCGGCTCGCCTTCTCCCACGGGATGATCCCGGCGCGATATGCGGTGGCGTAGCCGATGCTCATGTGGAGTTCCTGACCTGCGTGAGCGGAAAGTGCCGCTCCTTTCGAGCGTACTCCCGTCCCGGCGCCGGACCCGCCCGGCTGCTAGGGTCACCAGCGATCGACATCCTTTAACGAGCCGTCCCGTGAGGCGGAGAAGGAGGTCCGGAGCGCAGATGCCTGCCCCCGACGACACCGTCCCTGACATCAGTGGGAGGACGGAGCGCACCGTCCTCGACGCCCGTGACATCTCCCGGGCGCTGACCCGCATCTCGCACGAGCTGCTCGAGCGCAACAAGGGCGCTGCCGACCTGGTGCTGCTCGGCCTGCACACCCGCGGCGTGCCGCTCGCGAAGCGCGTCGCGGAGAAGATCGCGGCCGTCGAGGGCGCTCCGGTCGCCGTCGGCGAGCTCGACGTGACGATGTACCGCGACGACCTGCGCTCGCAGCCGACCCGGCGCGCCCACAAGACGGCGCTGCCGCCCGGCGGGATCGACGGGAAGGTCGTCGTCCTCGTCGACGACGTCCTCTTCTCCGGCCGCACCATCCGCGCCGCGCTCGACGCCCTCGCCGACCTCGGCCGGCCCGGCGCCGTACGCCTCGCCGTGCTCGTCGACCGCGGGCACCGCGAGCTGCCCATCCGCGCCGACCACGTCGGCAAGAACCTGCCCAGCGCCCTGGCCGAACGCGTCAGCGTGCGCCTGGCCGAGGTCGACGGCACCGACGAGGTGACCATCTCGTGAAGCACCTGCTCTCCATCGACGACCTCTCCACCGACGAGATCCTCCAGCTCTTCGAGACCGCGGCCGACATGCACGACGTGCAGCGCCGCGAGGTCAAGAAGCTGCCGGCGCTGCGGGGCCGCACGGTCGTCAACATGTTCTTCGAGGACTCCACCCGCACGCGGTCGTCGTTCGAGATCGCCGGGAAGTGGCTCTCCGCCGACGTCATCAACGTCAGCGCCAAGGGGTCGAGCACGTCCAAGGGCGAGAGCCTGCGCGACACCGTGCTGACCGTCTGCGCGATGGGCGTCGACGGTCTCGTCATCCGCCACCCCGCCAGCGGGGCCGCCGTCCAGGTCAGCCAGTGGGTCGACGCCGCGGTGGTCAACGCCGGCGACGGGATGCACGAGCACCCGACCCAGGCGCTCCTCGACGCCTACACCCTCCAGCGCCACCTCGGCTCGCTCGAGGGCCGCCACGTCGCGATCATCGGCGACCTGACCCACAGCCGGGTCTTCCGGTCCAACGTGYAGTGCCTGACCCGCCTCGGCGCTCGCGTGACCGTCGTCGCGCCGCCGACCCTGATGCCCAGCGGGATAGACGCCTGGTCGGCCGCGGCCGGCTTCGAGACGTCGTACGACATCGACGCGGTCCTGCCGGAGGCCGACGCGGTGATGATGCTGCGCGTCCAGCGCGAGCGGATGTCCGGGGCGTTCTTCCCGAGCGCGCGGGAGTACACGGTCGGCTACGGCCTGACCCGCAACCGGTTGGCCCTGCTCAAGCCGGAGGTCCCGATCTGCCACCCGGGACCGATGAATCGCGGCCTCGAGATCGCCGCCGACGCCGCCGACGCGGCGCAGTCGGTCGTGCTGGAGCAGGTCTCCGGCGGCCTGGCGATTCGGATGGCCGTGCTCTACCACCTGCTGGCCGGGGACACCCGGGGAGGAATTGCCTGATGTCGCTGGTGATCAAGGGAGCCTCGCTGCTCGGCGAGCAGACCCGGGACCTGTACGTCGACGACGCGGGCGTCCTCGTCGACGAGGCGCCGTCCGGCGCGGAGACCATCGACGCCGACGGCCTGGTCGCCCTGCCCGGGTTCGTCGACCTGCACACCCACCTGCGCGAGCCCGGCCGTGAGGACGCCGAGACCATCCTCACCGGCTCGCAGGCCGCCGCGCTCGGCGGCTACACCGCGGTGCTGGCGATGGCGAACACCTCGCCCGTCACCGACACCGCCGAGGCCGCCACCCGCGTCTGGGAGCTCGGCCGCGAGGCGGGGCTGGTGCACGTGCAGCCGGTCGGCGCAGTGACGCGCGGCCTGGCCGGCGAGGAGCTGGCCGAGCTCGGGCTGATGCACCGGTCGCGCGCGGCCGTGAAGGTCTTCTCCGACGACGGGAAGTGCGTCCACGACGCGCGGGTGATGCGCCGAGCGCTGGAGTACGTCAAGGCGTTCGGCGGCGTCGTCTCGCAGCACTCGCAGGACCCGACGCTCGCCGGTCCGGCCGCCTGCTGCCACGAGGGCGAGCTGTCCGGCCGGCTGGGGCTGCCCGGCTGGCCGGGGATCGCCGAGGAGGTGATCGTCGCCCGCGACGTGATGCTCGCCCGGCACACCGGCTCGCGGGTCCACGTGGCCCACGTGTCCACCGCCGGCTCGGTCGAGGTGCTGCGGTGGGCGAAGGCGCAGGGCATCGCGGTCACCGCCGAGGTCACCCCGCACCACCTGCTGCTCACGACCGACCTGCTCACCGGCTACGACCCGACCTACAAGGTCAACCCGCCGCTGCGCCCGCAGGAGGACGTCGACGCGCTCCGCGAGGCGCTCACCGACGGCACGATCGACGCCGTCGCGACCGACCACGCGCCGCACGCTCGCCACGACAAGGAGCACGCGTTCGTCGACGCGGCCTTCGGGATGCTCGGGATCGAGACCGCGCTCGGCGTGGTCCGCACGGCGCTGCCCGACCTGTCCTGGACCGACGTCGCCCGGGTGATGTCGACGGCTCCGGCGCGGATCGCGGGACTGACCGACCAGGGGCGGCTGCTCGAGCCCGGCTCGCCGGCCCACGTCGTGCTCGTCGATCCCGACACCGCCGTCACCGTCGACCGCGACGCCTCCGCGTCGCTCTCGCGCAACAACCCCTGGCACGGGCGCAGCCTCACCTCTCGGGTCGTGCACACCGTGTACGGCGGGCGGGTGACCGTTCGCGACGGCGCGCTGGCCTGACCCGGCGTACGTCCGCCCTGGCCGGTGAGTCGCTCAGGGACTCAACGTGCATCCCGGGCGTGTCGGGGGTCGGGGTCGCGTCCCCTGGCCGGTGAGTCGCCCACAGACTCAGGGGCCATTGCGGGTGTGGGTGGCGGCGGATGACGTGGTCGGGGGTCGCGCACCTGCGATGTGCCGCCACCCTCGGAGCCCAGGCTCAGCGGCGGCGCCGAGGGCGGAGGTCGAGGACGTTGGCGTCGCCGCGGTCACGGAGCGTCGTACGACCGCGCGTGACCGTGACGGCGTTGCGGTCGCCGGTGAGCACGAGCTTGTCGGCACGTCGCAGCCCGACGACGTTGTCCGAGCCCGTGATCCGCGTGCGGTAGGCCTTGCGGGCGGTCACGGCGTCGGCGCCGCGCAGGCGGGCCAGGTTGACGACGTCGGCGGTCAGGGTCGACGAGGTGCTGGACAGCTCCGCCAGCTCCACGAGGCCCGCGACGGTCACCGTCGTGCCGGCGCCGCTGACGACCAGCGACCGCACGGACGGGGTGGCGAGGCTGTTGCCCGCACCGGTCACCTCGACGTCGAGGAGCGGCTTCGCGGTCACCGCGTTGCCCGTGCCCTCGAGGACGAGCCGGGTGGCTGCCGGCATCGTGACGGTCGCGTGGTCGGCGCTCACCCGGACGACGCCGCAGGTGCCGCGCAGGTCGTAGGCCACGTCGTCCCAGGCCAGCACCGTCTCGGCGCCGACCTCGCACTGGACCGGCAGGACGGGCCCGACGGCCCGCGCGGGGGCTGCGCCCGTCGCGGCGGCGGTGAGCCCGAAGGTGAGCCCGAAGGTGAGCGCGGAGACGAGGCCGGCGGTGAGCGCGAGGACGGGCAGGACGCGGTGGTGGGAATTCACATACCGACAGTACGCACGGCGGAGCCAGCGTGGGCCGTGGGTTCTGTCACATGCCGGCGACGCGCCCGGTGGCCGGGTCGCGGTCGGTCAGGCAGTAGACCTGGCCGCCCGGCGCGGTGAGCACGGTCCAGAACGCGTTCACCGAGACGACCTCCGCGCCCAGGCGCACGTGCTCCTGGGCGTCGGTCTCGCGGTGCGCCGTGGCGAGGTCGGGGTGCGCGCGGACCGGGCCGTCGGGCTCGTCGAGGCGCTGGAGGAGGAGCCGCACCCGCCCGTCCTCGACCAGCCGGACGAAGTGGGGGAGGCTCCCGACCTGCGGCTCGCGGCCCGTCAGCTCGGACCAGAACGCCACCTCGGACTCCCAGTGGACGGCCGGGACGTCGAGGCACACCTGGTCGAGGACCGTCGTCCCGTCGCGGACCAGGGTCGGCTCCCCGTCGAGCAGCGTGTGGCAGAAGACCAGGCCGCCGGGGGAGCGCACCACCTCGACGTCGTGGTAGCGCCAGGCTGCCGTGGCACCGAGGTCGCCGGCCCGCGCGACGGTCGCCGGGCGATCGGTCGAGTCGAGGTCGAGGTGCACACCGGCCGGGCCGTCCACGGCCTGCAGCTTGACGTACGCCGATCCCGCCGGTGGCAGCAGCGTCAGGAACTGGCCCTCCTCGCCGCGCCGCGCGGACGGCGGCCAGCTGGTCACGGCCGACCAGAATGCGACGGCCTCCTCGTAGGCGTCCGCGGGCGCGTCGAGGAAGACCTGGATCCACTCGGGTCTGGCGCTCGTCCCGGGGTCCCCGCGGCCTTGTCCGGGGGAGCGGAGCGGAGGAGAAGAAGGTCGTGGGGTGCTGCTCATCCCGGGATCCTCACACGTCGTAGGGTCGGATGATGGCCACCCCTCCAGCCAGCCACGCCCATCCCGCCGACTTCCCGCCGGCCGTCCCGCAGCTGCTGCACGTCGTGCTCGACGCCCGCGACGCGCGCCAAGAGGCCGAGTTCTGGCGGATGCTCCTGGGGCTGGTCTACCGAGCGGGCGACGAGGCGCCCGAGGACGGCGACGACGACGCGGACTGGCTGGTGCTCACCCACCCGGACGGCCGGCGGGCCCTGGCGGTGCAGGAGGTCGAGCAGCTGACGGCGAGCCGCTGGCCCGAGCCCGGGCACCCGTCGGTGTCGCACCTCGACACCACGGTCCCGTCGCGGTCCGCGCTGGACGCCGTGCACGACCTGGTGCTGGAGCTGGGCGGCGAGCTGCGCCTGGACCGGACCGACGACCCGGAGGAGCCGCTGCGGGCCTACGCCAGCCCGGAGGGGCACATCTTCTGCGTGTTCGTCGCCTGAGGCCGGGCGAGCCGGCCACCGGGACGCGAGGTCAGGCCAGCCCGAGCTCGCGTGCCTCCTCCCAGAGGTCGTCGCGGACCCGCGGGTGCGCGGCGTGCTCGATCAGGTTGCGCGCCTGCTCGCGCTCGCTGCGGCCCCACATCCAGGCGATGCCCTGCTCGGTGACGACGGCGCCGTGCTGGAACGACGTCACCGGCTCGTCGACCAGCGGCACGATCGTCGAGACGTCGGCGCGTGGGTGCCAGCTGCGCAGCGCCATGAACGCCCGCCCGCCCGGCGAGTGGCTCGCCCCCACGGTGAAGTCGGTCTGGCCGCCGAAGCCGCTGTAGATCCGCGTACCGATCCGTGACGCGTTGGCCTGGTCGAACAGGTCGACCTGCAGCGCGGTGTTGATCGAGGTCATCGCCGGCTGCTGGGCGATCGCGGCAGGGGAGTTGGTGGTCTCGGTGCGCAGCATCCACACCCGCGGGTTGTCGTCGACCCAGTCGTAGAGCTCCTGGCTGCCGAACACGAACGACGTACGCACCGGGGTGCCGCGGTCGAGCGCACCCGACTGCTCGAGGACGAGGACCCCGTCGCTGAACATCTCGGTCCACACCTTCAGCCCGCGCCGCTCGAGCACACCGACGATCGTGGCGTCCGGCACCTCGCCGATGCCCGCCTGGAGGGTGGCCCCGTCGCCGATCTCGGCGGCGACACGGGCGCCGATCAGCCGGGCGTCGTCGCTCGGCGGTCCGGCGAGGTGGGTGGTCAGCGGGACGTCGACCTCCACCCCGAGGTCGACGGCGTCGAGCGGCAGCACCGCGTCGCCGAAGGTCCACGGCATCCGCGGGTTGAGCTGGGCGACCACGAGCGCGCCCCGCTCCCGGGCCGCCTCGATGGCGGCCGGCAGGACGTTGACCTCGAGCCCGAGCGACACCTGGCCGTCGCGCGGGGTCGTGGTGTGCACGACGACGACGTCGGGGGCCAACGGCCCGTGGAAGAGCCGCGGAACCATCGACAGCCGGCAGGGGACGTAGGCCAGCCGCGGGTGCCGCCTGAAGCCGGGACCCACGAACGTCGTCTCCGGGACGACGCCGTCGTGGATCGGTAGGTCGGACTGGGCATTGAGGGCGTGGAGGCGGGCCGCCGGGAGCTCGGCCAGCACGGCCCCGAGCACGGTGACCGGCGAGGCGAAGTTGCCGCTGGTGACGACGCGCGGCACGTGGCCCGCCTCGAGGCCGGTGCAGTGCTCGGCAACGGAACGGACGGCCTGATCGAGGTCGACGACGCGCATGTCCCCAGAGTGGCAGCCCGCCCCGTGCAGGGGGTGCGGATCAGGCGCGCTTCTTGAGAGAACGTCGCGTTGCTGCCCTTGATCGTGACGGGGCCGACCTCAGTGGCCTTCACGACGCGGTTGCCGCCCGTGATCAGCAGGCGGTCGATCGAGTCGGCCCGGACCGACCGAGTTGTTGCCGCCGGCGTAGGTGACCGTGCCGACAGGGCCGGTGGCGGTGATCTCCAGGTTGGCGCCGCTGACGGTGAGTGAGGTGGCGGCGGGCAGCGCGACCGTGATGTTGGGGGACCGGCCGACGGTCAATTCGGTTGGCCGTCCGGGGTGGGGCCGCCTAGGCTGGTCCGCATCATGTGGATCCAGGACTGACCCGACTCGCGTCCGCGGCGGCGCACCAGTGCGCCCGAGGCCCGGCGAGTCCTCCCTGATCCTCCGAAGGACGTCCGCATGCCTGCCTCTCACTCCTCGTCAGCCGCCGCTCGCCAGCCGGACGCTGCCGCCCCCTCCGGCCTCGCGCCGCTCGTGGTCTCCGGACTATCGGTCACCTACCCCGACCGCACGGTCCTGTCCGGGGTCGACCTGCTCGCCCAGCCGGGCCGCCGCATCGGGCTCGTCGGCGAGAACGGCGTCGGCAAGTCGACGCTCCTGCGCGCGGTCGCCGGGCGGCTGCCCGTCCGGGCCCGGGTGTCGGGATCGGTCACCGCCCCCGACGACCTCGTGCTGCTCGGCCAGGAGCCCCCGTTCCGCGACACCGCCACGGTCGCCGAGGTGCTCGCGATGACCCTGGCGCCGCTGCGGACGGCCGTCGCCGACGTGGAGCGGCTCGCCGCCCTGGTGGGCACCCCCGACGGCGACGCGGCGTACGGGCGCGCGCTCGAGGCGGCGATCGCGCACGACGCCTGGGACGCCGACCGCCGCGCCGAGGTGGCAGCGGCGCGCCTCGGGCTCGCCGACATCGGGGTCGACCGGGTCGTGGGGACCCTCTCGGGCGGCCAGCGCACCCGGCTCGCGCTGGCCACGATCATGACCACGCGCCCGTCCTGCCTGCTGCTCGACGAGCCCACCAACCACCTCGACGACGCCGCGATCGAGGTCCTCACCGGCTTCCTGCGCGAGCTGCCCGGCGTCGTGGTGCTGGCCAGCCACGACCGGGTGCTGCTCGACGACGTGTGCACCGACCTGGTCGACCTCGACGCGGGCGAGTTGGGCACCGACGGGAACGGCGGGCGCCGCTTCGGCGGCGGGTGGTCGGCCTACGAGGCCGCGCGCGCCGACGCCCGCCGCCGCTGGGAGGAGACCTGGGCCGCGCAGCAGGAGGAGATCGCGCGGCTGCGCGACGCCACCCGCATCGGCACGTCGTCGATCGCCCACGACCGCGGCCCGACCGACGGCGACAAGTTCATCTACTCCTTCAAGGGTGGGCGCGTGGAGCAGACCCTCGCCCGGCGCAAGAAGGACGCCCAGCGGCGGCTCGAGGTCGCCGAGCGCGAGCAGGTGCGCAAGCCGCCCGCGCCGCTCGCCTTCCGCGGCCACCTGACGGCCGCGGCGACCGGGAGGCTGGTGCAGGCCCGCGGGCTCGAGGTCRCCGGGCGGGTGCGGGTGGAGCGCCTCGACCTCGCGGCAGGGGAGCACCTGCTGCTGACCGGGCCCAACGGGTCGGGCAAGTCGACGCTGCTGGGTGTGCTGTCCGGCCGGCTGGTGCCCACGGGCGGCACCCTCGACGTCTCGGCCCGCACCGTCCGCGAGCTCACCCAGGACCCGGAGGCGACCGACCACAACCGCTCCGCGCTGGCGACGTACGACGACGCGGTGCGGCACCTGCCCGACGCCCCGGCGTTGCGGGAGCTGGGCCTGCTGCATCCGCGCGACCACCGCACGCCCGTCGGCAGCCTGTCGGTCGGCCAGCGGCGGCGGCTCGGCCTGGCGGTCGCGATCGCCGCCGCCCCCGACCTCCTGCTGCTCGACGAGCCGACCAACCACGTCTCGCTCGCCCTGGCCGGGGAGCTGGAGGAGGCGCTCGCCACCGCGCCGGGCGGTGTCGTCCTCGCCTCGCACGACCGCTGGCTGCGCCGCCGGTGGGACGGCCCGGAGCTGGCGCTCACGCCGTGGTGAGGCCGCCCGGTCACGCCGTCTCGACAGGCCGACACGATGCCGGAGCGGAGCGGCGTCGCTGGTAGGGTCGGCGACGGCTCGAACATCCTTTAACGATCCGTCCCGTGAGGCGGAGAAGGAGGTACGGCATGGCTCTGCCTGCCAGGAATCAGACCGCAGCGATCATGGTCCTCGAGGACGGTCGCACCTTTCGCGGTGAGTCGTTCGGAGCCGAGGGCGAGACCTTCGGCGAGGCGGTCTTCTCCACCGGCATGTCCGGCTACCAGGAGACGCTGACCGACCCCAGCTACCACCGCCAGGTCGTCGTGATGACGGCCCCGCACGTCGGCAACACCGGCATGAACGACGAGGACACCGAGTCCTCCCGCATCTGGGTCGCCGGCTACGTCGTGCGCGACCCGGCCCGCGTCCCGTCCAGCTGGCGCAGCGTGCGCAGCCTGGACGACGACCTGCGCGACCAGGGCGTCGTCGGCATCAGCGGCGTCGACACCCGTGCGCTGACCCGCCACCTGCGCGAGCGCGGTGCGATGCGCGTCGGCATCTCCACGACGGAGACCGACCCCCAGCGCCTGCTGGCGCGGGTGCTGCAGTCGGGCGAGATGGCCGGCGCCAACCTCAGCGAGGCCGTCAGCACGCAGGAGGCCTACGTCGTCCCCGCCGTCGGCGACAGGCGCTTCACCGTCGCCGCCGTGGACCTCGGCATCAAGTCCAACACCCCGCGGATGATGAGCGAGCGCGGCATCGAGGTGCACGTCCTCCCGGCGACCTCGACCATCGAGGACGTCCGAGCGGTCAGCCCCGACGGGCTGTTCTTCTCCAACGGTCCGGGTGACCCCGCGGCCACCACGGGACAGGTGCAGCTGCTGCAGGACGCGCTTCGCGCGGGCATCCCCTACTTCGGCATCTGCTTCGGCAACCAGCTCTTCGGCCGCGCCCTCGGCTTCGGGACCTACAAGCTGAAGTACGGCCACCGCGGCATCAACCAGCCGGTGATGGACCGCACCACCGGCAAGGTCGAGATCACCGCCCACAACCACGGCTTCGCGGTCGACGCCCCGCTCGGGGGCTCGAGGACGACCGAGTTCGGCGAGGCGTCTGTCAGCCACGTGTGCCTCAACGACGACGTCGTCGAGGGACTCGAGCTCCGCGACGCCGACGGCCGGCTGACGAGCTTCTCGGTCCAGTACCACCCCGAGGCGGCAGCCGGCCCGCACGATGCGGCGTACCTCTTCGACCGGTTCAGCGATCTCATGTCCGACAGGAAGGACGCCTGACATGCCCAAGCGCACCGACATCCAGAGCGTCCTGGTCATCGGCTCCGGGCCGATCATCATCGGCCAGGCCTGCGAGTTCGACTACTCCGGCACCCAGGCGTGCCGGGTGCTGCGCCAGGAGGGCCTGCGGGTCGTCCTGGTCAACTCCAACCCGGCCACGATCATGACCGACCCGGAGTTCGCCGACGCGACCTACGTCGAGCCGATCACGCCCGACTACGTCGAGAAGGTCATCGCCAAGGAGCGCCCCGACGCGCTGCTCGCCACCCTCGGCGGCCAGACCGCGCTCAACTGCGCGATGGCCCTCGACAAGGCCGGCGTCCTCGAGAAGTACGGCGTCGAGCTGATCGGCGCGTCCATCGAGGCGATCGAGCGCGGCGAGAACCGCCAGCAGTTCAAGAAGATCGTCGAGCAGCTCGGCGGCGAGTCCGCTCGCAGCGTCATCTGCCACTCGGTGGACGACCTGCTCGCGGCGGCCGACGACCTCGGCTACCCGATGGTGGTCCGCCCGTCGTTCACGATGGGCGGCACCGGGTCCGGCATGGCCTACGACGAGGCGGACCTGCGCCGCATCGGCGGGTCAGGCCTCGACGCCAGCCCCACCACCGAGGTGCTCCTCGAGGAGTCGATCCTCGGCTGGAAGGAGTACGAGCTCGAGGTGATGCGCGACAGCGCCGACAACAGCGTGATCGTGTGCTCGATCGAGAACCTCGACCCGATGGGCGTGCACACGGGTGACTCGATCACCGTTGCGCCCGCGATGACGCTCACCGACCGCGAGTACCAGAAGATGCGCGACCTCGCGATCGACATCATCCGCGCCGTCGGTGTCGACACGGGTGGCTGCAACATCCAGTACGCCGTCAACCCGGCGGACGGCCGGCTGATCGTCATCGAGATGAACCCGCGCGTCTCGCGGTCGTCGGCGCTCGCCTCGAAGGCCACCGGCTTCCCGATCGCCAAGATCGCCGCGAAGGTCGCCATCGGCTACACCCTCGACGAGATCGAGAACGACATCACCCAGGAGACGCCGGCGTCGTTCGAGCCGTCCCTCGACTACGTCGTGGTCAAGGTGCCGCGCTTCGCCTTCGAGAAGTTCCCCGAGGCCGACCCGACGCTGACCACGCACATGAAGTCGGTCGGCGAAGCGATGGCCATCGGCCGCAACTTCACCGAGGCCCTCCAGAAGGCGCTGCGCTCGCTGGAGAGCAAGCACGCGCCGTTCGACTGGCACAAGCACTTCGACGACGAGCTCGCCTCCGCCGACTCGAAGGCGTCGCTCCTCGAGGAGATCAAGGTCCCGCACGACGGCCGCCTCAAGAAGGTCATGGACGCCATCCGGGCCGGGGCGACGCCGGAGGAGATCTTCGACGCCACGGCCATCGACCCGTGGTTCGTCGACCAGCTCGCGCTGATCAACGAGGTCGCCGTCCAGCTCATCGAGGCGACCGAGCTGACCCCCGACCTGCTCCGCCTCGCCAAGCGCCACGGCTTCTCCGACGAGCAGGTCGGCAAGATCCGCGGCCTGCCCGCCGACGTCGTCCGCGGCGTCCGGCACGCGCTGGGCATCCGGCCGGTCTACAAGACCGTCGACACCTGCGCCGCCGAGTTCGCCGCCCAGACGCCCTACCACTACTCGTCCTACGACGAGGAGACCGAGGTGCGACCCCGCGCCGAGGGCAAGGAGGCCGTGATCATCCTCGGCTCCGGGCCCAACCGCATCGGCCAGGGCATCGAGTTCGACTACAGCTGCGTCCACGCGTCGCTCGCGCTGGCCGAGGCCGGCTACGAGACGATCATGGTCAACTGCAACCCGGAGACGGTGAGCACCGACTACGACACCTCCGACCGGCTCTACTTCGAGCCGCTCACGCTGGAGGACGTCCTCGAGATCGTCCACGCCGAGCAGCAGGCCGGCCCCGTGGCCGGCGTCGTGTGCCAGCTCGGCGGTCAGACGCCGCTCGGTCTCGCGCAGGGCCTCGCCGATGCAGGCGTGCCGATCGTCGGCACCACCCCCGAGGCGATCCACCTCGCGGAGGAGCGGGGCGCGTTCGGTCGCGTCCTCGCCGACGCCGGCCTGCCGGCCCCCAAGCACGGCACCGCGACGTCGTACCCCCAGGCGCAGCGGATCGCCCACGAGATCGGCTACCCGGTCCTGGTGCGGCCGTCCTACGTCCTCGGCGGGCGCGGCATGGAGATCGTCTACGACGACGCCGCGCTGGAGGCGTACCTCGAGAAGTACGTCGCCAACGGGCTCATCAACGAGCGCCAGCCGGTGCTGGTCGACCGGTTCCTCGACGACGCGGTGGAGATCGACGTCGACGCCCTCTTCGACGGCGAGGAGCTCTTMCTGGGCGGCGTGATGGAGCACATCGAGGAGGCCGGCATCCACTCCGGCGACTCCTCGTGCGCGTTGCCGCCGATCACCCTCGGCCGCGAGGAGATCGACCGGATCCGTCGCTCCACCGAGGCGATCGCCCGCGGGCTCGGGGTGCTCGGGCTGCTCAACATCCAGTTCGCCCTCGCCTCCGACGTGCTCTACGTCCTCGAGGCCAACCCGCGCGCGTCGCGGACCGTGCCGTTCGTGTCCAAGGCCACCGCGACGCCGCTGGCCAAGGCCGCGGCCCGGGTGATGCTGGGGGAGTCGATCGCCGACCTGCGCGTCGCCGGCGTGCTGCCCGCGGAGGGCGACGGCGGGCACCTGCCCGACGGCTCGCCGATCGCGGTCAAGGAGGCGGTCATGCCCTTCGACCGCTTCAAGACCGCCGACGGCCGCACAGTCGACGCGCTGCTCGGTCCCGAGATGCGCTCGACCGGCGAGGTGATGGGCTTCGACGCCTTCTTCGGCACCGCGTTCGCCAAGGCGCAGGCCGCGGCCTACGGGTCGCTACCGCTGTCGGGCAAGGTCTTCGTGTCGGTCGCCAACCGCGACAAGCGGCACATGATCTTCCCGGTCAAGCAGATCGCCGACATGGGCTTCGAGATCCTTGCGACCGCGGGCACGGCGGAGGTGCTGCGCCGCAACGGCGTCCAGTCCACGGTCGTGCGCAAGCACTCCGAGGGCGAGGGACCCAACGGCGAGCCGACGATCGTCGGCCTGATCTGGGCTCGCGAGGTCGACCTCGTGATCAACACGCCTCACGGCGCCACCAGCGGCGGCTCGCCCCGCGCGGACGGCTACGACATCCGCACTGCGGCCGTGTCGACGGACATCCCGTGCATCACCACCATCCAGGGACTCGGCGCCGCCGTGCAGGGGCTCGAGGCGATGCGCCGCGGCGACATCGGCGTCCGCTCGCTGCAGGACTGGGCGGCACTCGCGCGCAACGGCGGGGACGCCTGACGGTGCGGCCCTACGACGTCCTCTTCGAGCAGGCCCTCACCCGGGTCGACCCCGAGCGCATCCACCACGCCGCGTTCCGGGCGATCCGGGCGGCGGCGCCCGTCACGACCCGGGCCGTGCGCGTGCCGTCCGCGCCGGTGCACGCCCTCGGCCTGACGTTCCCGCACCCGCTCGGCCTCGCCGCCGGCTTCGACAAGAACGCCGTCGGGATCGACGGGCTCGCCGCCCTCGGCTTCGGGCACGTCGAGATCGGGACCGTCACCGGCGAGGCCCAGCCGGGCAACCCGCAGCCGCGGTTGTTCCGGCTCACCGACGACCGCGCCATCGTCAACCGGATGGGCTTCAACAACGACGGCGCCGAGGTGGTCGCCCGGCGGCTGGCTGCGCGAGCGCGGGGTCGGCAGCACCAGGTCAGAGAACAGGAGGGCGCCACCTCGTTCCTCGGTGGCCCCATCCTGGGCGTCAACATCGGCAAGACCAAGGTCGTGCCGGAGGACGAGGCGGCCCGCGACTACGAGAAGTCGGCGGGGCTCCTCGCCCCCTTCGCCGACTACCTCGTCGTCAACGTCTCCTCGCCCAACACCCCCGGCCTCCGCGACCTGCAGGCGGTCGAGAAGCTCGAGCCGATCCTCGCGGCCGTACGCCGTCGCGCCGACGAGGCGCGTCCCGACCACCGGGTGCCGCTGCTGGTCAAGATCGCCCCCGACCTCAGCGATGACGACGTGCTCGCCGTGGCCGACCTCGCGCTCGCCACCGGGCTCGACGGCGTGATCGCCACCAACACGACCATCAGCCGCGACGGGCTCGCCACACCGAGGTCCCGGGTGGAGCAGGTCGGCGCCGGCGGCCTGAGCGGGCGCCCGCTCACCCAGCGGTCGGAGGACGTCGTACGCCTGCTGCGCGACCGGGTCGGACCCGACCTCACCCTCGTCGGCGTCGGCGGCATCACCACCGTCGACGACGCGCGGCGGCGGCTCGCGGCTGGTGCCGACCTCCTGCAGGGCTACACCGCCTTCGTCTACGAGGGCCCGCTGTGGCCCCGGCGCATCGTGCGGGGTCTCGCCACGGATGGCTGACGAGCGGCGACCGGTCCACTCCAGCGTCCACCCGAGCGTGCACGTCGACGGCGAGGTGGTCGCCACCAAGCGCGTCGGCGGCTACCGCCACCTGACCCTGACCGCGCCGGGCGTCCCGGAGCGGTTCCGGGCGGGCAACTTCGTCGCGGTCACCGTCGCCGGGCACGTGGCCCGGCGGGCCCTGTGGGTGCACCGGGTCCGGGCGTCCAGCGCGTTCGGTCCCACGCTCGACGTCGTCGTCGAGGCCCGGGGGAGCGGCACCGAGTGGCTCGCGGCCCAGCCGGTCGGCGCGCGGATCGCGATCACCGGTCCGCTCGGCCGCCCCTTCGCCCTGCCCAAGGACGCCGTGTCGTGCCTGCTCGTCGGGGAGGGCTACGCCGCGGCCCCGCTCTTCCCGCTCGCCGAGCGGCTCCGTGAGCGCGGGTGCGCCGTCTCGCTCGTCGTCTCCGCGCCCGACGAGGCGCACCTGCTGTCCGCCCTGGAGGCGAGGCGCTCGGCCCGGTCGGTCACCGTCCTCACCGCCGACGGCTCCGTCGGCCAGCGCGGCACCGTCGCCGACCACGTCGACGACCTCGTCCGCCGCAGCGACGCCGACGTCGTCTACGCGGCCGGACCCCACCCCGTGCTCCGCAGCGCCGCGGCCGCCGCCGAGCGCGCCGGCGCGTGGAGCCAGGTCGCGGTCGAGACGCCGACCCCGTGCGGCACCGGCCTCTGCCACGGGTGCCCCCTGCCGGTCATCGGCGAGGACGGCGTCGAGCGCGTCGTCCGGGCCTGCGCCGAGGGCCCCGTCGTGCGGGGCGACCGGATCCGGTGGGACGCCCTGCCGGACGCCCTGGGGCACGCACGGTGAGCGCGCAGCTGCCGGGCCCCGTGATGGTCGCCGCCGGCTGCGGCGGCACCGGGCGCGAGCCTGAGCCGTACGCCGGACCCGACGGGCTGGCCGGGCTCGACCTCGTCACCCGCTCGATCACCCTCGACGCCCGCAGCGGCGGACCCGGGCCACGGGTCGTCGAGGTGCCCGGCGGGCTGGTCAACGCCGTCGGCCTGCCCAACCCAGGTCTGGAGCACTTCCTCGCCACCGAGCTGCCGTGGCTCGTGCGAGCCGGCGCGCGCGTCCACGTGTCGATCGCCGGCTCGACGATGGGGGAGTACGCCGACCTCGCCCGCCGCCTCAGCCGCGCGCCCGGCGTCGCCGGGCTCGAGGTCAACGTGGGTGCACCCGACGAGGTGGGCGCCGGCCTGTTCGAGGTGCGCGAGCCCTACCACTCGGCCAGCGTGATCGCGGCCGTGCGCCGCGAGTTCCCCACCGACCGGCCCGTCCTCGCCAAGCTGCGCCCCGACGTCTCCCGGATCGTCGAGGGCGCCCGCTCCTGCCACGAGGCCGGCGCCTCCGCGATCGTCATCGGCAACGCCGTCCCCGCGGCGTTCCCCGACGGACGGGCCGGTGGCCTCAGCGGCCCCGCCGTCGCCCCCGTCTCGCTGCGCTGCGTCGCCGAGGTGCACCGGGCCCTGCCCGACGTCCCGGTCATCGGGTGCGGCGGCGTGCACGACCTGCGCTCGGCCAACGCCTACCTCGACGCCGGCGCGAGCGCCGTGCAGGTCGGCACCGCGCTGCTCCACGACCCGACCACCGTGGCCCGCCTGCGGGTCGCTCTCTCGCCCCGAGCCCACCAGGAGGACGCATGACCCCCTTCGGCACCCGACTCGCCCAGGCCATCGAGGAGCGCGGGCGCTTCTGCGTCGGCATCGACCCGCACGCGGCGCTGCTGCACGAGTGGGGTCTCGGCGACGACGTGGCGTCGCTGGAGCGGTTCGCTCTCACCGTGGTGGAGGCGGTCGCGCCGGTCGTCGGCGTCGTGAAGCCGCAGAGCGCGTTCTACGAGCGCTTCGGCAGCCGCGGGATCGCCGTTCTCGAGCGGGTCGTGGCCGAGTCCCGCGCCGCCGGGGCGCTGGTGCTGATGGACGCCAAGCGGGGCGACATCGGCTCGACCAGCCAGGCCTACGCCGACGCCTACCTCGACCCCACGTCGCCGCTCGGCTGCGACGCGGTCACCGCCAGCCCCTACCTCGGCTTCGGCTCGCTCGACCCGATGCTCGAGGCCTGCCGGCGCCACGGTGGCGGCCTGTTCGTCCTCGCCCTGACCTCCAACAAGGAGGGCCCCGAGGTCCAGCACGCCCGCACCGGCGACGGCACGGTCGCCGGGACGGTGCTGGCGCACCTGCGCGCCGCCAACGTGGGGGCCGAGCCGGTCGGGTCCTTCGGCGCGGTCGTCGGCGCCACGATCGGCGACACCGAGGAGGACCTCGACGTCAACGGCCCGCTGCTCGTGCCGGGCTTCGGAGCCCAGGGCGGCACGGTCGACGACATCGCGCGCATCTTCGGACGCGCCTCCCGGTGGGCGCTCCCCAGCTCCTCGCGCGACGTGCTGCGGGCCGGGCCCGACGTGGGCGCGCTCCGCGACGCCGCCCGGCGCGGCAACGACGCCGTGCGAGGCTTGGGGGCGTGAAGCTCCTCGCCCCGGCGGCCCTCCTGCTCGGGCTGATGTGCCTGGCGGTGACGGGGTGCTCCAGCGACCCGCAGGCCGACTACTGCAAGGCGGTCGAGGAGCACCAGGCCGACCTCAGCGACGTGGCCGCCTCCGACGACGCCGGCGCGGTCTTCGACGCCCTCGACGACTACGAGGAGCTCGCCGAACAGGCACCGCGCGACATCGCCGACGACTGGTCGGCCGTGGTCGGACCGCTGCGCACGCTCGAGGAGGCGCTCGACGCGCACGACGTCGACCCATCGACGTACCGGGCCGACAAGCCCCCTGCCGGGCTCGACGCCGACGCGCGCGAGGAGATCGAGGCGGCCGCTCGCGCGGTCGGGGCCCAGCGCACGGTCGACGCGATGTCCGCGGTCGAGCAGCACGCGCTCGACGTGTGCGGGACCCCGCTCTCGCGCTGACCATGGTGAAGGTCACGTCGGCGGCCTCCGCCGCGGGCCCGATTGCCCCACCCGACGCGACCTGACTAGATTGATCCGCACCGTCGGGATCCCCGTCCGACGCCCCGTCCGACCCTCGTCCGACCCCAGAAGGATCGCTTTCGTGGCCTTGCCCCCTCTGACGCCCGAGCAGCGCCAGGCAGCCCTCGACAAGGCTGCGGCCTCCCGACGCGAGCGGGCCGAGGTGAAGAACCGCCTCAAGAACTCCGGCGGCTCGATCGTCGACGTGCTGCACGAGGGCCAGACCAACGAGGTCATCGGCAAGATGCGCGTCGTCGAGCTCCTCCAGTCGGTGCCCGGCCTGGGCCGGGTGCGAGCCCGCCAGGTGATGGAGCGGCTCAACATCGCCGAGAGCCGCCGCGTGCGCGGGCTGGGCGTCAAGCAGGTCGCTGCGCTCGAGCGTGAGTTCGGCCCCGACGCCTCGTGACCCACACCGCTGAGACTCCTGCGGCCGGCTCGACCGGCGGCACCCCCACCCGCTCCCGGCTGATCGTCCTGGCCGGCCCCACGGCCGTGGGCAAGGGCACCGTCGCCGCCGCCGTCCGCGAGACGCACCCGGAGGTGTGGCTCTCGGTCTCCGCCACCACGCGCAGGCCGCGACCCGGTGAGGAGAACGGCGTCCACTACTGGTTCGTCTCCGACGAGGAGTTCGACGCCATGGTCGAGAAGGGCGACCTGCTCGAGTGGGCCGTGGTCCACAAGGCCGCGCGATACGGCACCCCCCGCGGCCCCGTCGACCTCGCCCTCGCGTCCGGCCAGCCGGCGATGCTGGAGATCGACCTGCAGGGCGCCCGGCAGGTGCGCGAGACGATGCCCGAGGCGTTGTTCGTCTTTCTGAAGCCTCCGTCGTGGGAGGAGCTCGTACGCCGTCTCGTCGGCCGCGGCACCGAGACCGAGGCCGAGCGGGAGCGCCGCCTCGAGACCGCGCGGGCCGAGCTGGCCGCCGAGAGCGAGTTCGACGTCACCATCGTCAACCACGAAGTTCACGCCGCTGCCGACGAGTTGGTAACCTTGATGGTTGGACCTGCTCCATCCACATCTGACTAGCGAGGCACCCACACCGTGGCTTCTCCCACCATCGCCGCCGAGGGCGTGACCAACCCCTCGATCGACGACCTGCTCACCAAGACCGACAGCAAGTACAAGCTGGTGCTCTACAGCGCCCAGCGTGCCCGCCAGATCAACGCCTACTACTCCCAGCTCGGCGAGGGCCTGCTGGAGTACGTCGGCCCGCTCGTCGACACCCACGTCCAGGAGAAGCCGCTCTCGATCGCGCTCCGCGAGATCAACGACGACCTCCTGACCTGCGAGGACATCGACCCCGCCGCCGAGGCCGCCGCCGCTGAGGCTGCTGCCGGCGACGCCACGGAGTGACGCGAGCCTCCCGATGACCGTGAGGGTCGTCCTGGGGGTCTCCGGCGGCATCGCGGCCTACAAGGCCTGTGAGCTCCTCCGCCGGTTCACCGAGTCGGGGCACGACGTCACCGTCGTGCCCACGGCGTCGGCGCTGAAGTTCATCGGCACCCCGACGTGGTCCGCCCTGTCAGGCAAGCCCGTCGCCACCGACGTGTGGACCGACGTCCACGCCGTGCCCCACGTCCACATCGGCCAGCAGGCCGACGTGGTCGTGGTCGCACCGGCGACCGCCGACCTGCTCGCCCGCGCGGCGCACGGCCTGGCCGACGACCTCCTCACCAACACGCTCCTCACGGCGCGCTGCCCGGTGGTCTTCGCCCCGGCGATGCACACCGAGATGTGGGAGCACCCGGCCACGCAGGCCAACGTCGCCACCCTCCGCGACCGCGGGGCGATCGTCATCGAGCCCGCCGTCGGCCGCCTCACCGGCGCCGACACCGGCAAGGGCCGCCTGCCGGAGCCCGCCGAGATCTACGAGCTGGTGCGCGGGCTGCTCGACCGCGGCCCCGACATGACCCAGGACCTCGCCGGTCGCAAGGTGGTCGTCTCCGCGGGCGGCACCCGGGAGTACCTCGACCCCGTCCGGTTCCTCGGCAACCGGTCCTCCGGGCTCCAGGGCTACGCCCTCGCCCGGGCCGCGGCCTCGCGGGGCGCCCACGTCACCCTCGTCAGCGCCAACGTGACCCTGCCCGACCCGGCCGGCGTCAACGTCGTACGCGTCGAGACGACCGAGCAGCTGCGCGAGGCGGTCGTCGGCGCGACCGCCACCGCCGACGCGGTCGTGATGGCCGCGGCGCCCGCCGACTTCCGGCCCACGGCGGTCAGCGAGGCCAAGATCAAGAAGGCGGACGACGGGTCCGCGCCGGCCATCGAGCTGGCGCAGAACCCCGACATCCTCGCCGAGATATCCCACGACCGGGCCCGCGAGGACGCCGTCATCGTGGGCTTCGCCGCCGAGACCGGCGACGCCACCGGCTCGGTGCTCGACCTCGGGCGCGCCAAGCTGGCCCGCAAGGGCTGCGACCTCCTCGTCGTCAACGACGTCAGCGGGGGAGCGGTCTTCGGCAGCGCCGACAACGAGGCGGTCGTCCTGGCCGCCGACGGAGGCGCCGTCGAGGTCCCGCACGGGTCCAAGACCGCGCTCGCCCACGTCATCTGGGACGAGGTCGCCCGGCGATTCGCCGGCTGAGACACGCGTCCCGGATGCTGGTCGACAGGTACGTTTCATCCGACCGTTCCAAAGAAGAATCGAGAGCATCGTGGCTGGACGACTGTTCACCTCCGAGTCCGTGACCGAGGGGCACCCCGACAAGATCGCCGACCGGATCAGCGACTCGGTCCTCGACCACCTGATGGCCGAGGACGCCGACAAGGCCAACCTGCGGGTGGCCGTCGAGACGCTGCTGACCACTGGCCTCGTCGTGGTCGCCGGTGAGGTGCGCACGACGGCCTACGCCCCCGTCGCCGACATCGTCCGCAAGGCGATCCTCGAGATCGGCTACGACTCCTCCGACAAGGGCTTCGACGGTCACACCTGCGGTGTCCAGGTCGCCATCGGCGCCCAGTCCACCGACATCGCCGCGGGTGTCGACGCCGGCCACGAGTCGCGGGTCGGCTCCTCCGAGGACGAGCTCGACAAGCGCGGCGCCGGCGACCAGGGCCTGATGTTCGGCTACGCCTGCGACGACACCCCGGAGCTGATGCCGCTCCCCATCACCATCGCCCAGCGGCTCGCGCAGCGCCTCACCGAGGTCCGCAAGGACGGCACGCTCGGCTACCTGCGTCCCGACGGCAAGACCCAGGTCACCATCGAGTACGACGAGAACGACCGCCCGCTGCGCATCGACACCGTCGTGCTCTCCACCCAGCACGACCCCGACGTCGAGCACGCCACGCTCGAGGCCGACATCAAGCAGCACGTCATCGACCACGTGCTCGCCGGCTTCGACCTGCCCTCCGAGGGCTACCGGATGCTGGTCAACCCGACGGGCACGTTCGTCATCGGCGGCCCGATGGGCGACGCCGGCCTGACCGGCCGCAAGATCATCGTCGACACCTACGGCGGCATGGCGCGCCACGGCGGCGGCGCGTTCTCCGGCAAGGACCCGTCGAAGGTGGACCGCTCGGCCGCCTACGCGATGCGCTGGGTCGCCAAGAACGTCGTGGCCGCCGGACTGGCCAGCCGCTGCGAGGCGCAGGTCGCCTACGCCATCGGCAAGGCCGCGCCCGTCGGCGTGTTCATCGAGACCTTCGGCACCGGCGTCGTCCCGGACGAGAAGATCCAGGCCGCCGTCCTCGAGGTCTTCGACCTCCGCCCCGCCGCGATCATCCGCGACCTCGACCTGCTCCGCCCGATCTACGCCCAGACCTCGGCCTACGGCCACTTCGGTCGTGAGCTCCCCGAGTTCACCTGGGAGAACACCGACCGCGCCGACAAGCTGAAGGCCGCCGCCGGCATCTGATCGCCGTCCCTCGGTCGAGGGTTGTCAGGCTCTCGCTGAACTTGTCGGCCCGTGCACGGCCTGACAAGTTCAGCGATCCCCGGTCAGCCGGGGATCGCTGACGAGGCGGGGCCCACTCCACAGACACGCCCGCGAGGTCCGGAGCGTCGGACGCCGCTGACACAATCGCCCGCATGACGTCCCACGAAGCCCCGGAAGCCGAGATGCTTCCGGGGCTTCGTGCTGCCGTCGACGACGCCAGGGCCAAGGCGGCCGCCACCCGACGGCGCACAGCGGCGCAGTGGCAGGCCGCCGAGACCGACCCCGTCGCGCGGGTCCTCGTCGACATCGCGCTGGCCCACCTCGACCGGCCGTTCGACTATGCCGTCCCGACGGCGATGGCGGAGACCGCGGTCCCGGGTGCGCGGGTCAAGGTGCGCTTCGCCGGCCAGGACGTCGACGGCTACGTCGTCGAGCGCACGAGCCACACCGACCACACCGGCAACCTCCAGCCGCTGCGGCGCGTGGTGAGCCCCGAGCCGGTGCTCGCGCCGGAGATCGTCGAGCTGAGCGAGACCCTGGCCCGGAGGTACGCCGGTGCGCGGTCCGACGTGCTCCGCCTCGCCGTCCCGCCCCGCCACGCGGCCACGGAGAAGGTCGCGTCCGAGCGCGCACCCGAGGCGCCGGCGGTCGAGGCGCCCTCGACCTGGTCCGAGGTCCCGCACGCCGACGCCTACCTCCGCCACCTCGCCTCCGGCGGATCGCCCCGCGCGGTGTGGGCGGCCGCCCCCGGCGACGACTGGCCCGCGATGGTCGCCGAGGCCGTGGCGACGACGTACGCCGCCGGGCGGGGCGCGCTCGTCTGCGTCCCGGACCGGCGTGACGTCGCCCGGGTCGACGCCGCCCTGGCTGACCGCCTGGGGGAGGGACACCACGTCTGCCTGACCGCTGAGGGCGGCCCGGCTGCGCGCTACCGCGACTTCCTGGCCGTGTCCCGGGGAGCGCGGCGGATCGTCGTCGGCACCCGCTCCGCCGCCTTCGCGCCCGTCCACGACCTCGGGCTCGTGGTGCTGTGGGACGACGGCGACGACCTCCACGCCGAGCCGCGCGCGCCCTACCCGCACACCCGCGAGGTGCTCCTCGTCCGCGCCGAGCAGCAGGGGACGGCGGCGCTCCTCGGTGGCGTGGCCCGCACCCCGGAGGCGGAGCAGCTGGTCGCCACCGGGTGGGCACACGAGCTGGCGGTGCCCCGCGACGTGCTGCGGCGCCGGGCCCGCGTCGAGGCGGTGCCGGCCGAGGACCGATCCGTCGGCACCCGCATCCCGCGCGCCGCCTACGACGCCATCCGGCGCGGTCTCACGACCGGGCCGGTGCTGGTGCAGACGCCGCGTGCCGGCTACGCCGCGTCGCTGGCCTGCGACACCTGCCGGGCCCCTGCCCGCTGCACCGTCTGCACCGGACCGCTCGTGGTGGACGGTCCGGCGGTGCCGCCGCACTGCCGGTGGTGCGGCCACGTCGAGGCGGCCTGGGCGTGCCCCACGTGCGGTGGCCACGGCCTGCGCGCGCCGGTGCGGGGCGAGGCCCGCACCGCGGAGGAGCTGGGCCGGATGTTCCCCGGCACCACCGTCCGCAGCTCCAGCGGCGAGCGGGTCGTCGACCGGGTCGGCGAGTCGGCCGACCTCGTGGTCGCGACCGTCGGGGCCGAGCCCGTCGCCGACGCGGGCTACGCCGCCGTCGTCGTCCTCGACACCTGGTTGAGCCTGGCGCGCGACGACCTGCGGGCGGCCGAGGAGGCCCTGCGCCGGTGGCTCAACGCAGCAGCCCTCGTGCGGCCCGGCGGCCACGTCRTGGCCGTCGGCGACCCGGCCCACCCCGCGCTGCAGGCCCTCGTGCGGTGGGACCCGACCGGCTTCGCCCGTCGGGAGGCCCAGGAGCGCTCGCAGGCCCACCTCCCGCCGGCCGCCCGGCTCGCGACGGTCACGGGTGACCTCGGGGCGCTCGACGACGTCCTCCACCTGGTCGACCTCCCTGCCGGTGCCGAGGTGCTCGGTCCGGTCCCGGTCGACGACGAGCACCGGGTCCTGCTGCGCGTGCCGCGGTCCAGCGGGGAGGCGCTCTCCCGCTCGCTCGGCGACCTCCAACGGGTCCGCTCGGCGCGCAAGCTCGACCCCGTCCGGATCCAGGTCGACCCCCTGACCATCTGAGCGGGCCGCCCCGGCGACCGGCCGCCATGACGTCACCGCGGGCGCCTCCCTAGACTTGGCCACTGCCCGATCGACCCGCCCAGACCTGACCCAGACCGCGTCCAGCCGAGCGAAGGAGCTCCGTGGCCGTCCAGCCCATCCGTCTCTTCGGTGACCCCGTGCTCCGCCAGCGAGCAGTGGAGGTCGACGACTTCGACCGCGAGGTCCGTCAGCTCGTCACCGACCTGACCGACACGATGCTCGCCGCACCCGGCGCCGGCCTCGCGGCGCCGCAGATCGGCGTGGGCCTGCGGGTCTTCACCTGGAACGTCCATGGCGAGGTCGGCCACCTGGTCAACCCCTCCCTCGAGCTCTCCGACGAGACCCAGGACGGGGCGGAGGGCTGCCTCTCGCTCCCGGAGCTGACCTACGACTGCCTCCGGGCGCTGTCGGTCGTCGCGACCGGCTTCGACATGTACGGCGAGCCGCAGCGGATCGAGGCGTCGGAGCTGCTGGCCCGTGCCATGCAGCACGAGACCGACCACCTCGACGGCGTCCTCTTCATCGACAAGCTCGACACCGCCGCGCGCAAGGCGGCGATGAAGGAGATCCGTGAGTCCGAGTGGTTCGGTCTCGAGCAGCCGACGGTCCGGTTCAGCCCCCACCCGACGAACGGATTCGCCCGATGAAGGTTCCCAGCTGATGCGCGTCGTCTTCGCCGGCACCCCCGAGGTCGCCGTGCCCGCGCTCGACGCGATCGCCGAGAGCCGCCACGAGCTCGTCGGCGTCGTCACCCGACCCGACGCCCCGAGCGGCCGGGGCCGCAAGCTGGTCGCCAGCCCGGTCGCCCAGCGCGCGGAGGAGCTCGGCGTACCCGTCCTCAAGCCCGAGCACCCGCGCGACCCGGACTTCCAGCAGGAGCTCGCCGCCCTGCGACCCGACGCCTGCCCGGTCGTGGCCTACGGCGCCCTGCTCCCGCAGTCGGCGCTCGACCTGGTGCCGCACGGCTGGATCAACCTGCACTTCTCGGTGCTCCCGTCCTGGCGCGGCGCCGCCCCCGTGCAGCACTCGATCTGGGCCGGCGACGAGGTCACCGGCGCGACGACGTTCCGGATCGTCAAGGCCCTCGACGCCGGACCGGTCTTCGGGGTGATGACCGAGCGGGTGCGGCCCACCGACACCGCCGGCGACCTCCTCGCGCGCCTGTCGGAAGGCGGAGCGGGCCTGCTGGTGCAGACCCTCGACGGGATCGAGGACGGCACCCTCGAGGCGCGCGAGCAGCAGGCGGAGGGCGTCTCGTTCGCGCGCAAGATCCTGGTCGATGACGCCCGCATCGACTGGAGCCTCCCGGCGGTCGCCATCGACCGGCAGGTGCGCGCCTGCGATCCGGCCCCCGGCGCGTGGAGCACCTTCGAGGGCGAGCGGATCAAGATCGGGCCGCTGCGCCCGGTCGACCGCGAGCCCCTGGCCCCGGGGGTGCTCGAGGTCACCAAGAACGCCGTCTACGTCGGCACCGCCACCGCGCCCGTCGAGCTCGGCCAGGTCAAGGCCTTCGGCAAGAAGCAGATGGGTGCGGCCGACTGGGCCCGCGGGGTGCGCCTGGAGTCGGGCGTCCGCCTCGGCGAGCAGGACGCCGCCTCGTGAGCCGGCCCGCTCGTCCGGAGGACGTCGACGAGATCTGCGGCAGCCTGCCGGAGACCGAGCTCGGGATCTCCTGGGGCGACCGGCCGACCTGGAAGGTGCCCCGCGGCGACAAGGGCAAGGGTTTCGTCCTCTACCGCGCGCCGCACACGTCGGCCGTCGACCCGGACACGGGGGAGATGTACGACGACCTGGTCGTGATCTCCACGCCGACCGAGGTGGAGAAGCACGCGCTGGTCGCGGACGAGTCGACGCCGTTCTTCACCATCGACCACTTCAAGGGCTACGCCGCCGTGCTCGTGCAGCAGTCGCGGCTCGGCGAGATCGGCCGCGACGAGCTGGAGGAGATCATCACCGACGCCTGGGCGGCGAAGGCGCCGAAGAAGCTCGTGCGGGAGCACCTCGGTGAGTGACCGCCGCCCCCCGGTCGACAAGGCCCGTCGCGCGGCGCTCGACGTGCTCACCGCTGTGCGCACCGACGACGCCTACGCCAACCTCGTGCTGCCGCAGGTCATGCGCAAGCACGGGCTCACCGGTCGCGACGCCGCGCTGGCCACCGAGCTCTCGTCCGGGGCGATCCGGATGCACGGGCTGTACGACGCCGTGATCGACGCCTGCCTCACCAAGCCGCGCCTCCAGCCGGAGGTGCGCGACGTGCTCCGCCTGGGGACCCACCAGCTCCTCTCCATGCGGGTGCCCGACCACGCCGCGATCTCGACCAGCGTCGACCTCGTCCGCGCCACCGTCGGCCGGGGACCGGCCGGCCTGGTCAACGCCGTCCTGCGCACGATCAGCCGGCGCGACCTCGCCGGATGGGTCGACGAGGTCGCACCCGACCAGCAGGCCGACCCGTACGCCCACCTCGCCGTCGCCCGGTCCCACCCCCGCTGGGTCGTCGCGGCGTTGGGGGAGGCGCTGGCCGCGTCCGTCGGCAGCGACGAGGAGCTCGACGCGCTGCTGGAGGCCGACAACGCCCCGCCGCGGGTCACGCTGGTCGCCCGCCCCGGCATGTCGACCGTCGAGGAGCTCGAGGCCGCCGGCGGCACCCGCACCGGCCGGTCGCCGTACGCCGTGACCCTGGCCGGTGGCGACCCGTCCGCCGTCCCGGCGGTCGCCGAGCGACGCGCCGGGGTCCAGGACGAGGGTTCGCAGGTCGTCGCGCTCGCGCTCGCCGATGCCCCGCTGGACGGGCGCGACGAGCGGTGGCTCGACCTGTGCGCCGGGCCTGGGGGCAAGGCCGCCCTGCTGGCGGCGCTCGCCGCCCAGCGCGGGGCCGTGCTCGTCGCCAACGAGCGGCAGCCGCACCGGGCAGCGCTGGTCGCGTCCGCGCTGCGTGCCACGCCGGAGGGCGCGGCGCAGGTGCTCGCCGGCGACGGCATGCGCCCCGCCTGGCTCCCCGGCACCTTCGACCGGGTGCTGGTCGACGCGCCGTGCTCGGGGCTCGGCGCGCTCCGACGACGTCCCGAGTCGCGCTGGCGTCGTACGCCCGAGGACGTCGAGGAGCTCGTCGGGATCCAGCAGGTGCTGCTCGACTCGGCGCTGGAGTCGGTGCGACCGGGCGGCGTGGTGGTCTACGCGACCTGCTCGCCCGTGGTCGCGGAGACCAGCGACGTCGTGCGGGCCGTGCTGGCCCGCCGCGGCGACACCGACGAGGTGGGCCGCTTCCAGCTGTGGCCGCACCGCGACGGCACCGACGCTATGTTCGCGGCTACCCTGCGCCGACGGGCCTGAGGGGCTCAGTGGGAGCGCATCGGCCACCAATTGGGGTGACTTTCGCGCCTGGGCGGTTCCCATCCTTTGCTTTGACCAGCATGATGGAGTCAGCTCGGCGCACCGGAGGGGTGCGCCGTGTCACGGGGAGCAGGAATCCATGCACGTGCGCAGCATCATGACGGCCCTGGCCGCCACGACCTTGACCCTGACCGTGGGCACGACCCTGGTCAGCAGTCCCGCCCACGCCGCGGGCGGCTCACGCACGCTGTCCGGGCCCGCCACCGGCGACTCCGACGTCTACCTCACCTACGTCGGGTGCGCCGACCTGCTCGCCAACGCGACCGCGCCCGCCTCACGCATCAACCTCGGTCCCTACGCCGCCCCGCTCGGCCGCCGGTCGCTGGGCCTCGTCCCGACCGCCGCCGGCAGCGCGGCCGGACCCTACGCCTCGTTCGACTCGCTCGCCGGGCTGGACTCGTCGGTCGCCGTCGCGGCCACTGGCGGCAGCTCGGGCGTCTCGTGGGTCATGGCCGTGAGCCGGCAGAGTCCGGCCGGCACCGCCTGGCGCGGGCGGGCGGCCGTGTCGGCTCCTGCCGGGTCCTGGACCACCGTGTCCTCCTCCGCACTCACCTACGACTGGGCGCTCGTCGACCTCTCCTCCGGCGCCACCGTCGACCGGGCCGGCTCCGCCACGCCGGCGCAGTTCGCCGCCGAGCACGGCGACGGCCCCGGCTTCGCGGTCACCGGCTTCGGTTGCGACGGAAAGGCCTTCAACCTCGACGCCGTCCGGGCCTCCGGCTCGACCTTCGACTTCGAGGGCGTCTCGCTGTCGACGAGCGTGGCGGCCGGCAGGCAGCAGGTGAAGCCCGACGAGGAGGTCGAGCTCACCGGACGCGTCACCGACGGGTCCGGACGCCTCACGGGCGACCCGCTCGTCCTGGAGTCCCGCTCGCCCGGTGGCCAGTGGGCCCCGGTCGGCAAGCCCGTCCTCGCCTCGCGCGACGGCGTCGCGCGGGTCGTCGTACCCGTTGCGGAGACGACCGAGTTCCGCTGGCACCGTCCCGAGAGCCAGTACGCCGACGAGGGCTGGTCCGACGTCGTCACCGTGACCGTGGACAAGCCGCAGGAGACGCAGCCCGGCGACCAGCAGCCCCAGCAGCAGGACGGGCAGCAGGACGGGCAGCAGCAGCCGTCGGAGACCTCCGCGCCGTAGTGACCCCCGCCTCGGGCTGCTGGTCTCGGTACGCCCGGTCGCGCCCTCGTGCCTCGGGCGCGCGGCCACTCGACCTCGTTCGCCACGCCGGACGCGACTGCGTCGCTTCCGACTAGGCTCCTTGACATGGCGTCGCCGTTCACCGAGATCGAGGTCGACGACCGCGTCGTCAAGGTCACCAACCCCGACCGGGTCTACTTCCCGCCCACCGACGCCGCGCCGAGCGGCGCGACCAAGCTCGACCTCGTCGAGTACTACCTCGCCGTCGGCGACGGGATCGTGAACGCGCTCTTCGAGCGTCCGTGCATGCTGCACCGCTTCCCCAAGGGCCTGGCGGGCGACAAGGTGCACCAGAAGCGCCTGCCGGCCGGAGCACCCGAGTGGGTCGAGACCGTCCAGCTGTTCTTCCCCCGGTGGAAGCGCACCGCTGACGAGCTGTGCGTGACCGAGCTGGCGAGCGTCATCTGGGCGGTGCAGATGTCGACGGTCGAGTTCCACCCCTGGAACAGCCGGCGTTCCGACACCGAGAAGCCCGACGAGTGGCGCATCGACCTCGACCCGGGTCCGGAGTGCGACTGGGCCACCGTGCAGCGCGTCGCCCACATCGCCCACGAGGTGCTCGACGAGCTCGGTGCCGTCGGCTTCCCCAAGACCAGCGGCGGTTCGGGGATGCACGTCTACGTGCGGATCCCGCCCGACCACGGCTTCCAGGACGTACGCCGCGGCGCGCTGGCGTTCGCACGCGAGGTCGAGCGGCGAGCTGGGGGAGAGGTCACGACGGCGTGGTGGCGCAAGGACCGCGACCCCTCCCAGCTGTTCGTCGACTACAACCAGAATGCGCGCGACCACACGATCGCCGCCGCCTACTCGGTCCGGGGCGTGCCCGAGGCCCGGGTGTCGGCGCCGATCCGCTGGGACGAGGTCGACGACTGCGTGCCCGACGACTTCACCATCTTCACGATGCCCCAGCGGTTCGCGGAGATCGGCGACCTGCACGCCGGCATCGACGACAAGCCGTTCGACATCGCCCCGCTGCTCGAGTGGGCGGCCCGCGACGAGGACGAGGGCGCCGAGGCCCCGCCGGAGCCCGAGGAGTCCTAGGCGCCACAGCCCGCGCACAGGTCGTCCTCATCGTCCTCTCACGCACGCGCCCTAGCCTCGGGCCATGCAGCAGAACAGGCCGACCCAGCCGCGCACCGGTCGGGTCGCAGTCGTCGTCAACACCGCAGCCCGCCGCGGGGCGCGAGCGCTCCCGCTCGTGGAGGCAGCAGCTCGCGGTGTGTCGGACGACGTGACGGTGCACCCCGTGCACGGCGGGCTCGAGCTCCTTGAGGCGCTGGCGGTCGCCGTCGAGTCCGAGCCCGACCTGCTCGTGGTCGGTGGGGGCGACGGCACGATCGGCTGCGCCGCCGCCATGGTCGCCCACTCCAGCACCGCGCTCGGCGTCCTGCCGCTCGGGACCGCCAACGACTTCGCCCGCACGCTCGGGGTCCCCGACGACCTGGCGGCGGCGGTCGACACGCTGGTGCACGGCCACGTCGTCGACGTCGACCTCGGGCGGGTCGACGGGCGCGCCTACCTCAACGTGGCCTCGGTCGGTCTCTCCGTCGCCGTCACCCAGAGGCTGACCCCGGCGCTGAAGCAGCGGCTCGGCCGCTTCGCCTACCCGGCGGCCACCCTGGCGGCGTACCGGTCCCACCGGCCGTTCGCCGCCCGCCTGGAGCTCGACGACGGCACCACCCTCGAGCTCGCCGACCTCATGCAGGTCGCCGTCGGCAACGGGCGGCACTACGGAGGCGGGCTCACCGTCGCGCCGCACGCCTCGATCGACGACCACCTCCTCGACGTGTACGCCGTCGAGCAGGGCCGGCTGCACGACCACCTCTCGGTCGCGCGGCTGCTCCGGACCGGCCACCTCGTCGAGCACGACCGGGTGCACCACCTCACCACCCGGCGCCTGCGCCTGGTCACCGACGAGCCGCTCCCGGTCAACCTCGACGGCGAGATCGCGGCAACGACCACGGCGACGTTCGAGGTCGACCGCAACGCGCTCCACGTCGTCGTACCCGCCGGGAGCAGTGCCGCGCGTCTGGATGGTCCCGGGAGTCACTAGGCTCGCCCTGTGGGCATCCAGATCACGCCGAGCATCCTCAACGCCGACCTGTCGCGCCTCGCCGACGAGGTGGCGCGTATCCCCAGTGCCGACTGGGTGCACGTGGACGTCATGGACAACCACTTCGTGCCCAACCTGACCCTCGGCCTGCCCGTCGTCGAGGCACTCAGCAAGCACGCCTCCCAACCCATCGACGCGCACCTGATGATCGAGGACGCCGACAGGTGGGCACCGGCCTACGCCGAGGCGGGGTGCGGGTCGGTCACGTTCCACGCCGAGGCGGCCAAGGCGCCGGTGCGGCTCGCCCGCGAGATCCGGTCGCAGGGCGCCCGCGCGTCGATGGCACTCAAGCCGGCGACGCCGATCGAGCCCTACGAGGCGCTGCTGCCCGAGCTCGACATGGTGCTCATCATGACCGTCGAGCCCGGCTTCGGCGGCCAGAAGTTCCTCGACCTGTGCCTGCCCAAGATCCGCACCGCCCGCGAGCTCATGCGCAAGCACGGCGTCGAGACCTGGCTGCAGGTCGACGGTGGCGTGTCGCTGGAGACCATCGAGCGGTGCGCCGAGGCCGGGGCCGACGTCTTCGTCGCGGGCTCGGCCGTCTACTCAGCCGACGACCCCGACGCGATGGTGGCCGAGCTGCGGGCGAAGGCGGCGGCGGCCTCGTCGTGAGTCGCCCGGCGACGGTCGACGACATCCACGCGACCGCGCGTGCGATGCCGCACGTGACCGTCGTACGCCCGGAGAAGAATCCCGTCTACCAGGTGGGCAGCAAGTCGTTCGTGTTCTTCCGGACGCCACGACCCGACGCCGTGGACCCCGAGACGGGGGAGCGCTACGACGACGTCGTGGTCATCTGGGTCGGCTCCGAGGGGGACAAGCAGGCGCTGCTGCAGGACGAGCGGCTGCCGTTCTTCACGACGCCGCACTTCGACGGTCACGCGTCGGTGCTGCTGCGTACCTCCCGGGTGGGGGAGATCGAGCGGCAGGAGCTCGTCGAGGTCATCGAGGAGGCCTGGCTCGCGCAGGCCTCGGACCGTCGCGGACGCGCCTGGCTCGCGTCGCGCGACCTCGAGCCGTAGGGACCGTTCCGTAGGTTGGGTGCATGACCGAGTCCGTGTGGGACTACCCCCGCCCGCCGCGGGTGGACCCGAGCAACGAGCACGTCGTGGTCACCCACGGTGGCCTCGTCGTCGCCGACACCACCGCGAGCGTGCGGGTGCTGGAGACCAGCCACCCGCCGACGTACTACCTGCCGGCAGCCGACTTCGCCGACGGGGTGCTCCGCCCGGGGCAGGGCGCCTCGTGGTGCGAGTGGAAGGGGCAGGCGGCCTACTACGACCTCGTGGTCGGCGACGACGTGCTCCCGGCCGTGGCGTGGACCTACCCGACGCCCTCGAAGGGCTTCGAGTCGCTGGTCGGCCACGTCGCGCTCTACCCGGGCCGGGTCGACCGCTGCACCGTCGACGACGAGGTGGTCCAACCCCAGCCGGGCAGCTTCTACGGCGGCTGGATCACGTCGCGGGTCACCGGACCGTTCAAGGGTGGACCGGGCTCCAGCGGCTGGTAGCCGCCCGGCCCGGGCCCTGTTCAGTGCAGCCCGCGGTCGTTGACCTGCTGGCTGCGGAGGTGGGACCCGTGCCGCGCGTGGTCGTCCACCCGTCGCTGGTCGGCCACCAGCGTCTCGCCCTCGAGCTGGTCGGCGCGCGTCTGCACCCGCTCGAGGCGCGCGCTCCAGGTGTCGACGTCGCGTGCCACGTCGTCCAGGCGCGCCGCCGGGAGCACGATCGCGTCCCCCTCGCTCCGGATGCCCGGCTCGACCGACGCCAGCCCCTCCGCCTCGTACGCCGTCAGCGGCCGGGTCAGCCTGATCCGGACGGGATAGGTCTCCTGGTCCACGTCGGCCGGGTCCACCGCGAGCTCCACGATCCCGAGTGCCGGCCTGTGCCTGCGTGTCATATGCGCCGTCCCCTCAACCGGGACCGGGGTGGCCCCGCTCCTTCGAGTCGAGCACCGTGGGGACGGCGGCGTCCATGGGGTCCGCACCCCATGCCGGTCGGAATGTCGGTCGAACGGGGTCAGCCGGCGAAGAGGGTCAGCCGCTGCCGGATGATCTTGCGGCGCAGCACCACCCGTCGCTTGCCGTCGTTGCCGATGCGGAGCCGGTCGAGCTCCCAGCCGCCGTGCTCGGCGCGCTCGACGAGCACGCGGGTGACGACGTTGCGGGAGAAGTCCTTGGGCAGCACGAGCGTCTCGAACTCCCACTCAACCCCGCGGCCCGGTGGGCGGCGCTGGATCCTGGCCATCGTCTCTCCCTCTCTCCTCGAAGGGGTGCGGTTCAGTCTGCCGACACGTCGTCGAGGGCGTCGACGATCTCCGGCGGCAGGGTCAGCTCCTCGATGCCGAGCGCTCCCTTGAGCTGCGCGGCCGTGCGGGCACCGACGATCGGGGCGGCGACCCCGGGCCGGTCGCGTACCCACACGAGCGAGACCTCCAGCGGCGACCAGCCGAGACCGTCGCCGGCGCGCGCGACTGCCTCCACGATCCCGCGGCCGCGCTCGTCGAGGTAGGCCCCGACGAACCCGGCGAAGTGCTCGGTGGCGGCGCGCGAGTCCGACGGGGTGCCGGTGCGGTACTTCCCGGTGAGCACGCCGCGGCCGAGGGGCGACCAGGGGAGGACCCCGAGCCCGAGGGCCTGAGCGGCCGGGACGATCTCGTGCTCGACGTGGCGGTTGAGGAGCGAGTACTCGACCTGGGTCGACGCCAGCGGCACCCGCCCGGGGACGGCCCGCTGCCAGGTCGCGGCCTGCGCGGTCTGCCATCCGGTGTAGTTGGAGACGCCGACGTAGGACGCGCGGCCCGAGGTCACGGCGAGGTCGAGGGCGCTGAGCGTCTCCTCGACCGGGGTCTCATCGGTCCACACGTGGACCTGCCAGAGGTCGACGTGGTCGACCCCGAGCCGCTTCAGCGAGGCGTCGAGGGTGGTCAGCAGGCTGCCGCGGGAGGTGTCGGTGACGCGTGCGCCCGTACGCCGGTGGATGCCGGCCTTGGTCGCGAGGACCACCTCGTCGCGGGCGACGACGTCGCCGATGAGCGTGCCGATCAGCTCCTCGCTCGCGCCGTCGCCGTAGCCGGCCGCGGTGTCGACGAGCGTGCCCCCGGCCTCGGCGAAGGCGATCAGCTGGTCGCGCGCCTCGTGCTCGTCGGTGTCACGGCCCCAGGTCATCGTGCCGAGACCGAGCCGGGAGACCTTGAGCCCGGTCGCGCCGAGGGAACGCTGCTGCATGGTGGTGAGGGTAGCCACGGGTGGTGCGCGGACCGCACGGGACGCGCCCGTAGGCTCACGCCCTGTGATCGATCTCCTCAAGGCAGTGGTCCTCGGCGTCATCCAGGGGCTGACCGAGTTCCTGCCGATCTCGAGCAGCGCGCACCTGCGGATCTTCCCCGAGCTGTTCGGCTGGGGAGACCCGGGGGCGGCGTTCACGGCCGTCATCCAGATCGGCACCGAGCTCGCCGTGCTGATCTACTTCCGCAAGGACATCTGGCGCATCGGCAGCGCGTGGGTGCGCTCGCTGTTCAAGGCGGAGTACCGCGGCACGATCGACGCGCGGATGGGCTGGTACATCATCATCGGCTCGCTGCCGATCGTGGTGCTCGGCGTGCTGCTCAAGGACGTCATCGAGCGCGACTTCCGCAACCTGTGGATCACCGGCACGACGCTGATCGTGATGGGCATCGTCCTCGGCATCGCCGACCGCGTCGGGCGCACCGACCGGACGCTGGGCAAGCTCAACCTGAGGGACGCGGTGCTCATGGGCCTCGCGCAGGCGCTCGCCCTGGTCCCCGGCGTCTCGCGCTCGGGCGCCACGATCTCCATGGGCCGCTTCCTCGGCTTCGACCGTGAGGCCGCGACCCGCTTCGCCTTCCTCCTCGCGATCCCCGCGGTCGTCGGCGCCGGGCTCTTCGAGCTCAAGGAGATCCCCCACGGCCACAACGACTTCGGGTGGGGTCCCACCATCACCGCCACGGTGGTCTCGTTCGTCGTCGGCTACGCCGCCATCGCCTGGCTGCTGCGCTACGTCAGCACGAACTCGTACACGCCCTTCGTGATCTACCGGATCCTGCTCGGCGCGGGCACGCTCATCCTGCTCGGAGCCGGCGTGCTGACCGCCTGAACGTGTCGGCCAGCAGCACCAGCGCCACGACCTGGGTGACGGCGACGACGGCCACGAGGGCCGGCAGCGAGCGGTCGTAGAGCCATCCGGCGGTGACGCCGCCGACGATCGCGAAGAGTCCCTGGATCCCTGCGAAGACGCCGTAGGCCGTCGCGCGGCGCGGCGCGTCGACCAGATCGGCGACCACCGCCTTGACCGTCGAGTCCTGGACGCCCTGGGCCGCGCCCCACGCGACGACGCCGCCCAGGACCGCGACCATGGCCGAGCCGAGGGCGAGGGCCGGCACCAGCGCCACCAGCACCGGCACGAGGAGCAGCACCCGCGGGCCGGTGCGGTCGTAGACCGAGCCGACGGCGAGTGCCGCGACCGCCTCGACGCCCATCGCCGCGGCATACACCACGGGGACGGCCGCGACGGGCATCAGGTCGTCGACGGTGAGGTGGTAGCCGATGATCCCGAAGGTGACCAGCGCACCCGTCGTCAGCGACGCGGCGACGGCGTAGCGGAAGAAGTCGGCCGGCAGGCCCGACCCGACGACGTCCGCCCACCAGCCGCGGCTCGGTGGCGGGTGCTCCTGGGCGGCGGGAGGGGGCGTGTCGTCGTACACGCTGGGGTCGGGGACGCGGCGGCGCAGGGTGAGCAGCAGGACCATCGCGACGGCGCCGGGGACGGCGAGCACGGCCATGCCCCACCAGAGGGACGCGACCGCGACGACCCCGGCCACCACGAGCGGTCCGGCGAACGCGCCCACCTGGTCGAGGGCCTTGTGCACCCCGAATCCGCGCCCACGGCCGACGGCGGTCGCGACGTGGGCGAGCAGCGCCGACTTCGACGGCGACCGGACCGCCTTGCCGAGGCGCTCGAGCAGGATCATCGTGGAGGCGAAGGCCAGCCCGGCCGCGCCGAGCCGCGGCGCCAGCGCGATCAGCGGGACGCAGACCGCGGTGAGTCCGTAGCCGACGATCGTCAGGGACCAGTAGCGGCCCGTCCGGTCGGCGATCGGGCCGAACGCCAGGCGCAGGACGAGCGCGATCGCCTCACCGGCTCCGGTCACGAGCCCGACGACCAGCGCGGACGCACCGAGGGCTGCGAGGACGGGGCCGTAGACCGAGCGGGCGCCCTCGTAGACCATGTCGGCGGCCAGGCTGACGAAGCCGAACCACCAGACCACCCGCCACGCAGTGGGAGCGGTCGTGGTTCGGGTCACAGCCACCCGGACTTCTTGAACAGCGCGAACAACCCAGCGGCCACCCCGATCATGAGGACGATCGCGAAGGGGTAGCCGTAGGTCCAGTGCAGCTCGGGCATGTGGTCGAAGTTCATGCCGTAGATCCCGGCGATCAGGGTCGGCACCACCACGAGGGCGGCACCGGCGGAGATCTTGCGCATGTCCTCGTTCTGCTGGACCGAGATGCGCGCCAGATGGCCGTCGAACGCGGTCGACAGCAGGACGTCGAGGCTGTCGATCACCTCCGAGACGCGCTGGAGGTGGTCGGCCACGTCGCGGAAGTAGGTCGCGGTCTCCGCCGTGATGGGGATGGGGGTGCGGATCGTCGGGACGGTGTCGGAGTGCAGGGAGAACTTCCGCATCGGCTCGCGCAGCGGCAGGACCGCGCGGCGGACCTCGGCGATCTCGCGCTTGAGGACGTAGATCCGGACGGAGTCGTCGGTGCGGCCGGGGGAGAACACCGACTCCTCCACCTCGTCCACGTCCTCCTCCAGCGCCGCCCCGACCTTCTCGTACTCGTCGACGACGCGGTCGCAGATGGCGTACATGACCCCCATCGGGCCGTGCTCCAGCACCTGCGCACGTTCCTCGAGGTCGTGGCGCGAATCCGAGAGGTTGATGCCCTCCCCGTGGCGGACCGTCACGATGAAGTCGCGACCGACGAACATGTTGATCTCGCCGGTCTCCACCGCGTCCTCCTCGTCGACGTACCAGAGCGTCTTGAGCACGAGGAACAGCGTGTCGCCGTAGTGCTCGAGCTTGGGCCGCTGGTGGGAGTCGCCGGCGTCCTCGACGGCCAGCGGGTGCAGGTCGAAGGTGCGGGCGATCAGCTCGAGCTCGTCGGGGCTGGGGTCGTGGATGCCGATCCACTGGAAGTCACCCGGGTCGCACGGCACCCGCGCGTGCCCGAGGCTCTGGTCATCCCCGTTGCCCAGTGGCACCCGCTTGCCCCGGTGGTAGAGGGCGTTGTCCACGATCACAAGGCCGAGGCTAGCCCCACTAACCTCTGGAGAATGCCCACCGTCATCCTTGTTCGACACGGCCGCTCCTCGGCCAACGCCACCGGAGTCCTCGCCGGCCGGCTGCCCGGCGTCCACCTCGACGACGCCGGGGTGAAGCAGGCGGTCGCGGTGGGGGATCGGCTCGCAGGCGTACGGCTCGCTGCCGCGGTCACCAGCCCCCTCGAGCGCTGCCGCGAGACGTGCCGCGAGATCACCACCCGGCAGGCCGAACCGCTGCGGGCCGGGAGCGACAAGCAGCTGTCGGAGTGCGACTACGGCGAGTGGCAGGGACGGCCGCTCAAGGAGCTCGCCAAGGAGAAGCTCTGGAAGACCGTCCAGGCGCAGCCGTCGGCGGCCACCTTCCCCGGAGGGGAGTCGATGCGGGCGATGCAGGACCGCGCGGTGGCAGCCGTACGACGCCACGACGCGCGGGTGGCGGCCGAGCACGGCGACGACGCCGTGTGGCTCGCCGTCAGCCACGGCGACGTGATCAAGTCGATCCTCGCCGACGCGCTCGGCACCCACCTCGACCTCTTCCAGCGCATCCACGTCGACCCCGCGTCGGTGTCGATCGTGCGCTACACCGAGTCACGGCCGTTCGTGATCGGCACCAACACCCACGCCGGCGACCTCGCCTGGCTGACCCCGCCCAGGAAGCCCCGACGCACCACCCGCAGCCGGCGCGCGGACGCCGAGGTGGGTGGAGGCGCCGGACCCCAGACAGGCACGCCCTAGGGTGAGTGACATGCCCGTCGTGCACCGCTTCGACCCACCCGAGCGCTTCGTCGCCGGCACCGTTGGCGAGCCCGGCCAGCGCACGTTCTTCCTCCAGGCCCGCGAGGGCGCCAGGCTGGTCAGCGTCTCGCTCGAGAAGCAGCAGGTCCAGGCCCTCGCCGAGCGCATCGACGAGCTCCTCGACGAGCTGATGCAGGCCGCCGGCGGCGACGTGCTGATCCCGGCGATCGCGCCGCGAGACCTCACCGACACCCAGCCCCTCGAGCAGCCGATCGAGGAGGAGTTCCGCGCCGGGACGATGACCCTGTCGTGGGACGGCGCCGACGAGCGGGTGGTGATCGAGGTCTTCCCCTTCACCGAGGCCGCGGTCGTCTCGCCCGAGCAGCTGCAGGAGGACCTCGAGGACCTCCTCGAGCCCGAGCCCGACGAGATCTTCCTGGTCCGGCTCACCGCCGCCGCGGCGCGCTCGTTCGTGGAGCGGTCACTGTCCGTGATCGGCGCGGGGCGCCCCGACTGCCCCTTCTGCGGCGAGCCGATCGACCCGGACGGGCACCTCTGCGTCCGTGCCAACGGCTTCCGGCGCCGTGATCCCTGACAGCACCCTCCCGGCCGGTTTCCCCACCGGGGAGCTGACCCTGCACGGACGCGTGCTGCCGGCGTCCAACGCCACCTTCGTCGGCGAGCTCGGCGGCGTCCGGGTCGTCTACAAGCCGATCGCGGGGGAGCGGCCGCTGTGGGACTTCCCGCACGGCACGCTGGCCGCCCGCGAGGTGGGTGCGTACGCCGTCTCGGAGGCGCTCGGCTGGGACATCGTGCCGCCGACGGTCCTCGGCGACGGACCGCACGGCCCGGGCATGGTCCAGCTGTGGCGTGACGAGGTCGAGGACGCGGCACCCGTCGACATCGTCGGCGAGGGCGAGGTCCCGGCCGGCTTCCGCCACGTCTTCGACGGCCTCGACGCCCACGACCAGGCGGTGTCTCTTGTCCACGAGGACAGCGAGCCGCTGAGGCGGATGGCGCTCTTCGACGTCGTGGTCAACAACGCCGACCGCAAGGGCGGGCACGTCCTGCCCATGCCCGACGGCCACCGGCACGGCGTCGACCACGGGCTGACCTTCCACGTCGAGCACAAGCTCCGCACGGTGCTGTGGGGCTTCGTGGGCGACGCGATCAGCGCGGAGGAGGCCGACGGGCTGCGGGTGCTCGCGGCGGCGCTCGACGGTGAGCTGGGCGCGACGCTCTCCGGGATGCTGACCGACGACGAGGTCGAGACCACCAAGCGACGGGTCGCCCGGCTGCTGGCGCGGGGGACGTTCCCCGGCCCGCGCTCGTCGTCGTACCCCGTCATCCCCTGGCCACCCTTCTGAGACGCGCAGCGACGACCGAGGAACGAGGTCGGCGCGTGGGCGCGGTCAGATCGAGTGGCCCCGCGCCTGAGGAACGAAGGCGCGACCAGGGGCGTATCGAGATCTCCCGGCTGGCGCCTCCCGGGCGGCGGATAGGCTGCGCGTCATGCGTGCCTGGTCGTCGCCCRACGTTCCCTCACTGCCCGTGACGGGCCCCGTCGTGCAGGTGCACGACACCGCGAGCGACGCCCTCGTCGAGACCCGGCCCGAGGGTCCGGCTCGGATGTACGTCTGCGGGATCACCCCCTACGACGCCACCCACATGGGGCACGCCGCGACCTACGTCGCCTTCGACCTGCTCAACCGCGCCTGGCGAAACGCCGGCCACGAGGTGACCTACGTCCAGAACGTGACCGACGTCGACGACCCGCTGCTGGAGCGCGCCACTAAGGTCAACGTCGACTGGGCCGAGCTCGCCCAGCGCGAGACCCAGCTCTTCCGCGAGGACATGGAGGCGCTGAGGGTCCTGCCGCCCGCGCACTACACCGGGGCGGTGGAGTCCATCCCGCAGGTGATCGAGCTGATCCAGCGACTCGACGAGGCCGGTTCGGTCTATCGCGTCGACGACGACCTCTACTTCTCGGTGACCGCTGACGACACCTTCGGCGCGGTGTCCGGGCTGGACCGCGACACGATGCTCGAGATCTTCCCCGAGCGCGGCGGCGACCCCGACCGTGAGGGCAAGAAGGACCCGCTCGACTGCCTGCTGTGGCGTGCCGAGCGACCGGGCGAGCCGGCGTGGGACAGCCCGTGGGGCCCCGGCCGACCCGGCTGGCACGTCGAGTGTTCCGCGATCGCGCTGGACCACCTCGGGTCCACGTTCGACGTGCAGGGCGGCGGCAGCGACCTGGTCTTCCCGCACCACGAGATGTCGGCCGGTCACGCGCAGGTCGCCCACCCGGGCGAGCGGTTCGCGCGCACCTACGCCCACGCCGGGATGGTCGCCTACGACGGCGAGAAGATGTCGAAGTCCAAGGGCAACCTCGTCTTCGTCTCCGCGCTGCGGATGAGCGAGGTCGACCCGATGGCGATCCGGCTGGTGCTGCTGCGCCACCACTACCGCAGCGACTGGGAGTGGACCGACGACCAGCTCTGGGACGCCGTCGACACCCTCGCCACCTGGCGCCGCGCCCTCGCGCTCGGCAACGGTGCGCCCGCCCTCCCGTACGTCGAGCGGGTGCTCGCCGCGCTGGCCGACGACCTCGACGCCCCGACAGCCGTCGCCGCGATCCAGGAGTGGGTCGAAGGGACCCTCGGCACGACCGGCCTCGCCGACACCTCCGACCCGGAGGCCGCGGCGACCATCCACCGGCTCCTCGACGCCGCCCTCGGCCTCTCGCTCTGACGTACGCCCCTCCCCGCCGCCCGAGCGGTGCGTGAGGCAGGTTCTGAGGCGGCAGAAGGTGTCTCACTCACCGCCGCCCGGCGTGTCGGCGTACGACGCGCAGACGCGCGGGACCCTCAGTCGGTGTCGCGGCGCTTGAGGTAGCGCTCGAACTCGCGGGCGATGGCCTCGCCGGAGGCCTCGGGGAGCTCGGCGGTGTCGCGGGTCTCCTCGAGGGCGCGGACGTAGTCGGCGACGTCCTCGTCCTCGGCGGCGAGCTCGTCCACGCCGCGTTCCCAGGCCCTGGCGTCGTCGGCGAGGTCGCCGATCGGCATGGGGGCCTGGAGCAGCTCCTCGAGCTGGCCGAGGAGGGCGAGCGTCGCCTTGGGGCACGGCGGCTGGGCGACGTAGTGGGGGACCGCCGCCCAGTAGGAGACGGCCGGGATGTCGAGCTGGGCGCACGCGTCGTTGAAGACGCCGAGGATGCCGGTGGGCCCCTCGTAGGTCGACTGCTCGAGGACGAGGCGGTCGACGAGCTCGGGCTCGGTCGCGGTGCCGGTGACCGGGATGGGGCGGGTGTGCGGCGTGTCGGCGAGGAGGGCACCCATCGTGATCACGAGCTCGGCGCCGAGGTCGTCGCAGGCGGCGAGGAGCTCGGCGCAGAACTGGCGCCACTTCATGTTGGGCTCGATGCCGCGCACCAGGATGACGTCGCGGTCCAGCTCGGCCGGGCGCGCGACGGCGATGCGCGTGGTGGGCCAGGTGAGCCGTCGGTAGCCGTTGACGTCGGTGCCGATGATCGGCCGGTTGACCTGGAAGTCGTAGAACTCCTCGGGGTCGATCGCGCCGATGACCTCGGCCTTCCACTGCTCGATGAGGTGGTCCACCAGACCAGACGCCGCGTCGGCGGCGTCGTTCCAGCCCTCGAAGGCGGCGATCACCACCGGGGAGACCAGATCCTGCACGTCGTCGAACTCGATCACCTGCCCAGCCTAGGGCGCCGCGCCCAGCAGCCCGTGGTGATTTCACCGGCCGACGCGCCGGGTGCCACCATGTGGGAAGCGTGTCCGAGTGTCGGACGACGTTCCTAGGCTGGCCGTACCGCCGCCCGAGAGGAGCCACCACCAGTGGAGCCGCAGCACCGCCCTGATGCCACCGCCGCCCTGACGGCGATCCTGAGCGAGCGGATCATGGTGCTGGACGGTGCGATGGGTACGGCGATCCAGCGCGACCGTCCCGACGAGGCGGGCTACCGCGGGGAGCGCTTCGCCGACCACCCGAGCGACCTCATCGGCAACAACGACCTGCTCACGCTGACGCAGCCCGACCTGATCCGGGCGATCCACGAGGACTACCTCGCCGCCGGTGCGGACATCATCGAGACCAACACGTTCAATGCCAACGCGATCTCGCTGTCCGACTACGGCCTCGAGGAGCTCGACTACGAGCTCAACCACCAGGCGGCCAGGCTGGCCCGCCGGGCCGCCGACGCGGCCGCGACGGACGACCGCCCGCGCTGGGTGGCCGGCGCCCTCGGCCCGACGACCCGGACGGCCTCCATCTCGCCCGACGTGAACGACCCGGGCGCGCGCAACGTGTCGTTCGACCAGCTCGCCGACGCCTACCTCGTCGCCGCACGCGGTCTCGTCGACGGCGGCGCCGACCTGCTGGTGATCGAGACGATCTTCGACACCCTCAACGCCAAGGCGGCGATCTTCGCCGTGGAGACGCTGTTCGAGGAGCAGGGGCGCCGCTGGCCGGTCATCGTCTCCGGCACGATCACCGACGCGTCCGGTCGTACGCTCTCGGGCCAGGTCACCGAAGCGTTCTGGGACTCGATCCGCCACGCCCGCCCGCTGGCCGTCGGCCTCAACTGCGCCCTCGGCGCCCGCGACATGCGCCCCTACGTCGCCGAGCTGTCGCGGCTCGCCGACTCGTTCGTCAGCGTCTACCCCAACGCCGGCCTGCCCAACGCCTTCGGCGAGTACGACGAGACGCCCGACCAGACGGCCGCGGTCCTGGCGGAGTTCGCCGACGCCGGCTTCCTCAACCTCGTCGGCGGGTGCTGCGGCACCACGCCCGACCACATCGCCGCCATCGCCGGCGCGGTCGAGGGCAAGGACCGTCGCGAGCCCGTGACCATCGAGCCGGTGATGCGACTGTCCGGTCTCGAGCCGCTGACCATCACCCAGGACAGCCTCTTCGTCAACGTCGGCGAGCGCACCAACATCACCGGCTCCGCCCGCTTCCGCAAGCTGATCAAGGACGGCGACTACGACGCTGCCCTCGCCGTGGCTGCGCAGCAGGTCGAGTCGGGCGCACAGGTCATCGACGTCAACATGGACGAGGGGATGATCGACGGGGTCGCGGCCATGGACCGCTTCCTCAAGCTCATTGCGGCGGAGCCCGACATCAGCCGCGTGCCGGTGATGGTCGACTCGTCCAAGTGGGAGGTCATCGAGGCCGGCCTCAAGTGCGTGCAGGGCAAGGCGATCGTCAACTCGATCTCCATGAAGGAGGGCGAGGAGCCGTTCCGCGCGCACGCCCGGCTGTGCCGCAAGTACGGCGCCGCTGTCGTCGTGATGGCGTTCGACGAGGACGGCCAGGCCGACAACCTCGACCGGCGCAAGGCCATCTGCGAGCGGGCCTACCGGATCCTCGTCGACGAGGTCGGCTTCCCGCCCGAGGACGTCATCTTCGACCCCAACGTCTTCGCCGTCGCCACCGGCATCGAGGAGCACGCCACCTACGGCGAGGACTTCATCGAGGCCACCCGCTGGATCAAGCAGAACCTCCCCGGCGCGAAGGTCAGCGGCGGCATCTCCAACGTCTCGTTCTCCTTCCGGGGCAACAACCCGGTCCGTGAGGCGATCCACGCCGTCTTCCTCTTCCACGCCATCCGCGCGGGCCTCGACATGGGCATCGTCAACGCAGGCGCGCTCGTCGTCTACGACGAGGTCGACGCCGAGCTGCGCGAGCGCATCGAGGACGTCGTCCTCAACCGCCGTGCCGACGCCGCCGAGCGTCTCCTCGAGATCGCCGAGCGCTTCAACATCGCCGCCGGCGCCGCGGAGGAGGTGCAGGACGAGTGGCGCAGCCTGCCGCTGCGCGAGCGGATCGCCCACGCCCTGGTCAAGGGCATCGACGCCCACGTCGAGGACGACACCGAGGCGCTCCGCGCGGAGATCGCAGCGGCCGGCGGTCGTCCGATCGAGGTCATCGAAGGTCCGCTGATGGACGGGATGAACGTCGTCGGCGACCTCTTCGGCGCTGGCAGGATGTTCCTCCCGCAGGTCGTCAAGAGCGCCCGCGTCATGAAGAAGGCCGTGGCCTACCTGATCCCCTTCATCGAGGAGGAGAAGGCCAAGGACCCCGCGCTCGCGGCCCAGAAGGACACCAATGGCACGATCGTCATGGCGACGGTCAAGGGCGACGTCCACGACATCGGCAAGAACATCGTCGGCGTCGTCCTGCAGTGCAACAACTACGAGGTGATCGACCTCGGTGTCATGGTCCCGGCCCAGAAGATCCTCGACGCGGCGCAGGAGAACGGCGCCGACATCATCGGCCTGTCCGGCCTGATCACGCCGTCGCTGGACGAGATGGTCAACTTCGCCTCGGAGATGCAGCGGCTCGGCCTGGAGATCCCCCTCCTCATCGGCGGTGCGACCACCTCGCGCGCCCACACCGCGGTCAAGATCGACCAGAAGTACGACGGCCCCGTGGTGTGGGTCAAGGACGCGTCCCGATCGGTGCCCACCGCAGCGGCGCTGCTAAGCCCGACCGGTCGCGAGAAGCTCATGAGCGACGTCAAGGCCGACTTCGACTCCCTGCGCACGCGCCACTCGGCCAAGAACGACCGGCCGATGGTGACGCTGGAGCACGCCCGTGCCAACGCGACCCAGGTCGACTGGTCGGACTACCGCCCGCCCAAGCCCCACATGTTGCTCCAGCAGGACCGGGCGGTCTCGCCGCTCACCGGCGTGCGCGCGAGCCAGCACGTACGGGTGCTCCGTGACCAGGACCTGACGACCCTGCGGCGCTACATCGACTGGCAGCCGTTCTTCAACGCCTGGGAGATGAAGGGCGCGTTCCCCGACATCCTCAACAACCCCAGCTCCGGACCTGCGGCCCGCAAGCTCTACGACGACGCGCAGGCCATGCTCGACCAGATGATCGAGGAGAAGTGGATCCGCGCGCACGGCGTGGTCGGCTTCTTCCCGGCCAGCTCGGTGGGCGACGACGTGGAGCTCTACCTCGACGACGAGCGCAGCGAGGTGCACGCCACCCTGCGCCACCTCCGCCAGCAGGGCCAGCACCGCGACGGGGTGCCCAACCGGTCGATCGCCGACTACGTCGCACCCAAGGAGACCGGACTGCGCGACCACGTCGGAGCCTTCGCGGTGACCGCCGGTGACGGGCTCTCCGACCGCGTGGCGGCCTTCCGCGCCGACCTCGACGACTACAACGCCATCCTGCTCGAGTCGCTCGGTGACCGGCTCGCCGAGGCCTTCGCCGAGCGGCTCCACGAGCGGGTGCGCAAGGAGCTGTGGGGCTACGCGCCCGACGAGCACCTCGACAACGTCGGGCTCATCAAGGAGCAGTACGACGGCATCCGCCCGGCGCCGGGCTACCCCGCGTGCCCCGAGCACACCGAGAAGCAGACGCTCTGGGAGCTCCTCGACGTCGAGGAGCACACCGGCATCAAGCTCACCGAGTCGATGGCGATGTGGCCGGGTGCGTCGGTCAGCGGCTTCTACTACTCCCACCCGCAGGCCCAGTACTTCGTGGTGGGGCGGCTGGCGCGCGACCAGGTCGCCGACTACGCCGAGCGCAAGGGCTGGACGCTTGCCGAGGCCGAGCGGTGGCTCTCGCCCAACCTCGGCTACGACCCCGAGGACTGACCGGGCCGGCGTCATCCCGCCCTCGGCCATGCATGCGGGAGGGCGATCTCGGGAACGGGACCCAGGGGCGACCTGCGACGCACGGCGGCGGGTCGCTCGACCATGGACGGGGCAGCAGATGGAGGAACACCGAGTGAGTGAGGCCCGCAAGGTCTCCGTGGTGCTCGTCGACGACTCCGTCGACGTGCGGACCCTGGTACGCATGCGGCTCGAGTCCTCGGGGCTGTTCGACGTCAAGGGCGAGGCCGCGGACGGCGAGCAGGCCATCGCGCTCGTGATCCGGGACGAGCCGACGCTCGTGCTCCTCGACGTCTCCATGCCCAGGATGGACGGTCTCGAGACCCTGCCGTCGATCCTCGCGGTGCGGCCCGAGACCGCCGTGGTGATGTTCAGCGGCTTCGGTGGCACCCACCTCGCCGCGGAGGTCCGGGAGCTGGGCGCGATCGACTTCATCGAGAAGTCCATCCCGCTGGAACAGCTCCCCGAGCGCCTCCTGCAGAGCCTGCAGGTCACGAGCCCGGAGCCCGTCACGCGTCCACCGCCGTCGCCGCCGTCGCCGTCGCCGTCGCCCACCGAGGTTCCTGCCGAGCTGCTCGGGGTGGATGCGGACGCCACCCGGCTCGAGCAGGAGATCCTGGACGAGCACCTCGAGGGCTTCCGCGCGCTCTTCGACCGGGCCGCGATCGGCATGGCGACCATGACCGTGCACGCCACGATCGTGCGGGCCAACGACGCGCTCGCCGACCTCATGTCGTGCGAGCCGAGGGAGCTGGTCGGGGTCRACTACGGCCGCCTGACCGGTGGGCTGGGCGACGTCCTGGACCACCGCCTCGAGACACTGCGGACCTCGCAGGAGAACGTCGCCACGTTCGAGCACCGCATCCCCGGACCGCCGGGAGCGACGGACGTCCGCACCGCCCTCGTGACGCTCGTCCCGATCCGGGACTCTGTCGGCCAGATGCTCTACGTGTTCGCGCAGGTTCAGGACATCAGCGCCCAGCGCACCGTCGAGGACGAGCTGCACCGCACCGAGGAGAAGTTCCGGTTCCTGGTCGCCGCGGTCGAGGAGTACGCCGTGTTCATGCTCGACACCCGAGGACGGGTGATGAGCTGGAACGCAGGCGCGCGCCGGATCAAGGGCTACCGCGCCCACGAGATCATCGGGAGCGACTTCCGGGTCTTCTACCCCGAGGAGCAGCAGCTGACGGGGCACCCGCAGCACAACCTCGAGGCAGCGCTGCGCGACGGGTCGTTCGCCGAGGAGGGCTGGCGCGTGCGCCAGGACGGCACCCGGTTCTGGGCCAGCGTCGTCATCAGCCCGGTCCACGACGACCGGGGCCTGCACATCGGGTTCGCGAAGGTCACCCGCGACCAGACCGAGCAACGACAGAACGCCAACGACCGGGTGCAGGCCATGGCCGAGCAGGCGCGCCTGCTCGCCGTCACGGCCCACGAGCTGCGGAACCCCACGGCCGTCATCGACGGCAGCGCCCATGCCCTCCAGGTGTCGGAGGGCCAGATGTCGCCCGGCGAGCGCGACCAGCTCTTCCGCGGCATCCGGAGCAGTGCGGAGCGACTGCGCCGGCTCGCCGCCGACCTCACCGCTGCCTCCCAGCTGCAGGGCTCTGGGATGGAGTTCCGGAGGCAGAGCGTGTCGCTCCCGGAGCTGGTCCGGGGCGCCGCAGCCCGCCGGGAGGCCGCCAGTCCCACCGCCCACGTCGGTGTCGACGTGCCTGACGGCGCCGTCCTCCAGGCGGACGAGGTGCGCCTCGCCCAGGCGATCGACAACCTGCTGGACAACGCCATCCGCCACGGCGCCCCGCCCTACGTGATGGGCGCGCAGGTGCGTGGCGACCACGTCGAGCTCCGGGTCACGGACGCGGGCCTTGGCGTACCTGACGAGCTGGTCTCCCGCCTGTTCGACCGCTTCGCCGCGGCCGGAGCCACCAGCGGGACCGGCCTCGGCCTGTACCTCGTGCGAGAGATCGCGAGGGGCCACGGCGGCGAGGTCGTCTACCAGCCGCCGGTCGACGACAGCCCGACGACGTTCCTCATCCGGGTGCCCGTGGCCGCGAACGCCTGACGGGCGTCCGGGTCACAGGACGACGGCCGCCAGCATCACGAGCGGCAGCGAGACCACCGAGGCGACCGAGGTCACGAGCGTCAGGGTCTTGAGCGTGCCCTTGGTCGACAGGCCCAGCAGCGACTTGAACATCCAGAAGAAGTTGCTGTTGACCTGCAGGGCGAACATCGCGCCCGACGCGATGGCGAGGCCGACGGCGATGGGGGAGATGGCCAGCGAGTCGAGGATCGGGGCGATGATGCCGGCCGCGGTGATCGCCGCCACCGACACGGAGCCGATCGCCAGGTGCAGGACCGCGGCGATGAACCACGCCAGCAGGATGCTCAGCACGACGGGAGCGCCCTCGTCGGCCTGGAACAGGTCGCCCAGCACGCTGTCGAGCCCGGTCGCCTCGATGACCGCGCCGAGCGAGCCGCCCACACCGGTGATGAGCAGGATCTCGCCGGTCGTGTGGAACCCGTCCTCCATCGCCTCGTTGGTGTGCTCGCGGCCCGACGAGGCGCGCGAGAGGAAGTAGGCCCCGAGGAGACCGATGAAGAGCGCGATGTTGGCGTCGCCGAGGAAGGCGATGAAGGCGTTGGACCAGCCGCCGAGCTCGGCGAACGCACCGAAGGCGATGAGCAGCAGCGGCACCAGGATCGGCAGCATCAGGACCACGAGCGGGAGCTGGCGTACGCCCTCCTGCTCCCGCGCGGCGGTCGCCTCCGCCTCGCTGCTGGCCACCGCCTCCTGCGAGGAGTCCGCCTCGCCCGTCAGGTAGGCACGGTCGGCCGCCTCCTGCTCGGCCATCGCCTCGTCGACCTCCTCGTCCGTCTCCGGGTTCCAGAAGCCGCCGGCCGAGAACAGCAGGCGCATCAGCAACGTGGAGACGAGGGCCGTGATCAGACCGATCACGACGCCGTAGATGAGCCAGTCACCGAGTCGGATGTCGAGCAGGCCGGCGATCGAGATCGCGGCGAGGCCGGGGATGACGAAGACGTAACCGGCGAAGATGCCGCAGCCCAGCGCGGAGGCGAGCACGGGGAGCCCGACCTTGCCGATGAACGGGGACGCCGACCGGGCGACGGGTGCGGCGAGGACGACCTGCACGTCCACGTAGATCGACGGCATCACCACCGCCAGCATCGACGTCAGGGCGTACGGCAGCCGCGCCGAGCCGACCCGCTGCACCAGGAGCGCGACCAGGCGACGGAACGCGCCCGTGGAGTGCAGCAGCGAGCCGATCAGCACACCGAAGCCGATCAGCAGGCCGACCTCCGCCATGATCCCGCCGAAGCCCGTGGTGATCGCCTCGATGGTGCCGGCGAAGCCGACGCCGCTGGCCAGTCCGAGGTACAGGGATCCGAGGATCAGCGAGATCACCGGGTCGATGCGGACCTTGATGATGAGTGCGATGACCAGCACGATCGCGATCGTGGTGTGCAGGGCGACCATGGGCTCTCCAGAGAAGTCGTCGTCCCCGAGAGGCTCCCGAGTGGCCTCCTGTCTACCCGTGCCGGACGGGGATTGACCACCCGGTGTCGAGTGCTGGGCGCCGTCGGGTGGCACCCCCGGCGCTGGATAGGGTCGGGCGCGTGACATCACACCGCAGCCGGGTCGGCGAGGTCGCTGGCGCTCCCACGCCCCTACCGGCCGCGGTGCTCTGGGACATGGATGGCACGCTCGTCGACACCGAGCCCTACTGGATCGCCACCGAGTACGCGATGGCGGAGAAGTACGGCGGCTCCTGGTCTGAGGAGCACGCGATGAACCTCGTCGGCAACGCGCTGCTCGAGTCCGGCGACTACATCCGCGTGCACATGGGGATCGACCGCACGCCGCAGCAGATCGTCGACGAGCTGCTCGACGGCGTCGTCGCGCGGGTCGAGGTGGAGGTGCCGTGGCGACCCGGTGCGCGCGAGCTCCTCACCGACCTGCACCGGCGGGGCGTGCCCTGCGCCCTCGTCACCATGTCGTGGCAGCGGTTCGTCGACCCGATCCTCGCCCGGCTCCCCGACGACGCCTTCGCGACGGTCGTGACCGGGRACCGTGTCGAGTTCGGCAAGCCGCATCCCGAGCCCTACCTCACCGCGGCCGCCGAGCTGGGCGTCCACCCGGGCCAGTGCCTGGCGATCGAGGACTCCAACACCGGCGCCAAGTCGGCCGTCGCTGCCGGGTGCACCGTGCTGTGCGTGCCTCACCACGTGCCGATCCTCGAGGGGGAGGGGCGCGTCTTCGTCGACACCCTCGACGGCCTCGACACCGCCGGTCTCGCCGCACTCGTGGATGCGTACGCCAGCGGGTCGGCGAACCCGACCGCCTGACGCCGCTCCCGGCRGTCGGCGGGGTCGTCAGTCGGTGGACTCGTCGGTCGACGCGTCCGACGCCGGGGCCGGAGCGGCCTCGGGCAGCGGCGGGATCGTGCCGCCCTTGGTCGGGCAGAACTCGTGGAACGAGCACCAGTCGCAGAGGCGGGACGGGCTCGGGCGCCAGTCGCCCGTCTCCTGGGCGAGGCGGATGGCCCGCCACACCGCCTCGACCTTGCGCTCGGTGGCGCGGAGGTCGTCCTCGTCCGGCTCGTAGCGGAGGATCTCGCCGTTGCCGAGGTAGACCAGCTGCAGCACCGACGGCACGACGCCGCGCAGCCGCCAGAGGACGAGCGCGTAGAACTTCATCTGGAACAACGCCTTGGCTTCGTAGCCCTCGCTGGGGGCCTTGCCAGACTTGTAGTCGACCACCCTGATCCGGCCGTCCGGCGCCACGTCGACCCGGTCCACGAACCCGCGCAGCAGCAGCTTGGAGTCGAGCAGCGCCTCGACGTAGAGCTCGCGCTCGGCCGGCTCGAGGCGGCGCGGGTCCTCGAGGTCGAAGTAGCGGTCGAGCACGGTGCGGCAGGAGGCGAGCCATGCGGCGAGGTCGGGGCCTTCGCCGCCGAACATCTCGGCCAGTCCGGGATCTGCCTCGAGCAGCAGCTCCCAGGTGGGCACGAGCATGTCGCCGGCGCGTTCGGGCGTGCGCTCCGCCGCCGGTGCGTCGAAGAGGTCCTCGAGGACCTTGTGCACGACGGTGCCGCGGACGGCGTCGGGGGACGGCGGCTCGGGCAGCCGATCGATGGTGCGGAAGCGGTACATCAGGGGGCAGGCCATGAAGTCGCCCGCCCGGCTGGGCGAGATCGCCCCGAGCACGTCGACCCCGTCGACGGGCGTCGAGATCCGCTCGGCGGGGGACTCAGGCGCTGTCGTGGTGGCAGGAGCCGGGAGGGGGATCGACATGACGCGGCTCAGCCTAGGCGCGGCCACCGACAGCAGAAGCACGGCGGCGGACGACTCGTGCGGGCAGGCCTCCGCTGTGGGCAGGGTTCGTTAGGGTCGAGGCGTGTCCGAACCCACCGATCCAGCGTCCGCCGACGGCGACCAACGGCGCCCGCCGCGCCCGCGCGGCACGCTGCGCATCGGGTCGATCGTCGGCATCGACGTCCTCATCACCTCCTCGTGGTTCGTCGTCGCTCTGCTGATCTCGCTGGCGTTCGGGCCGCGCATCGAGGCTGCCCAACCCGGTCTGGGGTTCTGGAAGTACGTCGCCGGCTTCGTGTTCGCGGTCGTGCTCTACCTCTCCGTCCTGCTCCACGAGGCGTCCCACGCGGTCGTCGCCAAGCGCCTGGGCTACGGCGTCAACTCGATCACGCTGCACTTCCTCGGCGGCATGACGGAGGTCGACGGGCAGTCGCGACGCCCTCGCCATGAGTTCTGGATCGCCGTCGTCGGTCCGCTCACCTCGATCGCGGTCGGCGCCGTGTCCGGCGCCGTGGCCTACGTCATGTCCGACGGGCTCGTCCGTGAGGCGATGATCCTGCTCGCCGGCGCCAACCTGCTGATCGGCGTGCTCAACCTCGTGCCCGGCCTGCCGCTCGACGGCGGGCGCGTGCTCAAGGCGCTGGTCTGGGGTGCCTCCGGCAACCAGCACCGCGGCACCATCGTCGCCGGGTGGGGCGGTCGCATCACGGCCCTGGCGCTGCTGGCCTGGCCGCTGGTGCAGGAGCAGGTCATCGGCGAGCCGCCGAGCATCCTCGACCTCGTCCTCGTGTTCATCCTCGGCCTGTTCCTCTGGACCGGCGCGACGGCCGCGATGTCCCACGCCCGGCTCCGGCAGCGGCTCCCTGCCCTCGTCGCGCGCCCGCTCGCACGTCGTACGCTCACCGTCCCCGAGGACCTGCCCCTCGCCGAGGCCGTGCGCCGGGCGCAGGAGGCCGAGGCGGGCAGCATCGTCACCGTCACGCCCGACGGCACCCCCGTCGGCATCGTCAGCGAGGCGGCGGTCACCGCGATGCCGGCCGAGCGGCGTCCCTGGGTGGCGGTCTCGGCGGTCGCCCGCACGATGGAGGAGGGGCTCACGCTGCCCGCCACCGTCGCGGGGGAGGACCTCATCCTCGCCATCAGTCGACGACCCGCGGAGGAGTACCTCCTCGTCGAGGCCGACGGCCGGATCTACGGGGTGCTGTCGACCGCCGACGTCGACCGCGCGTTTCGCGACAACGGTCGCCGCTGAGGGAAATCGGCCCTCGGAACACTAGGGTTCGCGCCATGTCCGAGCCTTCTCCCGACGTCCCCGCCGAGGCCTGGTCCGGCGTCCACCGCGGCCCCCTGCGTGAGGGCGAGTGGGTCCGCCTGGTCGACAACAAGGGTCGCAAGCACAACTTCGAGCTCGTCGCGGGCAAGCGGTTCTTCTCCAACAAGGGCCACCTCGACCACGACGACATGATCGGCCGCGAGGAGGGCTTCACGCTCGTCTCCTCGGCGGGCGGGCAGTACCTCGTCTTCCGCCCGCTGCTCAACGAGTTCGTGGTCTCCATGCCGCGCGGCGCGGCCGTGGTGTACCCGAAGGACGCCGCCCAGATCGTGGCGCTCGCCGACATCTACCCCGGCGCACGCGTCGTGGAGGCCGGTGCCGGGTCGGGTGCCCTCACCTGCTCGCTGCTCCGCGCCGTCGGACCGTGGGGCCGCGTCACGTCGTTCGAGCTCCGCGAGGAGTTCGCGGACGTCGCCCGGCGCAACGTCCACCAGTTCTTCTCCGCCCCCGAGGGCCAGACCCACCCGGCCTGGGACCTCCGGCTCGGCGACCTCAAGGAAGGCCTGCCGGCGCTCGGCGGCCAGGTCGACCGCGTCATCCTCGACATGCTCGACCCGTGGAACTGCGTCGACGCGGTCGCCGACGCGCTCGTGCCCGGCGGCATCGTCTGCGCCTACGTCGCCACCACCACCCAGCTCTCCCGCGTCGTCGAGACCCTGCGCGTCCACGGCGGGTTCACCGAGCCGCAGCCGTGGGAGTCCCTGGTGCGCGACTGGCACGTGGAGGGCCTCGCCGTGCGCCCGGGGCACAAGATGATCGGGCACACCGCGTTCCTCGTCACCGCGCGCCGGATGGCGCCGGGGGAGCAGCCGCCCCGCAAGACCCGGCGTCCCGCACCCGGCGCCTACGGTCCGGACTACACCGGCCCCCGGCCCGCGGACATCCCGCTGGTCGAGCCCGGGCACGTCGCCGACGGCGAGTGAGCGGCATCGAGGTCGTCGACTGGTCGCCGCGGTGGGCCGAGCAGTACGCCGACGTCGCCGCGGTCCTGCGCGAGGCCCTGGCCGCCATCTCACCGGCCACGGTCGAGCACGTCGGGTCCACGTCGGTCCCGGGGCTGGCGGCGAAGCCGATCCTCGACATCGACGTCGTCGTCGAGGCCCAGGACGTGCCCGGCGCGATCGCGGCGCTCGAGTCGGTCGGTTACGTGCATCGCGGCGACCTCGGCGTCGCCGGCAGGGAGGCCTTCCACGCGCCTGACGAGCCGCGGCGCAACGTCTACGTCTGCACCGCCGGCACCCTGAACGTGCGCAACCACCTGGCCGTCCGCGACGTGCTCCGGTCCCACGACGACCTGCGGGAGGCGTACGCCGCCGTGAAACAGGCGCTGGCGGCCGACCCGGAGATGGACATCGACACCTACCTCGCCGGGAAGTCGGCCGTGCTGCAACAGGTGCTCGAGGCGTCGGGGGAGATGACGCAGGCGGAGCTGGACACGATCCGGCGTCTCAACGGCGGCTGACGCACGCCTCACGCCTGCGTTGCGAAACGGTGATCAACACGGCGAGATATTCACTTCCGTCCCGTGGATCCATGGGTAGTGTCACTGAGCAGGAGGTGCGAGATGACTGAGCCGACCCGCGAGCAACTTGCCACTCAGGTGCGCTACCTGGAGGACGAGGTCACCGACCTGCGACGCCGTCTGGAGGACCTGCCCGGTCAGTCGCGCGGCCTGGAGACCCGGCTGGCCGACGCGCAGCGGTCCCTGGCGGCCGTCTCGAGCCAGAACGAGCGGCTGGCCCAGACGCTGCGCGACGCGCGCGACCAGATCACCACGCTCAAGGAGGAGGTCGACCGGCTGGCGCAGCCGCCGGCGGGCTTCGGCACGTTCCTCGGGCGCAACGACGACGACTCCGTCGACGTCTTCACCGGCGGGCGCAAGCTGCGCGTCAGCGTGAGCCCCGCCGTCGAGCTCGACGGTCTCGTGCGCGGCCAGGAGGTCATGCTCAACGAGGCCCTCAACGTCGTCGCCGCCCTCGACTTCGAGCAGGTGGGCGAGGTCGTGATGCTGAAGGAGATCCTCGCTGACGGCGAGCGCGCCCTCGTGATCGCCAACGCCGACGAGGAGCGCGTGGTGCGGCTTGCCGAGCCGCTGTGCGCCGAGGACGTCACCATCCGGGCCGGTGACTCGCTGCTGCTCGACACCCGTGCCGGCTACGTCTACGAGGTCGTCCCGAAGTCGGAGGTCGAGGAGCTCGTCCTCGAGGAGGTGCCCGACATCGACTACACGCAGATCGGCGGGCTCACCACCCAGATCGACGCGATCCGCGACGCCGTCGAGCTGCCCTACCTCCACCCCGAGCTGTTCAAGGAACACGAGCTCAAGCCGCCGAAGGGCGTGCTGCTCTACGGCCCGCCCGGTTGCGGGAAGACGCTGATCGCCAAGGCGGTCGCCAACTCGCTGGCCAAGAAGGTCTCCGAGCGCACCGGGGCGTCAGGGAAGTCCTACTTCCTCAACATCAAGGGTCCCGAGCTGCTCAACAAGTACGTCGGCGAGACCGAGCGCCACATCCGCCTGGTCTTCCAGCGGGCGCGTGAGAAGGCCTCGCTCGGCACCCCGGTCATCGTGTTCTTCGACGAGATGGACTCGCTCTTCCGCACCCGCGGCTCGGGTGTGTCCTCCGACGTGGAGAACACGATCGTGCCCCAGCTGCTCAGCGAGATCGACGGAGTGGAGGCTCTCGAGAACGTCCTCGTGATCGGTGCCTCCAACCGCGAGGACATGATCGACCCCGCCATCCTGCGCCCGGGTCGCCTCGACGTGAAGATCAAGATCGAGCGCCCCGACGCCGAGTCGGCGCGCGACATCTTCTCGAAGTACCTCACCCCGAGCCTGCCGCTGCACGCCGAGGACCTCACCGAGTTCGGCCAGGACCGCATGGCCACCGTCAACGCGATGATCCGCGCGACGGTGGAGCGGATGTACACCGAGTCGGAGGAGAACCGCTTCCTCGAGGTCACCTACGCCAACGGCGACAAGGAGGTCCTCTACTTCAAGGACTTCAACTCGGGTGCGATGATCCAGAACATCGTCGACCGGGCCAAGAAGATGGCGATCAAGGACTTCCTCGACAGCGACCTCAACCCCGCCCAGCGCGGCCTCCGGGTCCAGCACATGCTCCAGGCGTGCGTGGACGAGTTCAAGGAGAACGAGGACCTGCCCAACACCACCAACCCCGACGACTGGGCGCGGATCTCGGGCAAGAAGGGCGAGCGGATCGTCTTCATCCGCACGCTCATCACCGGCAAGCAGGGCACCGAGCCCGGTCGCTCGATTGACACGGTCGCCAACACCGGCCAGTACCTCTGAGCTGCGGATGAGCCACGGGGACGACCTCGGCCACGGCGACATCGAGGCCGCCCTCGAGGCTCGGCGCGAGCTCGGTGCCCGCTACGACGCCGAGCTCGTGGACGGCTTCGCCGAGCGCATCGAGCGTGCGGTGGAGCGCCGAGCGGCCGAGCGGGGCGAGCTGCAGCAGCGTCGTACGGCCGCCGTGGCCGGTGCGGGTGGCCGCCAGCTGGCCCTCGGCATCATCTCGCTGGTGGCGTTCATCCCGATCAGCATCGTGCTCGGCGTGAACGACCAGTTCCTGGCGCTGCTGGTCACGCTTGCCGGGATCGTCGCCGTCAACGCCGCGCATGCGTGGCAGTCCCGCGGCGACTGAGCAACACGGCCGCCCGGACACCCCTGGGAGGGTGTGGTCGCGGTGCGTGCGCGCACTAGGTTGACGGGATGCGAACCATTCTGATCATCGTCGTCATCGTCGTCATCGTGCTGTTCCTCGTCGGGTTCCTCCGCCGCGGACGCTGACCATCCGCCCCACGTCGTCTCAGCCGGCCACGAGCCGGTAGACGTACGTCCACGGCCGGGAGAGGGCCGGTCCGGGCAGGTAGTCCTGCTCCCGGTCCTCGACCCGCCACCCGGCGGACGCGAGCAGGGCGGGCACGTCGCGAGTCAGGTGGCAGCCCGCGAAGACGGTTCGCTGCACGGGCTCCATCCGGCGCTGCCAGCGGCGTACGGACTCCTCGGGCGCCGTGCCGTGCTCGAGTGCGTGGAGCCGGCCACCGTCGCGCACCACGCGCCGCGCCTCCCGCAGCGCCAGCAGGGGGTCCGGCACGGTGCACAGGCTGAACGTCACCAGCGCACTGTCGTGCGAGTCGTCCGGCAGGTCGAGCCGCTGGCCGTCGAGCCCGGCTCGCGCCACCGGGACGTCACTGGCGGACCGCCGGCCCTCGGAGAGCTCCCAGGCGAGGTCCGACGGCTCGATCGCAGCCACCGACGTGACCCCGCCGGGGTACCAGGGCACGTTCAGGCCGCTCCCGAAGCCGATCTCGAGCACGCGTCCGGTGAGCCCGGAGCAGGCCGCCCTGCGCAGCGCGGCCAGCTCGGGGCCACGGAGGCTCCGATCGGTCAGGCGCGGCAGCACGCGCTCGTCCCACACCCGTAGGCTCATCGCATGAGCGTACGGCGCGTGATGGGCACGGAGGTCGAGTACGGCATCTCGGTGCAGGGACAGCCGTCGGCCAACCCGATGGTCGCGTCCTCCCAGATCGTCAACGCCTACGCCAGCTCCACGGTGAAGGCGCGGCGGGCGCGCTGGGACTTCGAGGAGGAGTCGCCGCTGCGTGACGCGCGCGGCTTCGACATGGCCCGGCAGGTGGCCGACCCGAGCCAGCTCACCGACGAGGACCTCGGCCTGGCCAACGTCATCCTCACCAACGGTGCGCGGCTCTACGTCGACCACGCGCACCCGGAGTACTCCTCACCGGAGGTGACGACGCCGCTCGACGTGGTCCGCTGGGAGAAGGCGGGGGAGCAGGTGATGCTCGACGCGTCACGGATGGCGGCGCAGGTGCCGGGCAGCACCCCGATCGTGCTCTACAAGAACAACACCGACAACAAGGGCGCGTCCTACGGCGCCCACGAGAACTACCTGATGCGGCGCTCGACGTCGTTCGCCGAGATCGTGCGGCACCTGACGCCGTTCTTCGTCTCCCGCCAGGTGGTCACCGGTGCGGGCCGCGTCGGCATCGGGCAGGACGGGCGGGACACGACGCCCGAGCGCGGCTTCCAGATCAGCCAGCGCGCGGACTACTTCGAGGTCGAGGTGGGGCTCGAGACCACCCTCAAGCGGCCGATCATCAACACCCGCGACGAGCCGCACGCCGACCCCGCGGTCTACCGCCGTCTCCACGTCATCCTCGGCGACGCCAACCTCGCCGAGGTCTCGATCTACCTCAAGACCGGCACCACGTCGCTCGTGCTCGCGATGATCGAGGACGGCTTCATCGACCGCGACCTGAGCGTCGAGGGGGCCGTCAAGGCGCTGCGCGACGTCTCGCACGACCCGACGCTGCGGCACCTCGTCACCCTGCGAGACGGGCGCCGGCTCACTGCCGTACAGCTCCAGCTGGAGTACCTCGACCTCGCCCGCAAGTACGTCGAGGACCGCTACGGCGCCGACGCCGACGAGCAGACCGTCGACGTCCTCGCCCGCTGGGAGTCGGTGCTGACCCGGCTCGAGCGCGACCCGATGGAGTGCGCCGGGGAGCTCGACTGKGTCGCCAAGCTCAAGCTGCTCACCCAGTACCGCGACCGCGACGACCTCGACTGGGACGACGCCAAGCTGCACCTCATCGACCTGCAGTACGCCGACGTACGACCCGACAAGGGGCTCTACCACCGCCTCGCCGCGGCCGGTCGCATCGAGCGGTTGCTCGACGACGCGACGATCGAGGCGGCCATGCACGACCCGCCGGTCGACACCCGCGCCTACTTCCGCGGCCGCTGCCTCGACAAGTACGCCGACTCGGTGGCCGCCGCGTCGTGGGACTCGGTGATCTTCGACCTCCCGGGCCGCGAGTCGCTCCAGCGGGTCCCCACCATCGACCCCCTCCGCGGCACCCGCGCCCACGTCGGCGAGCTGATCGACCGGAGCGACTCCGCCCAGGCCCTCGTCGCGGCGATCACCCGCTGAGGGCCTGACGGCGTCCGCGGAGCACGACGCGCCCGTCCGCCGACGGTGAACGTCCTTGTGGCGTCGGCGGGAGTGGATAGGGTCGAGGCATGGCCCAGGAGCAGAAGCAGCCGCGCAAGTCCTCGCAGGAGGACACGGCGACCGAGGAGGTCGTCGAGTCCGACGTCGCCGAGCGCAAGGAGATGATCGACGAGGACGTCGACGCGATCCTCGACGAGATCGACGAGGTCCTCGAGACCAACGCCGAGGACTTCGTGAAGTCGTTCATCCAGAAGGGCGGTCAGTGAGCCGCATGAGCGACTCCCGACTGCCTGCGTCCTACATGACCCCCGGGACGTCGAGCTTCGCCGACTTCCTGGGCGCCCAGGCGCCCGACCTCCTGCCGTCGCGGCGCGCGGTCCCCACCGGTGACGCCGGCAACCTGGCCCCGCACGGCACCACGATCGTCGCGGCCACCTTCGCCGGGGGCGTCGTCATGGCCGGCGACCGGCGCGCGACGATGGGCAACATCATCGCCCAGCGCGACATCGAGAAGGTCTTCCCGGCCGACGAGTTCTCCGTGGTCGGCATCGCCGGCGCCGCGGGTCTCGCCGTCGAGATGGTCCGGCTGTTCCAGACCGAGCTCGAGCACTACGAGAAGATCGAGGGCACGACGCTGTCGATGGACGGCAAGGCCAACCGGCTTGCCGCCCTCATCCGCGCCAACCTGGGTCTCGCGATGCAGGGCCTCGCTGTCGTGCCGCTCTTCGCCGGCTACGACCTCGTCGCCGACCAGGGCCGAATCTTCAGCTACGACGTGACCGGCGGACGCTACGAGGAGACGGCCTTCCACTCCGTCGGGTCGGGCTCRCTGTTCGCCCGGGGCTCGCTCAAGAAGCTCTACCGCGACGACCTCGACGCCGAGGGCGCGGTCACGGCCCTGGTCCAGGCGCTCTACGACGCCGCCGACGACGACTCGGCCACCGGCGGCCCCGACCTGACCCGCCGGATCTTCCCCGTGGTCCACGTGATCACGCCCGACGGTGGCCGGCGGCTGCCCGACGAAGAGGTCTCGGCCATCGCCGACCGGATCATCGCCGCCCGGATGCAGCGCCCCGACGGCCCGGCCGCCGCCCTCACCTGATCTGACGTAGGAGCACAGTCACATGAGTATGCCGTTCTACGTCTCGCCCGAGCAGCTGATGAAGGACCGGGCCGACTTCGCCCGCAAGGGCATCGCCCGCGGTCGTTCCGTCATCGCCGTGCAGTTCGCCGACGGGATCCTGTTCGTCTCGGAGAATCCCTCGCAGGCGCTGCACAAGGTCAGCGAGATCTACGACCGGATCGCCTTCGCGGCCGTCGGTCGTTACAACGAGTTCGAGAACCTCCGCATCGCCGGCGTACGCCTGGCCGACATGCGCGGCTACGCCTACGACCGGCGCGACGTCACCGGTCGCGGCCTCGCCAACGCCTACGCCCAGACCCTCGGGACGATCTTCTCCTCGGGCGGCGAGAAGCCCTACGAGGTCGAGATCTTCGTCGCCGAGGTCGGCGACGCGGCCGAGGACGACCAGCTCTACCGGCTCACCTACGACGGCCAGGTGGCCGACGAGCACGGCTACGCCGTGATGGGTGGGGCGGCCGACACGGTCGCAGGCCACCTCGCCGAGCACTACGTCGGCGGCGGCTCGCTGGAGGAGACCCTCCGCGTCGCGGTCGCGGCCCTGGGCCACAGCGAGTCCGAGGACCGGGTGATCCCGGCCGGTGCCCTCGAGGTCGCGGTCCTCGACCGCACCCGCACCCAGCCCCGGAAGTTCCTCAGGCTGCGCGCGTCCCGGCTCGTCGAGATCCTCGGCGGGCGCGGCGTCGAGCAGGCCGACGAGGCCGCACCCGAGGACGCGCTCGCCGGGTCCGGTCCGCGGCAGTCCGGCCAGGACGACCCGGCCGACCCCACGGACCAGGTCTCCGGAGCCACGCCGCCCCTCGAGGACCCGGTCACCGGCGAGCCGCCCG
>NZ_JBFUJV010000024.1:0-70806 GCF_056401175.1 Nocardioides sp. P4_G10 | reverse complement strand
ACGTCGACGTCGACGTCGACGTCGACGTCGACGTCGACGTCGACGTCGCCGTCGCCGTCGCCGTTGCCGGCGCCTCCGTCGCAGTAACCGACGTCAGAGCGAACGGTCCTGGTCGCAGGGGTACATCGCCTCCCCCGTCGCGGCTGACTCCACGTCCATGCGCCGCAGCCAGTAGCGGTTGCCCCGCAGCACCGCCGGCAGTGTCCCTGACCGGATGCGTTCACCCACCCCGTTGCGCGTCATTCCCAGCATCTGTGCCGCATTACCGGTCGTCACCCACTCCTGACCATCATCCGGGGCCGCATTCGTGGGCCGTGCAGCCTTCCGTGCCTGACGGTCGGCGGCGGCTTCGCGGAGCCGGCGCGACCACACCACCGCAGCCGCGTTCGCTGACTCCCAGCTGATGGACGCCTGCCACCGCGGCCCGGGCCGCTGCACCAGCAACCCCTCGTCGACCAACTCAGGAATGCGCGCGTGGCTGCACCCGACGATGGCGGCCGCTTCCTCCTGGCTTACCCACGCGGCCGCATCACCGGCGCGGGTAGCTGCCAGCCGGGCAACCGACGACCCCGACAACCACGCTCGACCGTCAACCTTGACGACCAGGTGCCCGCCGTCGGCCCACCGCAACACCGAGCTCTCCGAACAGTCCAGCACGAGCGCCGCCTCGGGGACCGCCAACCACGTCTCGTCCTCGGGAGCCTCGACGGCCTCAGGGGTGGAGACACGCGGCGACTGTCCCCGAGCCCTGCCGCGAGACTTGCTGGCAGCACGTGCACGTTCTCGAGCAGCACGCCGCTGCGCCTGTCCGGCCTTCACCTCCCGATACCAGACCGCCCACTCGAGCACCGACGCCTTGTCCAACGACGGTCGCGCACCGCGCATCGGCCGGCGCTTGATGCGTCCCACGCGCACGGCATGCTCCACCGTCGGCACCCGCACCCCGGCAAGCTCAGCTGCTTGGTCCCACGACACCCATCGACCCGAGTCGCTCACGCACGTCATCTTGCCTCGCCCGCTCGCGGCACGACCAGCCCAGTCCCGGCCCAATGGACCGCGGCCAGCGTCACTTAAGCGTTCTCCGTCATGGCGGTGGGCGACGAAGCAAAGCGTTCCCCGCATGCGGATGCGACGCATGCAACGACACCAGCGAAGATGCTGCCGACTCGTTGGTGAGACGCGTTCTCGCACCGGCCAGCGGTGAACTTGGGTGCTCGCCACGGGACTGAGCAGACCGACGCTCATCAGCTCCAGATGTTTGGATGCGCCAACAGGCGATAAGGCGCGGGTTGGCCCGCTCGCCTAAGTCCGTAGGTCGGCGTTTCGCCAGACGTCCTCTCGAGCGATCATCGGACCGCCCATCCGGTTGCGCGGGAGGTGGCCAGCAGCCCTCCCTGCGCCGACTGGGTCATGCCGGCGCTAGCAGCGCGGCATCGACCCACATCTCGACGAGGGCGTATCCGCCGTCGCTGTCGAGGGCCACAGTGCAAATGAACCCGTCGAAGTGCCGGTCGCCGGTGTGACGCCACTTGAGCAGAAGGGCGGGGAGTCGGCCGAGGTCGGGGTTGAGGTACCAGCAGTGCCGTATGGGTGGAGGTGGCGAACTCGGCGTCGGTGGCAACGCCGGTGGTGCAGCCCACGAAGCAGGCGGGGAAGTGGGCCTTGCCGGGTGAAAGCCGGATGTGTCGTGCGCTACCGGACCTGCAGCCGTGCGAGCGCCGGCTGCCTCGTCGGGGTCTCGGGCACGCGTGTTGGCGACCCGTTCAGCGAGGGTCTCGCGACCGAACGTGTCGTCCTTTCGCCCCATGCCCCCAGCCACTGAGCCATCGCCTCCTACGGATCGAACGTGTGTTCGACAGTCTACGAACAAGCTGTCGTAGATGCACCGACAGGTCACCAAGGTTCGGTGGCGTATTCGGGCGCGTTGCGGCGGGTACTTGGTTGAAGTCGGAGCAGCGGGTTGAGAGGTGACGCACTATGCCCGAAGGGGACATCGAGACGTACCACGCAGACGGCAAGTGGCGGAACCGCGTGGAGGCACACGGCGAGCTGCCTGGCGAGCATAACCGCAAGGAGGACGCGGTCAAGGAGGGCCGGGAGCGCGCGAGAGACGCACGCGTCGAGCACATCATTCGCAACCTCGACGGCACCATCGGCGAGCGCAACACCTACGGGCACGACCCTCGCAACATTCCGGGCTGAGCGCTGAACTCCGACGACGAGAGCGCGCGGTCCGCGTGGCCGACCACGCGACTTGCGTTGCTTGGGGACTCCATCGCCTGGGGTCAAGGAGCCGCACGTCCATCCGACCGGCTGGGCGCGCGATTGGTGGGGGCGCTGCAACGGCACGGCCACGAGATCGACCATCGCGTGTTCGCGGTCCCTGGTGCACGCAGTCGCGACCTGGCCGACCAGGTCGGTCCGGCGCTCGCGTGGAGGCCGAACCTTGTGCTCATCGTCATCGGCGCCAACGACCTCACCCACCGTGAGCCCCTCGACGCGGCCGTAGGCAGCTTGGGTGCAGCAGTGCGGCGGTTACGCGCGGCGCAAGCGCAGGTAGTAGTTGCCCCCGCACCTGACCTGGGCGCGGTCCCGCACGTACCGGTCTTTCTGCGCGACGCGGTGCGTCAGGCAAGCGAGGTGCTGCGACGCCGGCAGGCTGAAGTCGTGGAGGCCGAGGGAGGCCGCGTCGCTGATGCGGACGGCCGGGCCTCGGCTGCGTTCGCGTCTGACACCTCATTGTTCTCCGCTGACCGGATCCACCCCTCGAGCGCCGGGTACGCGGTCATCGCCGACTCGGTGCTGCCTGCGCTTCTCGAGACAGCAGGAATCCTTCGTTCATAGCGGGGAGGGTGGCGCCACCGCATCAAAATGGGGATGCTGAACGCACGTGGCGCCCAGGCGGGCAGATCCGGTAAATGACGGGCGCCATCAGGCGGCGGTTAGACGCACGTCGCGGGGAGCGGAGCGGCTAGGTCAGGTGAAACCGGTCCGGCGACCTGGCCCTCAACAGACCGCCTACTCTGACGTCGGCTGAATTGCTCCTACGAGGGGGATACATGAGCGTAGGTTGGCTCAAGTCTTCACCGGTCCACGACCGCGTTTGGTCCCGTGCCACGATATAGCGCGCGACTCCGAGCGTCTCTCGCTGTAACGCAACGCGCGTGGTACGGGGGACTCGACGACGAAGCGACCGCTGACCTGAGCGTCCTACTCATTCCGCCTTCCCGGTTTGTGCCAGCGTCGGTTTCGCTTCATCGGGTTGATGCGGTGATTCTTCGCGGACAGGATGCCACCGTAGAATTTCACGTCGTGTTCCACGCAGGCAGCCACACCGACGCCGAGCTGGCCGTGCTGGCGGCCGAAGGAATGCATGCCAGGTTCACTGAGCCACTCACTGGTACGGGCTTGTGGTGCTGGAATCACCGGATTCGCTGAAAGCCGGCCGCAGCCTGGACCAGCAATAGCCCCTGACTCTGCGCCCAGTCGCTTGGGGCGAGGGCACGAGCGCACGCGGCGGAAAGACTCACTACAGATGATCCCCATCAGCCCCGATCTCGTTCCGACTCGGGGCCACCGACGAGCATGAGTCAACGGCGTTCGTCCGTGAGTGATGGCGACGCCCACGGTTGGATCGCCATGTCCACGAGGCGTCCCCCGACGAACGGGACGCACGTGTGGCGCGGTGCCAGCCCCTCATCGCGATAGTCGTCTCGGCCGTCCAGAGGAGGTGGCCCACGCTGTGCTCTGGCGGAGCTCGCCGCGCTCGTCCTACGTGACCGGGCAGGTCGTCACCGTCGACGGATGCTTGACGACCTGACCGCGGCCTCCACAGCGGGACGCGGCCAAACCGCCTTGCCGAGCTCAGCGCGCCAGTCTCACGCCGGTGACGATGGTGAGAGGTAGGCGACGAGTGCGCACGCGATGGCGAGGCATCCGGTGGTGACCTCGACCATCTGGAGCCCGAAGTGGTCGTGCTCGGCGAGCATGCCTCCCAGGGCCAGGCCGAGTCCCGAGACGAGCATGACCGCACCTGAGATGCGGTGCCGGCCGGCCACGACGGCCACACGCATTCCCGAGAGTCCGAGCAGGATCGCCCACCCTGTGTCGCGGAAGCTGTTGCTTGCGCCGGTGGCGTTGTGGGCCACCAGGTTCCACTGGGACACGACGAGGGTTGCCGTGATGAGCATGGACGTCCACCCGGCGACTGGCGCCCACTGAGCTCGCTCGGGATGGTGGGCGGCCCGCTCGAGGTCGCGGGTGAGGTGGTTGGACGCCACTGCGTCACGTCGGGCACGGTCCGTGCCGACCATGTCACCTGCGGCGACCCCGGGGTGGACCGTTCCGTCGCGCATCTGGCGGAGCTCTTGGCGCGGGGAGAACCCCGGCACGGCGTCGTAGAGCACGCCACCGCGGACGCTGCAGGCCGCGCCCAGCAGCAGCAGCACGGTGCCGGTCAAGGAGAGCGGAACGGACAACACCACCACGCCGATGCTCAGGACGACGGCACCGCTCAGGGCGCCGGCGAGCCCGCCCCAGACCCACCGAGGACGGACCAGGTGCCGGGCCCGGCGAAGGCCCGGGGCGGAGTCATCGGTCGTCACGTCGCTACTCCGATGCAGGTGCTCCCCGTTGGTGACCCCGTCTCTGCGGGAGGCAGTGAGGGTGTCGTCATCGCCCGTTCTCCCGCAGGTCGGCGGCTGAGAAGCCGAGGGCCGTGGCGGCGCTGAGGAGGGCGAGGCGGCGGTGCCTCGGCGAGGCGCCGGCCAGCGCGAGCATGGTGGCGGAATGGATCACCTCGATGGTGACGTCGAGCTGCTGCAGCCACGGTCGAGCACGGTTCGAGGAAGCGGGTCGCTGCCGAGAGCGGGTGACCGCGAGTCCCATGACGGACTGGGCGACGTAGCGGGCTCCGAGGATGCGGACCGCTGCCCGTTCGTGCTGGTGCTTGCGTTCTCCAACTAGTCGTAGCGGCAGCTCGGGCCGGGTGAGGGTCACCAGGCCAAGGCCCAGCCGGACGACGTCGACCGGACGCGTGGTGCTCATGCGGTCCGCCAGGCGCGCAAGGCGCCGCCGCTTGCTGCCGCCAGGGCGGCGACGCCGAGGGCACGTCGGTGCTGGGAGGCCCATTGCTGCGGTGAGTGGGCGACGGCGCGGTCGTCGAAGACGCCGTGGGCGCCGTAGTCGTGACCTTCCTCGTCATCGACCGGCTCCCAGAGGTTGACCGGCTGGTAGGCGGGGCGGGGGGTGTCCGTCTGCTGCGACGACACGCCGGTGCGAGCAAGGTAGCGGTCCAGCAGGCCACCTGCGACCCGGTTCGCGATGATGGTGGCGGCCGTGGTGGCGCCGACCCAGTAGGCCCGTCGTTGGGGGTGGGCGGCGGCGTACAGGACGGCCCGGGCCGCGACCTCCGGTTGGTAGAAGGGCGGTACGGGCTGTGCCTGCATCGGCAGCCGGGATAGCACCCACCTGAACTGTGGCGTGTTGACACCCGGCATGGCGACCGAGGTGACGTGGACGTTGCTGTGCTCGTGGCGCAGTTCGGTCAGGAGGGACTCGTGGAAGCCCCACATGGCGTGCTTGGCGCCGCAGTAGGGGCTCTGCAGGGGGATGCCGCGGTGGGCCAGGGCCGAGCCGACCTGGACGATCACGCCGCGGTCGCGGGGAAGCATTCTGCGCAGTGCGGCTCGGGTGCCGTTGACGAAGCCGAGGTAGGTCACGTCGGTGACGCGCCGGAACTCCTCGGGGTCGATGTCGACGAAGCGCGCGAACACGGAGGTGAACGCGTCGTTGACCCAGACGTCGATGGGCCCGATCTCGGCCTCCACTCGGGCTGCTGCGTGCTCCACCGCATGGTGGTCTGCGGTGTCGACGCTGATCGTGAGGGCGTGGCCGCCGAGGTCGCGGACCTCGCGGGCCGCTGCCTCGAGGCCGGCACTGCCGCGGGCGAGCAGCACGACGTGGTCGCCCTCGCCGGCGAACAGGCGAGCGCTGGCTCGGCCGATGCCGCCGGATGCTCCGGTGATGACGACGACTCGGGGGCTCTTCTTGGGTTTCATGTGCTCCTCCTCGGAGTGCTGGGTGTCGGCTGGGTGTGCGGGTGTGGCGCCTTCACCGGGCGCGGGCCTGGAAGCCTTGGGAGCTCACCCCTGCCTGGCCCAGGCGGTGGGCGGTCTCCATGAGCTGGGCGTGGACGAAGGCCTGGGGCAGGTTGCCGCGCAGCTGGCGTTGGACGACGTCGTACTCCTCGGCCAGAAGTCCCGGCGGCCCCATGGCGGCGCGGTTGCGCTCGAACCAGCGCAGGGCGTCCTCGCGTCGACCGAGGTTGAGCAGAGCGAGCGACATCCAGAAGCCGCACAGGGTGAACGCGCCCTCGGTCTCATGCAGTGGCCGGTGAGCGTCTTGGCGGAACCGGTAGACGTAGCCGTCGTCGGTGAGCTCCTCGAGCACCGCTCGGATCGTGGCGACGTTTCGCGGGTCGTGTGCCGCGACCGCGCCCCGGATCCCGGGCAGGAGCAGGGCTGCGTCCACTGCGTCGTCGTGGGGTGAACGCTGCCAGCGTCCGGAGTGGTGCAGGCAGTCTCGGTCCACCGAGCTGACGAGCTCGTCGGCGTGGTCGCGCCAGGACGATGCGGCGTCGGTGTCGATGCCAAGCGAGGGGGCGTCTGCGGCGGCTCGCAGGCCGGCGGCGCACATGAGCCTCGAGTGGGCCCAGCGGCGATCGTCGATCTCCCAGATGCCGGCGTCGGCATCGTGGTCGCGCTTGCGGATCGCCTCGACGAGCGTGGTGACGGCGCGGCGGCCGTCGTCGTGCAACCGGCCGCGACCGTCTGCGGCGGTGAGGAGCAGCAGTGCCTCGCCGAGTGCGTCGAGCTGGAACTGGCGATTCACCCAGTTGCCGGTCCGTACCGGGGCTCCGGGGTATCCGGGAAGTGTGACGTCTTGCTGGTCGGGCACCGGACCTCCCGTCACTGTGTAGGCCGGCCGCAGGTCTGGCCCGTCGGTGAGGACCCGCTCCGAGACGAACTGGACGGCGCTGTCGAGCAGGGCGTTGTCTCCCATGACGGCTGCTGCGCGCCCGGCGTAGCACTGGTCGCGGATCCAGGCGTAGCGGTAGTCGTAGTTGCGTCCTTGGGCGGCGCGCTCGGGCAGCGAGGTCGTGGCAGCGGCGACCATCGCACCGGTGCTGGCGGTCAGGCCCCGCAGCACTGCGTAGGAGTGGCCGGAGGCTCCGGGAGTCGCGGAACTGCTCATGTCGGGAGCGGTGTCCTTCCATGCCTGCACGGTGCGGTCCCAGAGCTTCTCCGGGTCGGGCAACCTGTGCGGGAGCTCGCCACGTGTGATCTCCAGGACCAGGTCGCGGGACTCGCCAGCCGGCACCACGAGATCCAGGACGAGTCGCCCGTCCTCCAGGTGGGCATGCTGGGTGGAACCGGACCATCGGTAGGCGAGCTCGCCGGAGTGACCGTGCCAGTGCCCGTCCTCGCTGCGAGCGACGGTCATCGTCCGGGCGCCGAAGTCGGCCCGCAGATCCAGACCCACGTGGACGTGGGCTACGCCGAGTGTTGCCTCGATCCGGCGCAGCAGCACGACACGGTGGGGGTCGCCGGGGAAGGCAAGCCCTTCGCGGCACTCCGTCACCGCGTTGGTCGAGACCCACCGGCTGCGCCAGATCAAGGTCTGCGGCTCGTAGTAGCCGCCCCACACGAACCGGTCGTCGGCGGGGCTCACCCCGTAGCCGCCGCGCCCTCCGAGCAGGCTGGAGAACACCGCGTCGTCGTGCCAGCTCGGAGCGCACATGAACGCGATGTCGCCGCGCGGTCCAACCAGTGCGCCCCGCTCCCCGTCGGCGATGAGCGCGTACTGGCGCAGCACCTGCGGGGCAGGACGGACCACGTCGCCAGTCGCTCGGCGCGTCACGGGTGACCGGACAACGCTTGGGGCCGGACTACTCGAACGGGCATGTCGATCGCCTTCCATTAGATGCGCAACAGCATGTATGCTCTTGGGCAACGAAAGCACGCCGATGCTCCGCAGACAAGCCACCCGGCCCGACGGCAACCGAAAGGCGGCCGGCCTCGCCAGCCTGACCAGGCGAGACGATGAGCAAGGAGATCGCCATGACAGACACATCGATCGCGACCGCCTCGCGACGTCCCCGGCCTTCTCGCTGACATGCCGATCTGGGCGCAAGCCGGACTCTGGGGACTCGCCGCAGGCGGGGCGCTGGTCGTAGGCGCGCTCGTCGCCTGGCTGAGCAACGTGCCGCAGCGCATCGTCGCCTCGGTGATGGCCTTCGGTGCTGGTGTGCTCATCTCCGCGCTCGCCTTCGACCTGGTCGACGAGGCCGAACGCAGCGGTGGCCTGCTGCCCACCGTGGCCGGCTTCATCGCCGGCTCTGTGGCTTACCTGCTGGCCAACCTCGTCCTGGCCAGAGGGGGCGCACGACACCGCAAGCGCTCCGGGGACCAACAACCGAGCGAGCACGAGCAGGATGGCAGCGGTACCGCTATCGCGGTCGGCGCCCTGCTCGATGGCATCCCCGAGTCCGTCGTCCTTGGGCTCTCGCTCTTGGGCGGAAACGGCGTCGGCATCCCCGTGCTAGCGGCCATCTTCATCTCGAACCTCCCCGAGGGGCTCTCCAGTGCCGCCGGTATGAAACGCAGCGGTCGTCCTGCGCGCTACGTCTTCGGCGTGTGGATCGGTGTGGCGCTTGCCAGCGGCGCCGCGGGACTTCTCGGTTGTCTCCTGCTCGAAGGCGCCTCGGTGCAGGTGGTCTCCGTCATCACCGCCCTTGCGGCCGGGGCGATCTTGACGATGGTCGCCGACACCATGATCCCCGAAGCGTTCGAGCGCACTCACCTGTACGCCGGCCTGCTCGCCACCTTGGGGTTCCTGGCCGCCTTCACGATCAGCCGGGCCGGATGACCCGCCCCGCCGCGTGGACCGGAGTCGAACCGGCTCGAGGATCACCACCTGCTGCGCACACCAGCCACCGAGCCACAACGAAAGACCACCAACCAGCCGAAGGAGACCGAACCATGTTCACCCTCACCGACCAGGCACACGAAGCCGTCAGGTTGCTCTCGACGTCCACGACCGGCGAACTGGTACCCGGCTTGCGCATCAGTCGCCGCAGCGACCGTCCCACCTTCGCTGTCAATCGCGCCACTGCCCCGCAAGAGATGGACCACGTTGTCGAGCACGACGGCGCACGCGTCTTCCTCGCGCCCATCGCCGCCCTGCGCTTCGCTGACAGCGTGCTCGACGTCCGCACCGACGACACCGGCCGGCTGGAGTTCGTCGTCCGCGACCGCGCCGCCCACTGACCAGGACTCGGCCAAGCCGGCCGATTGGACGTTGGCCGCTCACCCCGTCTCTCTTGAGCGCTCACCTGCCGACGCGGTAGGTGTCATGGGCCGGTGACTGGCCCGCCGCGCACCGGGACTTGTTGACTTGCGGCCAACCCTGACCATGGTTTGTCGATGGATGCGTGGCCGACTGGCTCTCCTCCGTGTGTTCGGTGGTGGCCGCCGGGCACGACGTCAGGAGCGCGACACTCTCGCGGCTGAGACGCTGACTACGTCGATGTCGGCGTACGGGCCTTTGCGCGCCTCGACCGGGATGAGCATCTGCACGAGTTCACCATCGGTGACGTCCAGCGTGAGCTCGACGAACGAGCCCACGGACAGACCGCCCGCGGCCACCGACACGGGGGGCTCGTGAGCCAGGTTGACCTGCTCGTGCGGTGGCAGCCGCACAACGTCGGTCAGTACGGCTGCCTTCACGGGTACCCCGTCGCTCTTGACGGTGGCACCGGTCAAGGCGTGTCGTACGTTCTCTGTGTTCAGCAAGGTGCCAACGACTCGGCCATTCCCGTCGCCGTCGACCACGATGGCCACTCCGAGGGCGTCGACCTGTTCCGTACGGGCGCTGCTGCCGATCGAAGGCTGGTAGGGCTCAGCGGCGCGGAATTCTTCCGCAGAGCACCCGGACAAGCCGACGGGTCCCAGCAGAAGACCGGCGCACAACAGGGCTCGTCGGTTCGTGCGCATGCTTCACCTCCAGTAGATGTCAGCGATTTGAGACTGCCGCTCGTGCGGCCTGAAGCTCAGGTCTCCGTCACCTGGACCAAGAACTCTTCAGCCGCTTCCTGGTCGCCGACTGGGTAGACCTGGACGAAATGGGTTCCCCCCGTGCGAGGCGACGCGCGACCATCACCGCGCTCGCCCGCCGGCGCCTCCACGGTAAAGACGTCGTCCCCGTCGGGGTCCAGCAGGCGCAGCTCGTAGTCGGAGTCGCTCTCGTTCTCCAACACGAGTGCGACGACTTCGCCGGCCTCGGCCTCCCGGTCAGGGGAAGCGTCGACCTGACCGTCCGCGGATACGTGGAACCGCAATGTCGGCGGGTTGAGGGGCACGTCGTTCTCTGCCCGTTCACTCAACGGCGCCGCGCCGCTCACTCCCTCCTGGCCGCACGACGACAAGACGCCGGCGAGGAGCACGCAGACCACCAGCACCATCACCGTGCGCCACTTTCGAGATGAACGCGCCCGACGACGACCTGCGTGATGGCTTTCGATCGGTGTGCTTTCGCGGGTAGGAGGCATGTTTCAACACATAGCAAGGCGCCGGTGAGCAAGACGGCGTGTCGCTGGCCCGTCGACATCACGGACAACCGCATTGGGCGGCGTCAGATGGCTTCGGAGAAGTGGTCCTGAGCGCGGACGTCACGGCGCGATAACCATTGCGTGACGGTTGATCACGGCATCAGCGGCGCGCCCGATCTGCGCAACGGCCGTACAACCGCCCGCGGGTCAGAGGCTGAGCAAGAAGCCCGTCACAAAGCCGGCGGCGCTGGCCAGTGCGATGGCCGGACCGCCCTCGCCGAAGGCCTCCGGAGCGAGGGTGTCGATAACGGAGGCCAGCACCGCGCCACCGGCGAAGGCGAGGGGGTAGGCCAACGTGGCGGGGTCTGCGCCGACGAAGAAGTACCGGCCCGCGAGCACGGCGGTGGCCAGGAGAACCGTGGCGCCGCTCCACACACCGACGACGAACCGCGAGCTGCGGCCCTGGTCCAGCATGCCTCGAGCGCCGGCCAACGCCTCGGGGAAGTTGCTGACGAAGACGGCGACGAGCAGCGCCAGGCTGGCCGTGCTGTTGAGGGAGACACCGAGGGCAGTGTTCTCAGGGATGCCGTCGAGCGTCACCCCGGCCAGAAGCGCGAGCCCGGCGGAGCTCCCGGACGTACGACGGTCGAGCCAGGTGTCGGCGACCACGAAGACCAGCGCACCCGCCCCGAATGACAGCGCGGCCCGCCAGGCACCTCCGCCTTCGTAAGCGGGCTCGAACAGCTCGAAGGACGTCGACACGATGAGCGCTCCTGCCGCGAAGGCCAGGACCGACGCCACCAGTCGCTGCGGCGGCTGCCACCGCACTCCCACGATGGCACCCGCGAGCAGCGGCAACGAAGCGCCAGCGGCGTACAGGATCGTCATCCACATCAGGCACCACCTCCCAGAGGCTTGGCCACGGCCGGGACGTCGTCTTCCGCCACGTCGTACGCGCCCAGCGGGTCAGGCGCGGCCCGCCGACTGGTCAGGGCTCTCATCGGTCTTCCTCATCGGGGGTGCTCGGCGCTGCGGCCTCTGCCTCGTGTGCGGCGGAGTTGAACTCATGCAGCACCGCGACGGCGGGGCGCCAGCTCCCAGGTGGCATGGCAGCGACGACGGCGCGGATCTCTCGCAGGCGGTGGTCGCTGACGGCATCCAGGACACGACGTCCTGCTGCGGTTGCTTCGACGACTGAGGCGCGTCCGTCAGCGGGGTCGGTGACCCGCTGGACGAGCCCCTGCTCGGCGAGGCGGGCCACCAGCCTGCTGGCGTTGGACTGGTTGACCCCCAGGTCGTCGGCGACGGCGCCGATGCGACGTGGGCCGTCGGACGAGACGAGGACCAGGAGTCGGTGCTGGGGCACCGTCAACGGGACCGGGGCCGCAGCCACGGACCGCAACGACATTCCCAGCAGAGCCCGACTGGCGGTCATGAACGCCGTGGCGGCGGCTTGAGCATCGACGTCGGTGGGGGCGTCGGTCATCGTGGGGGTCCGTTCTCTGAAGGGGCATTCGCCGTTCACCCGCCAGCCGAACCGCAGCACACCCCTGTGGGGCTGGAGCGGCGTTGCTGTTGCGTGCAACACTGAAAGTGTATGCGCTAGGGCATCGAAAAGTGGTGACATGCCGGAGGAGGAATGGACGTGAGCGATCGAATCGCCGACATCTACGGAGTGCGCACACCACATCCGAAGGGCACTGCGTGGCCTGCTCGGGTCGACCAGTACCTGGACGACGGGGTGGGTGAGGGCGACGTCGAGGCGTGGGTGCAGTCCGCATGCTTGTTGTGCAGCAACGGCTGCGGTGTTGACATCGCCGTCCGCGACGGCCGGATGGTCGGGGTGCGCGGCCGCGCCACCGACGTGGTCAGTCACGGGCGGCTCGGGCCCAAGGGCCTGTACGGGTCGACGCGATGGGCCAATGCCGGCGACCGGCTGACCCGGCCGCTGGTGCGCGAAGGCGGTCGGCTGGTCGAGACCGACTGGGAGACCGCGATGGGCCGGATCGTCGAGCGGTCGAAGTCGCTGCTCGAGGCCAAGGGACCGCTGAGCCACGGCTTCTACACCTCCGGCCAGCTGTTCCTCGAGGAGTACTACGCGCTCGCCGTCATCGGCAAGGCGGGGCTCGGCACGCCGCACATGGACGGCAACACGCGCCTGTGCACTGCCACCAGCGCAGCGGCGTTCAAGGAGTCTTTCGGCGCCGACGGTCAGCCGGGCTCGTACACCGACATCGAGCACTGCGACGCGATCTTCCTCTACGGCCACAACATGCCCGAGACCCAGACCGTCCTGTGGGCCCGCATCCTGGACCGCACCCGCGCGGATGACCCACCGAAGATCGTGTGCGTCGACCCACGCCGCACCTTGGTGGCCCTCGAGGCCGAACGGACCGGTGGCGTCCACCTCGCGCCCCGCGTGGGCACCAATCTCGCCCTGATGAACGGGCTGACTCGCGAGTTGTTCGCCAACGGCTGGGTGGATGAGGACTGGGTTGGCGCCCACACGATAGGCGTGGACGATCTCCGCGACGTCCTCGAGCCCTACACACCTGAGCACGTGGCTGAGGTCTGCGGCGTCGACGCCGACGACGTACGCCGGGCGGCGCGGATCTTCGGTGAGAGCGACGGCGTCCTGTCGACCGTGCTGCAGGGCTTCTACCAGTCGCACCAGGCCACCGCGGCCTCCGTCGCGGTGCACAACCTGCACCTGCTGCGCGGGATGATCGGGCGCCCCGGTGCGGGCGTCCTGCAGATGAACGGCCAGCCCACCGCGCAGAACAACCGCGAGTGTGGGGCTGACGGCGACCTGCCGGGGTTCCGGAACTGGGACAACCCCGCCCACGTGCAACAGCTCGCTGACGCGTGGGACGTCGACGCCATGATGATCCCGCACTGGGCACCACCGACGCACGCCATGCAGATCTTCTCCTACGCCGAGACCGGCTCGATCGAGCTCCTCTGGATCTCGGCCACCAACCCGGCCGTCTCGATGCCGGAGTCGGCTCGGATCCGGCGGATCCTCGGGGGCGAGCAGTGCTTCGTCATCGTGCAGGACCTGTTCCTGACCGAGACCGCCGAGCTCGCCGACGTGGTGCTCCCGGCCGCCGGGTGGGGAGAGAAGACCGGCTGCTTCACCAACGTCAACCGCACCGTCCACCTCTCGGAGAAGGCCGTCGATCCGCCAGGTGAGGCGCGCAGCGACCTCGACATCTTCCTCATGTACGCCGACGCAATGGGGTTCACCAACAACTCCGGTCGCCCGCTCATCCAGTGGCGCACACCCGAGGAGGCCTTCAACGCGTGGGCGTCCATCACCGCCGGACGCCCCGTCGACTACACCGGACTGTCCTACGACAAGCTCCGCGGACCCACCGGTATCCCATGGCCCGTGAACGAGCAACACCCCGACGGCACCGACCGCCTCTACACCGACGCCGTCTTCCCCACGGACACCGACTACTGCGAGACCTTCGGCCACGACCTCATCACCGGCGGCACCGTCACCGAGACCGAGCACAGGGCGATGCAGCCCGCCGGGCGGGCCTTCCTGAAGGGAGCGCCGTACACGCCTCCGCACGAGGAGCCCTCCGCGGACTACCCGCTGCGCTACACCACCGGCCGCACCGTCTACCACTTCCACACCCGCACCAAGACCGGCCGCTCGGGCGACCTCAACCGGGCCGCACCCGACGCGTGGGTCGAGATCTCGCCGCCCGACGCAGACGCGCGTGACATCGCCGAAGGAGATTGGGTGAGGGTGGAGTCGCCGCGCGGCGCGATCGAGGTCCGTGCCCGGGTGGGTGACGTCATGGAGGGCGCGGTGTTCGCTCCATTCCACTACGGCCACTGGGAGCCGGACGCCAACGTCGGCGGAGGGCACGAAGATGCCCTGCACCGGCTCGCCAACGAGCTCACGATGACGGTCTGGGACCCGGTGTCGAAGCAACCGGCTTTCAAGACGGCCGCCTGTCAGGTGACCCGCCTGCGCGCAGGCGACGGTCCATCCCCGGCGCCGACCACCACGGCATCCGCACCCAGCAGCGCTCGGCCGCCCGCCCGACAACGCGCTCGACGGCCGGTGCCGACCGAGGGTGGCGGACCCACGTCCAGCACCGTGCTCACCGACGTTCCTCGCTACTCCCTCGACCCGGCCCAGGAGGACCGCTGATGCCACATTTGACGACCTACATCGGGCTCGCCGACCACAGCGAGCAGACCTTGGCCGACTCGTTCCGCACGGTCGCCGAAGGCCACGCGCGGGCGGCCGACGTGTTTCACACCGCGCACATGCTGGCAAGTTGGTCCGACGACCACCGCGACGCCCTCGCTCCTGTGATCGAGCGCTACGGCGAGGCGGGCGTCGACGAGCCCGAGAGGCTCCACGCCGCCGGCCTGCCCGAGACCCGGGACGGCGAAATCGGGCTACTGCGCGACCTGCAGGACCTCCACGTCCTCGCCACCCTCGTGCAGACGACCTGGACCGTGATTGCCCAGGGCGCGCAAGGGCTGCGCGACCAGGAACTGCTCGAGGTCGCCACCAGCTCGAATGCGCAGACCTCGCGCCAGCTCACCTGGCTCAACACCCGCATGAAGGCCGCCGCGCCCCAAGCACTCATCGTCGCGCCGTGAGGTGCCCGCATGCACCGCCGCTTCGGTCGCGCTGAACGACGCACGAGCGTAAATCCTCGGCCATCCGGGCACCCCGTGAAGCGGCACAGGGCCGGGCGAGGAGATGAGGGACGCCACGGACAGCGAGCGAGGGCCATCTGTGACGACCTTGCTCACATTCGGGCACGGAGAAGCGTCTCAGCCCCAGCTCACCGAGCTGCTGAGCGGTGCCGGAGTAGGATTGGTCGTGGACGTTCGCCGTTTCCCCGGCAGTCGACGCCACCCTCATGTCGCGCAGGAACAGATCCAGCAGTGGCTGCCCGCGCGGGGTGGGGTACCGATGGGAGCCGAGGCTCGGTGGGCGGCGGCGGGTGCCACGAGATGACGAGGGCTTGGACCCGTGGTGGCAGGTCGAGGCTTTTCGCGCCTACGCGGCACACACCCGTACCCAAGGAGTTCCTGGCCGCGGCCCATGCGCTGACCGTCGATGTCGCGGCCCGGGAGGAGCAGCGCGTCGCCGTCATGTGCAGCGAGTCTTTGTGGTGGCGCTGCCACCGCCGACTGATCGCTGACGTCATGGTGCTCCTACGCGAGATGCCAGTGCAGCACCTGGGTCACGACGGGAAGCTGACCGACCACATTCCGTCCGCGGGGGCGCGAGTATGCGCCGACGGGCTTCACTACGACGTGCTCGACGCATCCGGATGAGCTCCACCGTCGGCTGAGTGGGTATCTAGGTGGTACGCCGCCGTCACTGCGAACGACGTTCATCGGCATGCGCCTCGCTTGCTGCGTCGTTGAGGACTTCTCCCCACGCGGCTGCCGACCTGTACCGATGTGGAGATCGGTCGTTGACGCGAAGCGCTCTCGATGCGACCGCACCCTGGGCCGCTCTGCGGCACGAGTGGACGTTCGCGGAGGCCGACAAGCGGCGGTTTGACGCAGGTGCCAAGGGGCCGGATGCGGCAGATGCGTGTAGCGGATCGCGGCAGAGTTCTATCTCGAGATCCATCCAAGAAGGGCGCAATGGGGTTGTCTGTGTCGCGTCACCCACGGGGGGTGACGCCCCGGCGTCTCGTCGGGGACATGGTGAGGTGCAGCCCCGGGCGCCTCGTCGGGACATCGTGATGACGCCCGCCACCAGTCGACGAATCGAGCGGAGATGCCGAGAGCCGCGTACGAGTTCCGCGCCGTGGGGGACCTGCCGCCCCACCTCCTGGACGACTTCGACGGCGCCTCCGTCTTGGCTGATCCTGCGGGTAGCACGATCCACGTCGTGCTGAGGGACGAAGCCGAATTGCACGGCCTGCTGGACGCGATGAGCCGTGCGGGCGTCGAGCTCCTCGACATGCGCAGGGATCCCGTGATTGAGCCGGGCCAAGACGAGTTGTGATTCCCAAGAAGCGTTTCTCTCGCTCAGCACAGTCCGGCCGGATGCCCAGTCGTCCTATGCGGGACCGATCCGTTGAACGCTCATCCGCCGATCCGGATGCTCGTCAGTCGGCGCGTTGAGGCACCGGACGTCAAGGCGGTATTGCGGCCACGCCGTTGGGCGGTCCGATGGGCAGTTCGGCCGTCTCCGACTCGCCCAGTCGAGGCATGCTCCACAGTCCTGACTCCGGGCCAGGATCAGATCAGCAGTTGTTGTCGGGCGATGCTGACTGCCTGCTTGCGGGACCGTGCGCCCAGCTTGCGGTAGAGCGATCGGGTGTGGGTCTTGACCGTATTGGGAGATAGCTCGAGCTCGCTGGCGATCTCGCTAAGACTCATGTCGCTTTGTAGGAGCCGGAGCACACCGTGCTCGCGCCCGGTGAGCGACTCCACCGTCGCGACGCGCTCCGGGTAGGCCCGCAATCGCCGCTCGACGACGGAGAGTCTCGAGCGCATTGCGCCCATTCCATCCGAGAATTGCCTCATTCGCGTGGAAGCCTCGTCAAAGAGCTCGCGAGCCATCGACTCCTTCCCGACTTCGGCTGCGACGCGCGCCGCCACGAGCAGGTGGTGCAGCGTCATCCATGGTGCCTGGGCGGGGTCGTTGCGACGGAGGGCCAGTCCCTGCTCGACCGTTGACATGGCGGCTGCCGGACTGCCGGCTGCCGCCTGGGCCTGCGCCAGCGCTGTGAAAGCCATTGATGCCTCCGGCGCAGCCGTCAGTCCGTGCGTGTCGACGAGCCCCATGGCCCGTTCGGCAAGCGTCCGGCTGAGATCGTGTTGTCCACGCTCGGACTCGACGAGCGAGTGGGTCGACAAAGCCAGCATTCGGGTGATCGTCGGTGAAGCCCCGCTTTGGGCTGCCGTGGTGAGGGCGCGGCTGGCCGGTTCCAGATCACCCGACACGTAAGCCGCGTGACCCAAGGTCAGATGGGCGATGGCGTGATGCGCAGAGTGGGGGTTGGTCTCGAGCGCCGCTGCTCGCTGTGCCGCGGCCATCATCTCCACGGGACCGCCATAGCCGAACAGTGCTCGGATCAGTGCCGAGGCGGACTCCACAGACCGGGTTCCGTCCGGGAGCGGTCCGTAGTCGCGACACACTTCCAGGGTTGCCAGGTGTGCGGCCAGAGTCGCCTCGTCGCCCAACATTCCGGCCCTCCAGGCCGCTGTCACTCCAGCGGCAGGGTCAGCGGCGCTCGGGGGCGTGCCTACCGCCTCGAACCACCTGAGGACGGTCGCCGCTCGCCCATCGTCGACATGCGTCATCCAGTTGGCCTGCACCACCAAGGCCGCTTCGCCCCTGTCGCCTGAGGCCAGCAGGTGCTTCAGCGCCTCCTCGATGTGTCCGCGGTCGCGGAACCAGCTGGCGGCCCGCGTGTGCAGCACCGGGATACGGTCGGGCTGCTTTCCTGCGAGTTCCCCGAACGCGACAGCCGCGAACAGGCGGTGAAAGCGGAACCAGCGGCGCTCCTCATCCAAAGCCAGCACGAACATGTTCTCGTGTTCGAGCTCCTGAAGGATCTGCGCGGAGCCCGTGGTCTCCAGGACGAAGTCGCACAGTTCGGGGGAAAATCGGTCCACAATCGACATCGCGGTGATGAACTGGCGAACACGGTCGGTCTGCTGACTCAGCACCTCATCGGTCAGGTACTCGCCGATGAAGCGGTTGCTGCCGCTGAGCTGGCGGACGAACGCGTCGGGATCGGTCCGGCCCACCATCGACATGATGGCCAGACCCAGCGCCGCAGGCCATCCCTCGGTGTGGTCCCGCAGCTGCCTTGCGCCCCCCTCTCCCAGCTCCACCTGCCGCTTCGCCAGCAGCGCACGTACCTCCTCGGGGTTGAACGCCAGATCCGCAGCCCGGATCTCAGCCAGCTGGCCGCCGGCTCGTAACCGGCCCAGACGCAACCCCGGATCGGCTCGCGTCGCGATCAGAAGATGCGCCCCTAGGGGGAGGTGCTCGACGAGGAACTGCAGCTGCTCCAGACACGCCGACTCCTGCAGGACATGGAAGTCGTCGAGAACGAGGAAAACGCCCTCGGACATGGCGGCCATCGCCGTGAGCAACCTCGGCACGACACCATCGAGCAGACTCCCGCTGTTGGCGGCCACGAACCGGGCCGGATCAGCTCCCAGCCGACAGCCGGCCCTCTCGAGCGCTATTGCCACATGGACCCACAACACGGCGGGATCGTTGTCCGTCGCATCCAGGGTCAACCACGCCTGCGCCGAAGGTAAGCGATCACCGGCCAACCACTGCGCGGCCAGCGTCGTCTTTCCGTAACCTGCGGCCGCCGCTATTAGGACAACTGGATGATGTGCAGCCCTTGTCAGGCCCTCGAGCAACCTGTCCCGCGCAATCCAGTCGTCGCGGAGCGGCGGGCGCTGCATCCTTGCCAGCGAGTACGAGTCGATCGCAGTCCGAGGCTCGGAACTCTCCGACAATTCCGCAGAGTTCAGTCCCACGTGCTTCCTACCTCTCGCCCGGAGAAGCGAGACCGTGCGCCGAGTGAGCCGCGCACTCTTGAACCGACGCGGCAACGCCACGCGTAAAGCACTCGCCAGTAAAGCTGAGCACGGGCGCAAACCCCGGGCCACCCACGTCGATCGTGGCGATGAACTTCCGCACGGTTGCCCAGGCAGCCAGCGTCGCGTGGACCGGCGCGGCAGCCAACGACCGAGTGCTGTGCATCCTCGAGGCCTCCAGCGGGTTTCGAGCCCTTGCGACGCCCGATGTGCGCTGAGGAGCCATAACCCCGACCATACGGCCTGATTGCCACCGCGAACCTTAAGTGGCATAGCGGGAGACGATTTCGGTCCGATTGGATCAGATGGCTCCGAGACGTGACTGGTGAATCGCTCCGCCCTGACAAAGCGCGGTCATAGCGCACGGTCCCTGGGTAGGGTCGCGGACCACCCGGAGACTTGAACGCTGTGAGCGGGTGCGTCTTAGTGGGCGCAATGCAGCGGGGTCTGGGACGCGTCCGCCGAACCTTCCCTCAACAGGACCTCCCACGGGAACGGCGCAGGCCGGCGTGCCTGCGCGCGTGGCCCTTGTCCGTTGAGCCGGTCCGTTGAGGTGTCCCTATCCGACTGAGCCGCCGTGGTCACGAGGCGGGCCTATCGCCTACCTTGACGACTAACCACTTGTCGACCTATCTCGCCAAACTGTCCCCCGGGCGCCTCGCCATTCTTCCCCGCATGTCGACACTTCTCATGCGCGGTCGAGCGGCCCGGACGGCAGTCGGCGCGACGCCGGTTCGGCGCCCGCGCAGCTTCTCCCCGGCCCGGCCGCCGTGGGTTTCTGGTTCTCCTGCGCTGCTCGGTCGGCCGTTCTCCATTCGAAGCCCCAGGTGCCCCGAGACGCCTGGGGCTTTCCCCTTCGCAAAGGTGGCCGAGGCAGGCTGGATGCTCGCCGCCGGCCGGCTCGATCCGAGCCAGAACGAGGACAGGTCCCCGACCTGCTCCGAGGACAGAGACCTGTCCTTTGTGGTCGACTACCGACCGCTCATTGGGTCAACACCTGAGCCTCACCAATGCGGATGGGAAGCGGATCGGTTGTCAGGTCGAATTCGATGGTTCCGGACTGACCTCCGCCGGTCCACTCGACAATCCAGTGACTTGTGGCTGTGACCTGGTAGGCCCCATCGGGCTGGTCCGTCGACATCTTCTGGTAGCGGTGCCCACATGTAGGCGAGTCCTGCTTGCCGTAGTGGTCGGCGTACGGGGTGCTTTCTCCCATGCATGCCACTGTGGTCCCGTCGCCCATGTCCCACGCGATGCCAAAGACGCTGGCGGTGGCGCTGACCGACACCGATCCCTCGGTGGCCGATGCAGTGATGGGACCGAAGGTCTGAGCAGAAGGGCTCTCGACCCACAACCACACCGGGAGCCCAACCAAGCCGACCCGGTCCGGCCCCGATTCGGGGACGATGCCGATCTGGATGGGATCAAGGTCCATCGACGCGACCGCACGATTGGCGAGGACTACCGGGTCGATGAGTTGTATGCCAGCACTGACCCAGACCCGGCCGGGGCCCTCGAGTCCAGCAGCTTGATAGCAGACGTGGTACTGCCCCCCAGAGGGAATCTCCTCCCCATTGGGACCTACTTGGGGCTGCTCCGGGAGCGGCGGCCCAACGTAGCAACCGGCGCCGTTCCATACGGAGCCCTCGGGGCCACCGCAGGGAATCTCGTTGCCCTGAAATGTGCAGGTTGACGAGCCTCCGGTTCCTGAATTGTCATCGTTGTCGGGGTCGTTCTCACCGCCGTCGCCTGGGTCTTCGCAGATGAGTTTGACCTCTCCGGTGTCTGGGTCAGTTTCGTACCAGCAGTTCTCGCCGCTGGCCGCTAGCGCCGGCGTTGGACCTATCACGATGATCGCGATCGCCAAGCCGAGGCCAGCGAGTGCATCCGCTAGCACGGCTCGTCCCACAGGACGTTTGAGCTGGTAACCAGCCACCGGCCCTTCTCAAGAACGAGCGCGTACTCGATCGGTACGGGATTGCGCAACGGTTGACCTTCCGGGTCCGTTTGGTCGGGAACGGGCTTGCCAGCCTTCGACCGCTTGACCTCGGCACGGTCCTCGCAGTCGACGATGAGAACTCGGTTGTCGCTGCGCGTGCGAGGCTCCCCCAGGGTGTGCCCGTAGTCGCCGGTGACCTTGCTGCCGGAGCGCTCAATTCCTGACACGTTCTGCTGAACATTAAGAAACTCCCGGCCCGTGGCCACGGTGTTCAGGGACTTCAAGTCGATCGCACCTGCTCGGAACGCATCATCACGAACGCCTAGGTACGCCATCAGCTGTGCCGCAGCCTTCTCCTCAGGCGTCTTAGGAGTCGGCGTACTGGTGGGCGTGGGCGACGAGGATCGTGTCGGAGTGTCTTGGACTTTGGGGTCGGTGTCGTCGTCGCTGCAGCCTGTGAGGGCGAGGGCGAGGGCGAGGGCGGGGGCCACTCCCCCGAGTGCGGAGTGGTGCTTCCTCATGTGATGTCTCCTCCTGTGTTGGGCCACGCCATCACTGACCGCTGGCTGACATCGGTGGCAGCGTGCCTGTGGTGCTCTTCGGCTGCGTCGACGAGCTCGGTCAGCGAGCCGTTGTCGGAGGGATCGATCCCAACCTTTCTGTCTGCGTTGTAAAGCCCGAGGATGGTGTCGGGCACGAACACGGCCCGCGCGATGCAGCGGGCGTCGACGTCGGCGCGGTCGCCGCCGGCCGCGACGTATCGGCCGGCGAGTTCTTGGTCGAACGTTGTCATGTGCTGGTGCTTCCTTCCCGAGTCAGCTCGCGAGCCAGCCGTGTGTACGGATGATGGTCTTCGTGCGCTCCGACAGTTCCATGGGTGCGTCGCCGTCGTCGGACCGATTGCAGATCTCTTCGCGCAGGATCCGGTCGGCCTCGAGCTGGTCGCCCTCGGCCTTCATGGCGTGGGCAAGGCACAGTCGGGTGCTCTCGCCGTCGGGGTCTGCGCGCTTCGCGACGTAAGCGGCGGAGCGGGCCTTGACCAGGTCGCCGCCCGCGAGCGCCTCGGTGACGACGATGAGGGCGACGTCGGCGATCCACCCGCCCGCCATGAGGTCGACGCGGTCAGGCTCGTTGGCGAGCCATGCCCATCCTTCCTCGCGCAACTGGCTGAACGGCCGTGCCTCCCCGACGAGCTCGAGCGCGGTGCAGAGGTCGGCGACACCGTCGGCGCCTCCTCGACTCTGCCCGCGCTTGCGGAGGCGGATGAACAGGTCCAGGTCGACGAGCAGGCCGTCGTCGACCTGGTAGACGTTGACCCCGGTGAGCTTGGCGGCCGGTGCCTTGTCCGCGTAGGGCAGGTGGTCCTCGCCGGTGCGGGAGTTTGGACCGAGCCAGTCGCGAACGATGTTGGTGTAGTCACGCACCTTGCCGTCGGAGATCGAGAAGGCCTCGCGGATCTGCTCGCGGGTGGCGCCGTACTTGCGGTGCAGGGCGAGGAACGCCAGGAGCTCGGTGAAGTACGGCTTGCGCTTGGCGAGTGCCTTGCCGTGAGCGCGTGCAGCGACCGGGCCGAGCAGGGTGAGCCGCGGGCGGTCGCAGTTGGGCGAGAACCAGTCGGCGATGTCCTGGTCGAGGGTGGGGTCCTTGTCCTCGACCTCGGCGCGGACGCGGGCGGGCACCTTCGGCGCCAGGGCCTCGAGGTCCTCCTGCACGATCGCGCTTTCGCGGATGTAATCCTCGTCGGTGCCCTCGAGCAGGGAGGACAGCGGCTCGTCGACGACTCCCTCGGGGGTGTTGCGGAGCAGGGTGTACTCGCGACGCAGAGCTCCGGAGGAGTCGGTGTAGGCCTCCCAGCCGTCGGTGGCGGTCTCGTCCACGGGCGTGTCGACGTACTCCGGGGTCTCGCTCTGGGCGTAGACCAGAGCGCAGCCGCGGGCCTCGTCGCTGGTGAGGCCGACGGCGATCAGGTTGAGGCCGACGTGCTCGAGGACGACGCGACCGGTGTTGGTCATGTGCAACACGGCGCCGGGCGTGTTCGGCCGTTCGCCAACAACGACGATGGAGGTCGCGGACTGGCCGACGTGATCGTTGACCAGTTGCAGCAGCTGCTCAAGGTCGTCGGGGTCTCCGGCTGCGGCGTCGAGGAGCAGCATCCTGGCGGGCCAGGTGTCGTCGTCGACGCTGCCGGTTCGGGCCGTGGACACATCGGTGTCGTGTCGCTTCGCTCGGTCGACCGTGGTCACCGCGGCGGCGAGGATCTCCGCGGCCGCGAGCGTCCCGGCCGCACCGCTCGGGTAGTAGGTGATGCGCTCGTCCATGGCGACGGTCTCCTCCGCCACCCCGATGCAGTCGACCTGGATGCGGCGCGACCACGGGTTGACGGCCACCTGAGCAGCGAGGTGGCGGGCGAAGTCGCGGCCGTAGGTGGGGTCGCCACTGATTGTCAGCGTGGAGAGCTCCTCGCAGTTCAGCAGCCAGGTCTCGCCGGTGTCGCTCATGCCGATGGCGGCCAGCAGCGGGTAGGGCGGCTCGACGTTGCCGGTGACGGGACCGAGGTCCTCCACCGCGGTGTCCGTGCTGACGTGCCAATGGGTCTGGTCGGGACTGCCTATCCAGGGACCCGGGACGGCGGCCGGGGCGCTCAGGTGCATCGTCAGCTTGCCCAGCTCGAGCTCGACGGCTGCCAGCGGCGGCATCGTGCTGCCCCGGGCTCCGACCGCGGCCGCGAGGCGCCGCAGGGCCTCGTCGGCGAACTCCACGGTGGCGGCCGCGGCAGCACCGGTAGCCGCCAGCGTCATCTCCACCGGCGCCAGCTCGGGCGGCGGGGCGGCGATCGCTCGACCCGGCGGCCGGTTCCGGTAGGCCGAGCGCCGATGAGACCGCAGCGCCATCAACAGTGCCCCGGACAGCAGCACGCCCCCGCCGGTGAGACCGGCCAGGACCCAGGGCGCCTCGAGGATCGAGTCGTCGGCTTCGTCGACCTGGTCGACGTCGGCGGCCGGCGCCGTCGGCTCTTCTGCCTGCGGGACCTCGGGCGCGGCAGTCTCCGGGGCCTCGGTCTCCGGGGCCTCGGTCTCCGGGGCCTCGGTCTCCGGGGCCTCGGTCTCGGGGACCTCGGTCTCGGGGACTGGCGGAGTCTCCTCGGCCGGCGGATTGATCGGCTGCTGCTCGGTCTTGGGTTCGGCGGGGGTCCCGGGCTTGTCCTCGCGAGGCTGGGACTGCTGCTGCCGGTCGTCGTGCCGGGCGGGTGTCTGGGCTCCGGGGATGTTGAGCTTCCAGCCGACGTCGATCACGTCGGGGTCGGCGAGGTGGGCGCCGCCGGGCTGGGTGATGCCGGTGGAGGCCTGGTAGATCTCCGGCCACCGGTCGGCGTCGCCGAGCTCGTCGTGGGCGATGTCGCTGAGTGTGTCGTTGGGTTGCACTTTGTAGGCGTGCCGGTTCGTGTTGGAGGACGCTCCGCTGTCCGGGGCTGGCAGCTTGAGCACCCAGCCGGGCTCGAGGAAGCTGGGCCGGGAGCCGATGAGGTCGCGGTTGAGCTCGGCGATCTCCTTGTAGCGCGCACCGTCACCGAAGTGGTCCTCAGCGATCGACCACAGGCTCTCCCCCGGCATGACCGAGTGATCGACCGTCGCAAGCTCCGGCTTAGCCTCGACCTTCGCGCCGTGCTGGGCCGGAGTCTGATCGACGGTCCCGGCCTGCACATGGCCCACGACCGCCGGCGCGGACGCGGCGGCCGGGGCGGCGTCAGCGGCCTGCCCAGGGGGCGGTGCGGCGATGGGCGCTGCGATGAACAGCAGGGCAGCGAGTCCGATTAGCCCGTGGGCCGCGGCCTGCGGGCGGCCCAGACCCGGCAGTTTGGGCGCCTCGACCCTGCGGAGCCGGGCGATGGTCTCCACCACGAGGCTGAGCGTAATGAAGGCCCACGCGGCCCAGCCGATGACCTGGAACAGACCCAGGATCAGGGTGCCGTCGTCGGGTGCGAGCAGTGCGTCCTTGACTCTCTCCCAGGTCGGCGCCTGGTCGGGGACCGGGCTGGCTCCAATGGCGAGGAAGAGCGCCGGCAGGCCGATGATGATGCTGAGAACGGCGATCGTGGCGAGGAGCCCGGTCAGCCGCTGGCCGGCAGTGGGACCGGTGGGCGTGCTCTGCGCAGAAATCACTGTTCGATGCCTCCTTGGGCGCGGATGAGCCGTGCAGACGCCTCCCCGGTGACCCTCATCGAGTCGAGCCCGATGATCCCGAGGAACTTGCTGTCGTAGGTATCGGTGGTGCGCACGATCAGGGTGTCGCCGTTGACGACGGTGATGCTGCCCTGCACGCGGGCGGCGTTGAGGTAGCCCTGCGCGGCGGACTTGGCGGCGTTGATGTCGACGCGGAGCTCCTCGCCGCGGATAGCGGTCGAGCCCACTTCCTGGGCGCCGGTGCGGGCGGCCTGGGCCGCGGCGCTGCGGGCCTGCTGCTGGGCGTGCACCTTGCCGCCGACGTCGACGGTCATCCCGACGAGGATGATCATCACCAGTGACGCGGTGGCGAACCAGACGCTGATGGCGCCGCGTTCGTCGCGCTGCCGCGGCGAGAATCTCTGGCGCGGGTGCCTCATCATCGGCGCTCCCGGTAGGCGTCGACGGGGCTGCTCGCGGTTGTGGTGACCGTGCGGGTGCCGGGTATGCCGGGGATGCTCAGGTCCGACAGGGTCACCGTGCAGGTCACCGTGACGTTCACCTGGGCGGTGTTCCCGATCGGGGCGTTGAACGCCGCCGCGTTGACGGTGATGGTCGTGCTGGTGCAGTTCACGTCCTGGTCGTGCAGGCTGTTTGCGGCCGAGGACCTTCCTACGGCGATCGCCTCGCTCTGGGTTCGCTCGATTGAGGCTGCCCGTGCTGCCTCGTACGCGGCTGCTTCCACGGACTGCTTGGCGATCTCGACGCGGCCGCCGAGGATGATCATCGCCACGAACAGCCCGAAGGCCGGGACGCCGATCGCGGCCTCGATGGCCACCGATCCGCGCTCGTCCCGGTTGCGGTTGAAGGCGCGTGCCCAGACGCTTTGCGCCATCATTCGGTGAGCCTCTCGACCGGGGCGCTGGCGCTCTGGCGGACGGTCACGTGCCAGCCGGGGATTACGCTCATGGACTTGCCGGTGACGGTGATCGTGGCCGTTGTCGTGGTTCGTGACCCGGAGACGCTGGTCGCCGTCATCACGTCGGATCCGCCGGCGCCCTGGAGGAAGCCGTGTGCGGTCGCCAGTCCGGACTCGCGGGTGCCGTTCTGGCTGCCCGCCTCGCGGGCGCCCTCCTGCGCGGCCGCGAGCGCTACTTCGCGAGCGTGGTAGTACAACGCGCCCTGGACACCGAGGAACATCACCGCGAAGAGCGCCGGCATCAGGAACACCATCTGGATGGCCACTGAGCCGCGTTCGTCCCGGTGTCGGCTTGGAGGGCTGGGCAGCATGGCGGGCCTACTTGATCTTCCCGGCCTCACTTGTGACGTATGCGGTGATCGCGGCGACGACGATGCCGACGATGAGGATGACCGCGCCGGCCCAGATGACCTGCTCGATGGTGACAGAGCCTCGCTCGTCACGTCGGTGCTTGACGATGCGGTCCTCCACGCAGGTGATCACGGCGAGGGCCGTCACCTGGAGGGTGATGAAGAGCTTCAACATCGGGGTTGTTCCTTTCTGGGTGGTGGAGTTCGGGGTGTCCCGGATTGCTGTCGGTGTCAGGTCGCGAGTCGGAGCATCGACGGGGTTACGAGGATCGCCATGAAGACGATGCCGAGCAGGCTGGCGGGGATGTACATGCGCTCGGAAACGGCGTTGGCTTTCCCGAGTTCGGCGCTGAGCATCGCCGAGCGGAGTGCGGCGGCGCGGGCTCGGAGGTTGTTGTAGATCTGGGCGCCGTCCTGGCCGGACTGCTGCATGATGTCGGCGAGGTCGTCGAGCTCGGGGACGCCGAGGTCATCGGCGAGCCCGCGCAGCGCGTCCCAGGGGGCGCGGGTCATGTAGCGGGCGCGGCGCAGCTCGCTCTCGATCCGCTTGAACACCCAGGTGTCGCCGACCTCGGCCGCAGCACGCAGCGCTTGCTGGCCGCTGGAGCCGTCGCGGACTCCGGTGGCGACCATGTCAATGTAGGCACCCAGGGCCCGGTTGAACTCGATGCGCGCCTTCTTGGCGTCGTCGGAGGCGTTGTAGTTGGGCATGAACCAGAACAATGCGGCGAGCCCGAGCGACCCGAGGACGGGGATTGCAAACGGGAGCGAGAGCCCGATCAGCCCGAAGAACGCCGCGAACACCGGCGGCATGGCCAAGCCCAGCAGCGCCCAGACGACCTTCTCGCCGTAGAACCCGGTCTCGCTGATCTGCAGGATGGCCAGATCCTTGCGGGGCGTGTGTGCCCACGCTCCCCCGGGCAGGTTCTTGATTGCCCACGCGCCGATCCGGTCGACCAGCGATTGGGCTTCTGTGCTGCCCTCGACGTCGAGCGCGGCGCTGCGGCTGGGTACGACGTGGTCCGCCGAGAGCCGGTTCAGGGCGTCGGTGAGGTCGGGGTCGGACGGAGCCAGGCGCCACACGAGCAGGGCAACGGCGAGCCCGAAGAGGGTCCCGCTAGCGAGCGCGACCTGGAGGCCGGTCATGCGAGCGCTCCTTCCTTCTCCTCTTGCGCCGCTCGGCGCGCCGCTCGATGCGCGTTGCGGGCTGGGAGGTCGAGGAAGCGCGGGAGCGGTTTGGCGACTGCCATTCGGCGCATCCACAGAAGCGTGGCCACGTAGGCGGTCAGCAGGACGGCGAGGATGACCTGGCCGAGTGGGCTGCCGTAGGGCTCGATGTAGTCGCCGGTGAGGGCGAGCATGCCCAGGACGCCGAGGGTGATCACGGTGACCGTGCGGGCGGTGGTGCGCGGCTTGGCTTGGTCGGCGGCGATCTGGCGCCGGGCCCGCACGTCGGCGGCGACCGTCTCGGCCAGGGCGCCCAGAGCCTTGGCTAACCCCGCCTGGCCACGACCGCTGGCGGCGAGGATGAGCTGGCTGGCCACCACGTCGCCCGTGGAGTCGTTGAGGTCCTCGGCGAAGGCGCGCAGGACGTCTTCGGTGGTCGCGGTGTTGTTCCAGAGCCGGGAGACCATTAGGCCAACCTCGCGCTCGATGGGCGCTGGCACCGATTGCAGCGACTTGATGAGAGCGGAGCGCAGCGACTGCCCGGCCGTCAGCTTGCCGGACAGCGACCGGGTCCACTCCTCCAGCGCCTCGAGCTTCTCGACGCTCGCAGCCGCCGGTGGGGGCGTGAGCAGCAGCGGGACGCCGACGGTCGCAGCGGGGAGGAGCACGATCGCAATCACCCATCCGGTGAGCAGCGCGACCAGGAGACCGGCGACAGTGCCGCCGATGAGCAGCATCCGGGTGCGCGCGTCGAGTCGGGTGAACCAGCGACCCGCCCGGCCGACCGGCGTGAGGGTCCGGACGGGCCGCGGGGGCTTCGGGGGTGCCGCGATGAGCGCGTACGCCATGCCGATCAGGCCGATGACGATGAGCGCGCCGAACACGGCCGGCAGGAGGGCGGTCATGTGATCGCCACCCCACGGTTTGCCCCCTCGTGCACGGCAGACTCGGCCTTGTACGACTCGAGGTCGAACCCGTGGCGGGCGAGCTCTTGGGCGAGGAAGTTGTCGAGCTTCCCGGTAGCGACGGCCGGGCCGCGCTGGTCCGGGGCGAAGATCGGGGTGGTCGCGTACCCCCGCGCCGCGTCGATGCTCGGCTGGACGACCAGGATCTCCTCGACCCAGCGCTGCTTGCGGAAGGTTCCGTCGCCCGGGCCCGGGACGACGTCGGAGCGTAGGTACATCACGATGTCGATGGCGGCGGCGAGCTTGCTGATCGCGAGCTCGCGAGTGACCTGCGGGCCCTTCTCCATGGCGCAGGAGACGAGCTTCTCGATGGTGTGCTCGGCGCTGCGGGCGTGGGTGGTGCTGATCGAGCCCGGGCCGGACTCCATGGCCTTGAGCATGTTCCAGACCTCTGGGCCGCGGACCTCGCCGACGATCTGGCGAGCGAGGTTGAATCGGAAGGAGTGGTGGATCGCCTCCTCGAGGCTGAACTCACCAGCCTGGCGGCCGTCGATGCCGACCTCGCCGGATCCCGGCCGGTGCTCCCAGGCGTGGACGATCTTGTGCCGGTCGACGAGCTCATGTAGGTGCAGCTCGAACTCGGTCTCGAAGGTGCCGATCATCTCCCAGGGCGGGATGCACGAGCACAGGGCGCGGACCCACGTGGTCTTGCCCGATCCTTGGACGCCTGAGACGACGATGCTCTTGCCGGCCCGCACGCAGGCGGCGAGGAAGTCGGCCACGACCGCGCCGCACGCCTCGCGGTCGTAGACCATCTCGTCCATCGACACCTCGCGCATCCCGTGTCGCCGGATCACCACCGAGGTGTAGGCCATTACCCAAGATCCGGCCGCAAGCCGGGCGCCGCCGGGCAGGCGCAGGTCCAGGTGTGGACGCGCTTCGGTGAAGGGTCGGTTCTGCCGAGAACCGAGGTCGGCGAGGAACTCGCGCAGCTCGTCCTCGGAGTCGGCGATCGGGGCGGCTTCGACCAACGTGCCGTCGACGAGCTCCAGCCATACGGCGCACTCGGAGCCGCGGGCGATGACGACGATGTTCTCCACGTCCTCGCGCTCCACCAGCGGCTGCAGCCTGCCCAGACCGAACAGTGCTGCCTTGAGCGCTCCCTTGAGCGCGGCCTCCTGCTGGCGGCTCCACGGCAGGCGGCCGGTTGAGACGAGGGTCTCGGCCTCGGACTTGATGAACTCCTCGATGACGTCGAGGCCCATCTGCTCGCGGTCGTCCTCGGTGACCCGGCCGCCTTCCTTGTCCAGCCGCGCGGTCAGCCGGGAGGAGATCTCGGCTCGATACTGGGCGATGAGCTCCCAGTCGAGCTCGACCTCTGCCACGCCGGCGCCGTCGGCGTCGTTGGTAGGGGCGATCGCGTGAGGCTGGTCGTCGGCGCTGGCGACGAGCGGGCGCAGGGTGAAGTCCGAGCGGGTGCGGCCCGGCAGCTGATCGTCGCTGGTCCAGGCGCCGGCGAAGAGCGGGAGCGATGTCGGGTCGTGGTCCTCGCTGGTCGGTACCGGCGGCGGTGTCTGCGTGCGCGGCTGGCTGCCGTCGATGCCACGCGCGCGGGCAAACGGGGAGCTCGCGCCACGAGCACCGGGCTGGTCGGCGCGTCGCGCCGTGAGCCATTCGTCGGCGCGGAACGGCTCGCGGTCCTGGGCTCCGGGCTCACCGCGGTTGGCGCTCATGCGCGGCCTCCGCTGGTGACGGGGGTCGGGTGGGCGAGGGCGGCCTGGTTGGAGCTGAGGACGGAGTGGATCAGCGAGGCTCCGGTGCGGTAGCTGCGCACCAGGTCGCAGGACTCGAACTTGCGGGGTTTGCGGGTGCCGTGCGAGTAGACCTCCGCGGGTCCGGGATCCCAGTCCACCGATGCTGTGACGGAGATCTGGAGCGCCTTGGCGATGTGGCGCGGCGTGTAGGGACGCACTCGCGGGACGCCGGTCGGCATTGCCGGCCAGCGGCGGTCCTCGTCGACGAGGAGGAGGCCGAGTCGAGAGAGGCCACCGACGGCGGCGAACTGCTCGCGCAGCGACTTGGCCCACGAGCGTGCACCGGCCAGCGCGGGCAGTGAGCTGCGGGTGACGAGCAGGGTCAGGTCGGAGGACGCGATGAGGGGTTGCGGCCAGCCCGCGAGGCCGAGCCGACCGGCGTCGACGATGACGTCTTGGCCGTTGCGGTCCAGCGCGCGCAGTTGGTCGGCCAGCGGCTCCCACAGCGGCAGCAGGCTGGGGGCCTGCTCGTGAGAGCGGATGCCGGGCAGGAAACAGGGCGCGCGCTCGGCCGGGGCCTCGGGGTCCAGCAGCAGTGTCTCGCGAGGAAGGACGGCGGCCAGTGTCCCCTCGCGCAGCGCGATGGCGAGGTTGATCAGCCCGCCGGGGGGTTCCTGGCTTCCCTGGAAGTAGCCGGCGAAGACCGCGGAGGAACCGGTCGGGTCGGCGTCGACCAGGAGCACGGAACGGTGCCAGTTGAGGGTGAGCCCCAACGCAGTAGTGGAGACGCCGGGTGCACCGCTGGCGGATGCAAGGACGATCAGCGCCATCGCTCAGCGCTCCCGAGCGTCCAGGACCAGCGCGACCCGCCTGGTCGCAGCCCGGGCTGCCAGATCGGCGGCGTCGCCTTCGGGGACCGAGACGTCGACGACCGTCTCGCCGGTCTCCGGCACGAGGCTCACCCCAACCACGACCGCTTCCACCGTCACCGGGTCCTCGTTGGTGACCTCGCCCTGGTCGCCGGGGGTGGTGACGATCCGAACGGTGTCGCCGGCGCGGAGCGGCTCGGACGGCATCTGAGCGGGGGTGAGGCTGATGCCCACGAGCGACTCCCCTTGCCCCGGCACCAACTGGTCGGTGACCGCAGCCTCGGTCAGCAGGGTGCCGGCCCACAGGTCGGCGGCGGCGCGGCTGCCTTCGAGCTTCGCCATCTGGCTGCCGGGGACCGGGTTCAGGGTCGGGTCGACGCCTATCCGCACAACCGAGAGGTCACCGGCCTCGATGGTTTCCCCCCGGTTGATGTCGCGGCTGACGACGAGGACCGCTTGGGTGTCTGTGACCGAGGTGAACGCGAAGGCGCTACCGAGCGCTCCCGCGGCGACCAGGGCCGCGCAGAGTGCGAACAGCCATGGCCTGCGGCGCCGCTTGGGTCGTGGTCGCGGACTGTTGTTGAGATGGGGCATGGGAGGGCTGTCGGGCCTTGCCCCGACCGACAGGCCTTGAGCGGTGTTCTGCGACATGGATCCCGAGTCCTTCCCCGTCTTGGTCACCTACGTGTCAGGACAGGGCCCGGGCGATCAACGCTCGCCGAATTCGACACTTGAGCACAAGTGCGCGTTTATCGAATGTCTCGTGGGCCTTATGCGGCCGACTCCGAGATGCCATTGCCCAGTCCTGACCGGAGAGTCGTGCGGGTCGATCCCCCCGGTGGGACCAAAGCGGCAACGCCTCCGATTGCTCCGAAGTCCATGGGACCACAGAATCGTCGGGGTCGACGGAACTATTTTTGCCTGTGGATAACCGTCATGCTGCCCGTGCCTACGAACTGACTCGGGCTAGAGCCCTCTGGGTGCGCCGGCGATGTAGTTGCGCCCTTGCGCGGTGATGAGTCATCTGCAGAATCGGTCACTCTGGGCCGCCCTCGAAGGACTCTCTAGGACCGCGACTCCCGTCCGGCTTCTCCATCGAGGACGCCTCTCGGGACGGGGAACTCTCCCCGCGACGACCTGGGAAGGGAGATGCACTCAAGCTTCGGCGTCGTCGACGGCTGCCCCGCCGGCAGCCGCAGCGAGCAACACACCTGCCGTGTGTCTCACGCGGTGGGGGCGCCGGAGTTCCTGGCGCCGCGTCCCGGCTGATCGCTTACCCAGCTTCTACGCACCTAGGTGACCAGAAAGCGAGGTGGACCATGAACGCTTCCCCTACTGAGAACCGCGTCTTCGGCATCGTCACCTTCACCGAGCGCGGCGATGCCGCCCTCGAACGCTTGGCCGAGGCCCTCGTGGCCGGGTGTGACGGCTCCCCAGACGGCCTCGCCGACATCCTCGAACGGGTCTTGGAGACCCCCGTCGAGGACCTAGCCGAATGCCTCAGAGACACGACTCAACCGGACGTCGATCCACTTGGTCACGGCATCCACGAGATCGCTCCAGTGGTCGAGAGCCCAGACGAGGCCGCCCGTCGTCGACTCGGAGCCAGCGCGACAGGCGGCGGCCTCCCCGACCGCACGATCGCGCAAGGTCAGTGGTCCGTCCGCCAGCACGCTCAGACCGACGCCGACGCCTACAGCTGCCCCAGCTCGGCGACGCCGCCCGCCGCCGGCAGGAGGCTGCGATGACTGCCGCCCTCGCGCCGACGAGCTGCACATCGACGGTGCGTTGGGTCGAGTGCTGCCACACCTTGGGTTCGCTGCCCTGCATGAATCACCAGCCGCACGAAGGCGATGGCCGTGGATGCGTGCACCTGTCCACGTCCGGCTTCCGGGACGAGGAGTAGCCCAGCCCACACCCTTCGCCGCGACGGACCGGCGCGGGAGAACAGCCTCAGCCGTGCACTAGGCGCAGCCGCGGCAACGGCGGCGGGGCCGCCTCCAAGCGCTGCGTCCGCTCGAGCGTCATCGGTTGCCCGTTGCGCCGCAGCAGGCCTGCTAGCACGGTGCCGAGGCCGAGGTCGAGCACGAACCGGTCGGCCTCGGCCTCGATGAGGTACTCGATCCGTCGACCAGCGGCGGGCATCAGGTAGGTCAACGCGATCACCACGCCCCCGAGCCCACCGGGCGCACCGCGACCCTCGGCGACCGACTGCACCACGCAGATGACCCCCACGACGCCCCGAAGCGTCCAGGCCAACCGTATGAAGGGCAGCCAGTCGAAGGCCCGGCCCACCCCGCAGAGCACCCCCACGACCAACCGCCACGGCGTCGTTGCCCCAAGCATGGCCAGCTCCAGCCGGGGCCGAAGTGCCCGGTGCCTTCCGACAGCATGAGCCAACGTGGCGGCCGCCTCCGCGCCGGTCACGTCGCGGCGGTGCGTGGCCGCGACCAGACCACGGCTGACCGCTACGGAGTGAGGGCCGATCGCCACCGCGACCGGGGTGCTCGATCGGTCCACCCGGCGCACGAACAGCGCATCGACCTTGACGCCGCGGCCGCCCAGCTCCTTCAGCGCCGGAGCCATCAGATGCAATTCCGCCTCCGTCGCCAGCCGCGCCCCAGTGAACGCCGCGATCGCCAGCACCTGCAGGTGCCCCAGCGCCAGCGCGACCAGCAGGCCGCCCGCGGCCAGGAACATCACCAGTCCCAGCGTCGGCGGGAGCAGCGCGCACACGACCACGGTGAGGACCAAGCTCGTCAGGAGCGCCGGCCCCAACGTCACCACTCTCAGCACGATCATCGCGAACCCCATCCGGAACCACCTCTCAGAACTAGTGCGGGTCTCGCCACGTGCTCGCAGTGATCGTCAGGCGACCGCCGACCGACATAGGCGAACGAGACCAGTTTGTGCGCAGGTGCCGACAGCGCCGGAAGTTATCCACAGCCCGCCGTCGGCGCATCGCGCCGCGGCCAGGACGTGGATTCATGGGCCAAGGCCGCGAACCGAAAGGAGCCCCCGTGGACCCCCTCACCGCTGACGTCGCCTGGGACCGCCTCGGCTGGATTACCCAGCTGCTTCACCAAGCCGCAACGCAGGTGTGGAACGACGCAGACGAAGCGGCCACCGACTCCCCGCTTCACGACCTCGGTCTGGGTGTCTACCTCGCGCACTCCCAAGCCAGCGCCCTGCTGCCGAACGACTACAAGTTGTCTAAGGACATCGAGCCGCTCGCCGACCTCGATAACCGCACGCCGCTACAGCTGCTCACCGAAGCCGAAGAGCTGACCCGCCCGCTAGCGCTGGACCAGCCGGAACCAGTCCACGGCTCGCAACTGGTCCTCGATCTGTGTGACCTCATCCGGGAAGCCCGCCGAAATGGCTACTGACCCGCGTCTGACGTATGCCGACTTCGACGAGGAGCTCTTCGGCATGGACCAGGTTGCGATGACCACGCGCGACCTGCGCAGCGTCGGCGAGATGCTCTTCGACGTCGACAGCAAGGCCCGCCAGCTGCTGATGGACGTCAGCGGCGATGACGCCGGCACGCTGCTACGAAGCTGGCCGACGATGGTCGCGGCGGCCGCCGACCTGTGGGCCTCGCTACCCGTGGGTCGACCGGCCGTCGACGAGCCCGATCACGTCATCACCCGCCTCTCCGCCCAGGCCGCAACCGTCGAGGCCAGCCTCTCCGGCCGGAAGGCCTGGCCGGGCCAAGGCCCGACCGACCCCCGCATCAACCAGATGACCCATAACCTCGCGACTGCAGCGACTCTGGTGCGCCGCTACGGGGCCGAGCTCCCGCACGCTCACAGCGAGGCCCATCGCGACCTCGAAGCTGCCCGGACCAGGATCGTGCACGGCCTCCATCTCGCCGCCCACGCCGTCACCGTCGCCCTGCACGAACACGGACGCGACCGCGTCAACGACGCCCGCGACGCCGGCCGCCCGCTTCAGCTCGCCATGCACCACTCCCCCTACGCCGTCGCACCCATGGGGGCGTGGATTGACCGGATGTCCGCTAGCGAAAACACCGCCCGCAGCTACCTGACTGGCCGGCTCCAAGCGCTCACCGGCGAGGCGATCCCGCCCGGCGACGATCCTGGCCGACTGGCCCGCGCCCTGGCCGCCTGGGACATCCAATGCCACCGCGCCCTGGCTCGCGATCCCGCACCGTCCGACGTCCTCCTCATCACCCGCACTCAAGGGCTCATCGCCGGCGCCAGCATGGTGCTCGTCGACGCGGCCACGACCGCAGGCGTCCTCGATCCGTCGGACCGACTGGTCCCCGCGATAGCCGAAGCCGGCCGCGCATGGAACGACCTTGCCAGCCGCTGGGGCGACCTGGCACCGCCGGGCGCCCGCCTCGAGGAGTCCCTGGTGCGCGCGACCGCTGAAGTCCGCGCCGCCTACCGCCAGATCACCCACGACACCACCACCCTCGCGACGACCGAGGTCATAGCTGCGCGGCTAGGACTTCCACAGGCCACCGGGGCGACCTTGCGCGCGATCGAGGCAGGCCCCGAACTAGCGCACGTCGTCGCCGAGAAGGCCGACACACCCGACCTCATGGGGCCAGCCCAAGTCCTGTCCCGCCGGGCGCACAACGTCGTCGAGGCCGGCCTGGCCACGCCGCCGGCTGAGAGCGACGTCGTCTGGGTCTCACCCGCCGATATTCTCGCCCGGCGCGCCGTCCCGGTGCCGCAGCCCGTACGCGACGCGCTGCGTTCGGCAAGTACCGCAACCGCGTCCGCGGCATCCACCGCGGCAGCCGCCGCCGGGGTCGCTCACGCCAATTGCGGGGACCTTCGCCCGTTGCGTCCCCCGGCCGCGAACCGAGCGGGGCATGCTGGCCTCGTCACTCCGGCATCTTCGATGGATCACGGGACGGCGTGCAGAAGGCCCGAGGGCGGCGTTGATCGCTCGGCCCCCGTGGGACCACTTAGGTGACCGTCAGACACCAAGTGGGTCGCGGCCAACGAGACCCACCACAGCAGGTCGGAGGAGACGAGAGATGGAGACGGCGAGAGAGGTCATCAACGTCGGTGGCAACCGAACTCTGGTTGCGCCAGAACGCGCACGGACGCCTGCGGACACAGGCGTGGACACAGGCAAACAAGCCACCGCACCTCCTCTCGAGCCACTTCCGACACGAGACCGCTGGCCCGCACTCATCCCGGCCATGATGAACATCGGTCAAGCGGCTGCCTACATCGGAATCGCGAAGTCGACGCTCTACACCTGGCGTACGCGACGCCCGGGATTCGGACCGCGCGCCGTGAAAGCGGGCGGTGCGCTCCGATACCGCCGTTCGGATCTCGATGCGTGGATCGAGGCCCACGCCGAGGCGCTCGACCTCGAGCCTGCAGCGGACGTCGTTCGCGACGCTGAGCGCGGCTTCCCGGCCGCGTCACGCGCGTTAGATTCCCTGTCACGACGGTCAGCTCCACGGCGTCGCTGACTCTCAACAGCAAGGAACTCCGATGGCCCGGCCCACGCTGCCCCTGGGAACGTTCGGGAGCATCACCACCGAAGAGGTCCGCCCTGGCATCTACCGTGCGCGCACGCGGTTCCGCGACCTCGACGGCGTCAGCCGCCAAGTCAAGGCCACCGGCCGCAGCGCCGCCGCGGCCACACGAGAGCTCAAGGCCAAGATCGCCGACCGAAGCGCGCCCGCCGGCGACCTCCTCGATCCGGACATGCGGATCAGCCAGGTGGCCGAGGTCTGGCTGTCGCTGTATCGCGCCGAGCAACGCTCCGAACCAAGCACGGCGAACGAGTACCAACGCATCATCGCGAACGTCATCAACCCCGCTATCGGCAGCATCCGATTGCGCGAGGCCTCAGCTGGACGGCTGGAACGACTGATTAGATCGCAGGACTCGCACAGCCGCCGCAAAAAGACGAAGACGGTCCTCAAGATGATGTTCGACGCCGCTGTCATCGACGGTGCGGTCCTCACCAACCCGGTCGCCTCCACGTCGCGGCTCCGAGCTGACAAGAAGGACGTCCAAGCGCTGTCGGTGGAGGACCTCAACGCCCTCCGCTCGGCGGTGGACGCCTGGATGACCAAGAAGCGTCCTGGCCCCAAACCCACCCAGGACATCCCCGACATCGTCGACCTGCTGCTCGCGACGGGCTGCCGTATCGGCGAAGTGCTCGCGCTCCGATGGACAGACATCGACCTCAGTGCCGCCCCGCCGACAGTGTCAATCAGCGGGACCATCAAGACCGAGACCGGGAAGGGCACCTACCGCAAACCCAAGCCGAAGTCCGACTCGTCCAAGCGCACCATCGCGTTGCCGCCGTTCGCTGTCGACGTACTGATGCGCCGGCGCATCGCCCAACCGTCGAACCACCACCACGCGGTCTTCGCGACCCGGAACGGCACCTGGCACCAGGTCGGCAACATCGAGCGGCGGTGGCGCGCAATCCGCGCAGACACCGGGTTCGACTGGGTGACCCCACACACCTTCCGCAAGACAGTCGCGACATTGATCGACCGCCTGGTCGACTCGGACACTGCCGCCCGCCTTCTCGGCCACTCCTCGGACGCGATCACCAAGGAGTTCTACATCGAGAAGGACCGAACCACCCCTGACGTGACGCACGTCCTTCAGACGTTCGCCGGCGCCCCCAGGACGATCGCGTCGGACGGCTGACTCTTCGGGCCTCCTCCACGCAGCACGACCACTGAAGTGACTTAGCCGTCGACCCGACATCCCAGCCAGCGAGGCGCAACGCGAGGGTTTTTGGTCCATAAACGTGCCACAAGCCGATCTGACTCGAAACGAAACGAGCCCCTGACCTGCGTTTCCGCAGGTCAGGGGCCATTTCTCGGTCGGGCTGACAGGATTTGAACCTGCGACCCCTTGACCCCCAGTCAAGTGCGCTACCAAGCTGCGCCACAGCCCGAGTGCTCCTGGCACGAGGCCTGCGGAGCGATGGGAAGACTACCGCAGGGCCTCCGCGGTCACGGAATCGACCCGCCGTCCTCGCCGCTCCCCCGTCCTCGCAACGGTTCGCCGGGTGGAGACGGACGTAGTCCGAGTGGGCCATTTGTCGCCGAACCCCGTGAGTGCCGACCCGCGCCGTCCCACGATGGACCGTCGACCTGTGGGGGTTCCCTGATGCCAGCTGTGCCACGCCTCGGCCTGGTGGTCGCCGCCCTCGCGGCGATCGTCGGGACGGGCCTCGTCGCGCCCGCAGCGCAGGCCGCACCCGAGGCGGTCGTGCGTGAGGACAGCGGTGCGGCCGAGGCCGTCGCGCAGGCCGCCGCCCTCGCGGAGCAGCTCGCCGAGCGCGAGCAGAGCCTGGCGACCCTCAACCAGGCAGCCGACGCCCGCGACCGAGCGCTCATCGGATACCGCGCCGTGCTGGCCCGCTACGGCTACGACGGCGACCCGGACGCGGTGCGCGCCGTGCTGCCGCTGGCGTCGTACGACCTCTCGGCCGGCTTCGGGCTGACCGGCCCGCTGTGGGAGGCCGAGCACGGCGGACAGGACTTCAGCGCGTACGCCGGCGAGCCGCTGGTCGCGGTCGCCGACGGCATGGTCACCGAGGTCGCGTACGCCGGTCCCTACGGGCTGCGCACGATCCTCACGCTCCCCGACGGCACCGAGATCTGGTACTGCCACCAGACCGACACGACCGTCGTCGCCGGCCAGCAGGTCGGCATCACGGACGTCATCGGCAGCGTGGGCTCCACCGGCAACTCCACCGGTCCGCACCTCCACCTCGAGGTGCGCCCGGCCGCCGGCAGCCCCGTCGACCCGATGGACTGGCTGCAGGCCCAGGGCCTCGACCCGTGACCTGACCCGCGGGTCAGCGCTTGCGCTTCTCCCGTGGCTTCTGCTCGATGACGATCGGCGTGCCGACGAAGCCGAACTCCTCGCGGAGCCGACGCTCGATGAAGCGCTCGTAGGAGGCGTCGAGCTTGCCGCTGGTGAAGAGCACGAACGTGGGCGGGGCCACCGACGGCTGGGTCGCGAACAGGATCTTGGCCTGCTTGCCGCTGCGCACGGGGTGCGGGTGCTCGGCGACCAGGCGACCGAGGAACGTGTTGAGGGCACCGGTGCCGATGCGGGTCTCCCAGCCCTCGAGCGCCTTGTCGATGGCCGGGACGAGGCGGTCGACGTGCCAGCCGGTGCGGGCGGTGAAGTTGATCCGCGGCGCCCACTTCAGCTGGACGAGGTCGCGCTCGATCTCGCGCTCGAGGTAGTAGCGGCGCTCCTCGTCGACGAGGTCCCACTTGTTGAAGGCGATGACCATCGCGCGGCCGGCGTCGCGGATCGTCTGGATGATCCGCATGTCCTGCTCGGAGACGGTCTCGCTGGCGTCGAGCACGAGCACCGCCACCTCGGCGCGGTCGATCGCGGTCGTGGTGCGCAGCGAGGCGTAGTACTCGTGGCCGGACGCCTGGTTGACGCGCTTGCGGATGCCGGCGGTGTCGATGAAGCGCCAGGTGCGGTCACCGAGCTGGATCAGCTCGTCGACCGGGTCGACCGTGGTGCCGGCGACGTTGTCGACGACGACCCGGTCCTCCTTGGCCAGCATGTTGAGCAGGGACGACTTGCCGACGTTGGGCTTGCCGACGATCGCGATGCGGCGCGGGCCGCCGACCTCCTCGAAGGACTCCTTGGGCGTCTCCGGGAGCGCCGCGAGGATCGCGTCGAGCATGTCGCCGGACCCACGGCCGTGCAGCGCGGACACGGCGAACGGCTCGCCCAGGCCGAGGTTCCAGAGGCCGTAGGCCTCGGCCTCGGTGCGCTGGTCGTCGACCTTGTTGGCGGCCAGGACGACGGGCTTGCCCGACTTACGCAGGATGCGTACGACGGCCTCGTCGGAGTCGGTGATCCCGACGGTCGCATCCACGACGAACAGCACGGCGTCGGCCAGCGAGACGGCCACCTCGGCCTGGGCGCGGATGCGCTCGGCCATGCCGCGGGCGTCAGGGTCCCAGCCACCGGTGTCGACCACGGTGAAGGCGCGGCCGGCCCAGTTGGCGTCGTAGGACACGCGGTCCCGGGTCACGCCGGGGCGGTCCTCGACGACGGCCTCGCGGCGCCCGATGATCCGGTTGACGAGGGTGGACTTGCCCACGTTGGGTCGCCCGACCACGGCCAGGACCGGGGTGGGTCCGGTCGGCTCGTCGGTGGACGCGGCGTCGACGCCGGCGTCGTACTCAGTCATGGGTGATCACAGCTCTCTGGATGGCTCGACGAGCCCGGTGTCGGGGTCGTCCTCGGATTGTCCCGCAGGAAGCGGCCCGGGCAAGGATCGGCGCGTGTCGCCGAGCGCCGTGGCCAGCTCGGACAGCAGGTGCTCCCGGAGCAACACCGACGTGGCCGCCACGTGTTCCCGGGTGCGTGGCCAGGGCTGCTGTGTCGTCCGCCACGGCTGCCCGAACACCAGGTCGACGGTGTCGCCGCGCGCCGGGAGGGCGTTGCCGCCGCCGCCGGGCGGACGGGTGCCGAGCATCGTGACCGGTACGACCGGGGCGCCGGTGACGAGGGCGAGGTAGGCGGCACCGTGGTGGAAGCGGTGCAGCTCGCCGTCGCCGCGGGTGCCCTCGGGGAAGATGCCCGCCACTCCCCCGTCGCGGACGACGCGCAGGCACGAACGGATCGCGCCCGGGTCGGCGTGGAACCGGTCGAGCGGGATCTGGCCGGAGGCCCGCAGGAAGCGTCCGAGTCGCCCCTCGAACATCTCCTGCTTGGTCAGCGCGTGGACGGGCCGGGGCGAGAAGACCGCGAGGAGCGGCCCGTCGATGATCCCGATGTGGTTGCTCGCGAGGATCACGCCGCCCGCCTCCGGCACACGGTCGGCGTGGTGCACGACGACGGGCCACCGGGTGCGGACCAGCCGCGCGGCGGGTGGACGCAGCAGGTTCAGCAGCCGGGTGGCGGGGTGCTCGTCGGCGCTGGCAGGCAGGTCCGCCCGGTTCACGCTCGTCGTGCCTCCGCCAGCGCGACGATCCGGTCGATCACCTCGGCGAGCGTCAGGTGCGTGCTGTCGACGTGGACCGCACCCTCGGCCATGGTCAGCGGCGCGGTGGCCCGCCCGGAGTCGATGCGGTCGCGCTCGAGGAGGGACTGCTGCGTGCTGGCGACGTCCGTGCCACCCTGCTCGGCCGTACGACGCTGGGCGCGGGCGTCGGGGTCGGCGCTGAGGTAGACCTTGACCTCGGCCTGCGGCCACACGACGGACCCGATGTCGCGGCCCTCGACGACGATGCCGCCCCCACCGATGGCCTCGCGCTGCAGGTCGAGCAGGCGGGCGCGTACCTCCGGCACGGCGCTGACCGGGCTGACCGCGGCGTTGACCTCGTCGGCGCGGATCTCGACGGAGACGTCGGTGCCGTCGACGGTGATGGTCGGGCCCAGCGGGTCGGTGCCGGACTCGATGGTGGGACGCCCCGCGGCGGCCGCGACCGCCGCCGTGTCGCGTACGTCGATGCCCTCGCGCAGCAGCCACCACGTCATGGCGCGGAACATCGCACCGGTGTCGAGGTAGCGCAGGCCCAGCCGGTCGGCCACGCCGCGCGAGGTGCTCGACTTCCCCGAGCCGGACGTGCCGTCGACGGCGATGACGAGGGACCCGGTCTGTGCGGTGCTGTCGACGGTGCTCACGGGCGAGAAGGTTACCGGTGGGTCGTCCACCCGCGGGATTCGAGAGCGGCCAGCAGCTGCTCGGCGCTGCCGCGCTCGACGACGAGCTCGGTGAGGCCGACGGGGCGCCCCGGGTCGTGGTCGATGTGGACGTCCTCGATGTTGATGCCGATCTCGCCAGCGTCGCCGAAGAGACGGGCCAGCTCGCCCGGGTGGTCGGGCACCGCGACGAAGACCGAGCGGGTCGGTCGCGCCGGGCCGCCGTGCTTGCCGGGGATCGCGGCCGTCCCCGCGTTGCCGCGGGTGAGGATCTCGACGAGGTCCGGGGACCCGTCGGAGGCGACGGCCGTCATGAGGGCGTCGAGGTCCGCGCGGACCTCGGCGAGGAGGTCGAGCACGGCCTCGGAGTTGGCCTCCAGGATCTGCTGCCACAGCTCCGGGTCGCTCGCCGCGACGCGCGTGACGTCGCGGACGCCCTGGCCCGAGAGGGCGAGGTGCTCGGCCGGGGCCGCTGCCAGGCGTCCGGCGACGAGCACGGCGGCGAGGTGCGGCAGGTGGGAGATGCGGGCGACGGCCCGGTCGTGCTCCCCCGGTTCCATCACCAGCGGCGCGGCCCCGCACTCGAGCACCAGTGCCTCGACGAGGCGTACGGCGTCGGGGCGTGCGTAGCGGTGCGGCGTGACGGCCCAGGGCCGTCCGTCGAAGAGGGCCGCGCTCGCGGCGAGGGGGCCGGAGCGCTCGCTCCCGGCCATCGGGTGCGAGCCGACGTAGCGGGCGAGGTCGTCCGCTCCGACCCGGCCGGCCACCTCCTCGAAGGGGGCGGCCTTGACGCTGCCGACGTCGGTGACGACGGCATCGGTGCGGCTCAGTGCGTCGACGATGGCGTCGCCGACCGAGGCGGGCGGCACGGCCACCACGACCAGCTGAGGTCGGTCGTCCGGCGTCGCCACGCGTCCCGCCCCGAGGCCGTGGGCGGTGCGCAGGTTCTCCCCGGAGGTGTCGCGCAGCACGACCTCGATGCCGAGCCGGCTGCACACCAGGGCGATCGACGTGCCGATCAGGCCAGCACCGACGACCTCCACCGGCCCGGTCAGGGCCGGCAGGTCGTCGTCAGTCATGGCTGGTGGTCCGGGCGAGGTCGCGGCGCAGGTTGGCCGCGCCGTGGAGGTAGGCGTGGGTGATCTCCGAGCGCGGGAGGTCGGTCTCGACGTGCGCCATCAGCCGGACCACCCGCGGCATCGAGCCGGCGATCTCCAGCTCGCGGGCGCAGACCAGCGGGACGTCGGAGAAGCCGAGCTGCCGTGCGGCATAGGCCGGGAACTCGCTGGTCAGGTCGCTGGTCGCGGTGAAGATGATCGAGATGAAGTCGTCGACCTCGAGGTCGTTGGCCTCCATCACGTCCGTCACCAGCTCGGCGACCCGGTCCAGCATGTGCTCGCGGGTGTCCTCCTCGAGCTGGGTCGCCCCACGCACTGCTCTCACTGCCACGCGACGAGCCTAGCCGCGTCCGGAGTCAGAGCTGCGCGCTGTCCATCAGCTCGCCCAGCTCGGCCACGGTGAGCTCGCGCATCTCCCCCGACCGCAGGCGGGCGAGGGTGACCGGCCCGATCTGCGTGCGGGTGAGCCGGCGCACCGGGTGGCCGACCTGGGCGAGCAGGCGCCGCACGATGCGGTTGCGTCCCTCGTGGATGGTGAGCTCGACGATCGACCGGTTGCTGCCCTCGCGCCGCGGGTCACCGCCGAGCACCCGGGCCTGGGAGACCGTGACCGGGCCGTCCTCTAGCGTCACGCCGGCGAGCAGCTCGCGGATCGTCCGGACGTGGACCTCGCCGTCGACCTCGGCGACGTAGGTCTTGTCGACCTCGTGCGAGGGGTGGGCGAGGTGCTGCGCGAAGTCGCCGTCGTTGGTGAGGATGATCAGGCCCTCGGTGTCGGTGTCGAGCCGGCCGACGTGGAAGAGCCGCTCGGGCCGCTCGGCGACCAGGTCGCCCAGGGTGCGCCGGCCCTCGGGGTCCGACATCGTCGAGACGACGCCGCGCGGCTTGTGGAGCACCAGGTAGACCTTGTCGCTGATCGGGGGCAGGCGCTTGCCCTCGACCCGGATGACGGCGGTGCGCGGGTCGACCTTCGTGCCGAGCCGGGTGACGACCTCGCCGTCCACCTCGACGAGGCCGTCGAGCATGAGCTCCTCGCACTTGCGGCGGCTGGCGACGCCGGACTGCGCGAGCAGCTTCTGCAGCCGGATCAGGCCGTCCTCGTCGGTGTCGGGGCGCTGCGAGGCGGGCTGGTCGTTGTCGGGTGCGTCGTGCGGTCTCATTCGGGGTCCCTGCGGAAGCGCGAGCGAAGCGAGTGGTGTCGTGGGGTGGTCAAGAGATCTCGGTCCCGCCGTCGGGCTCGGTGCCGTCGCCGGAGTGGGGCGAGGCGTGGCGCGGAGCCGGCTGCGGCTGCTGGGGAGCGGGCGGTACGTCGACGGGAGCGGGCTCAGCAGCCGGCTCCGGCACCGGCTCGGCGTCGAGCCCGGCGACGCTGGCCAGCTCGTCCTCGAGGTCGTCCATGTCGGGCAGGTAGGGCGCGAGCTCGGGCAGCTCGTCGAGGGAGGTGACGCCGATGCGCTCGAGGAAGTAGGACGTGGTCCGGTAGAGGTTCGCGCCGCTCAGCTCGTCCTGGCCGGCCTCCTCGACCAGCCCGCGGGTCAGCAGCGTGCGCATGACACCATCCACGTTGACGCCGCGGATCGCCGACACCCGCGCACGCGACACCGGCTGCTTGTAGGCGACCACCGACAGCGTCTCGAGGGCGGCCCGGGTGAGCCGCGCCTGCTGGCCCTCGAGCACGAACGACTCGACGACGCCCGCGAACTCCGGACGCGAGTAGAACCGCCACCCACCGGCCACGGATCGCAGGTCGAACCCGCGGCCCTGCTCGGCGTACTCCCCCGCCAGCGCCTCGAGGGCGGCCTCGACCGCCTCGACCGGGTGCCCGACCACGGAGGCCAGGCGCACCGTGCCGAGGGGCTCGTCGGAGACCATCAGGATCGCCTCGAGCGCCGGGCGCAGCTCGGCGACCGCCACGTCCAGCGTGTCGTCCCCGGCGTCCTCGACGGGACCCGGGTCCGGCTGGGTGCTGTCGGGCTGCTCGCTCACTGGTCCTCCTCGGGCTCGTCGGCGGCTGCCGACGGCATGGGTGCATCATCGTCGCCCGGTGGGGCGCCGTCGAACTCGTCGTGGATGTCGACCTCGCCGTCCTCGGCGCCGGTCCAGCGCACGGTGAGCTCGCCGAGCGGGGTCACCTGGTCGAAGGACACCGCCCCCTCGCGGAACAGCTCGAGCAGCGAGAGGAAGCGAGCCACGGTGGTGAGCCGGTCCGGGGAGTCACCGCACAGCGCCCGGAAGGTCATCGTGCCGCTGCGGCGCAGCCGGTCGACGACGAGCTGGCCCTGCTCGCGAACGCTCACCTTGGCGGCGTGGATGTGCTGCAGGGACACCTCGAGCACCGGCTTGGGCTCCATCGCCCTCGCCGCCAGCCGGGCGAACTCGTCGAGCCCGATCCCGATCAGCACCTCGGGCAGCAGCGTCGCGAACTGCTCCTCGAGCCCCACCGCCCGCGGGTGCCGGCGCGACTCCGAGGACAGTCGCTCCTCGAGGACCGAGGCCACCTGCTTGAAGGCGCGGTACTGCATGAGCCGGGCGAAGAGCAGGTCGCGCGCCTCGAGCAGCGCGAGGTCCTCCTCGTCCTCCACGTCGCCCTGCGGAAGCAGGCGGGCAGCCTTGAGGTCGAGCAGGGTCGCCGCCACCACGAGGAACGACGTGGTCTGCTCGAGGTCCCAGGCGCCGCCGAGATTCTTCACGTGGGCGATGAACTCGTCGGTGACCTGCGACAACGCGACCTCGGTGATGTCGAGCTTGTGCTTGGAGATGAGTCCGAGCAGCAGGTCGAAGGGGCCCTCGAAGTTGTCCAGGCGTACGGCGAACGCCGGGGCCTCGCTGCCCGGCTCGATGGTGCCGCCGGGTGTGAGGTCCGGGACAGCGGGGCGGGCGGTGCTCACTCGTCGAGCAGCCGCTGCACCAGCGCGCTGTCGGCGCCCTGGGCCTCGAGGTCGGCGAGCACGATTGCCAGCGCCTCCCGGACGAGGCGGCCACGATCGACGGCGAGGCCGTGGTCGCGGCGCATCGTCAGGCGGGCGTGCTCGATGTCGAGCAGCTCGTCGGAGGTGACGTAGACCGTCATCTTCTCGTCGTGCCGCACGCGGCCGCTGGGCTTGCGGGGTCCGGCGGGCTCGGCGTCGTCGACCACGGCCCGGACGCGGCGCTGGCGCTGCTCGGGAGCGGGGTCCGCGGGCGCGGTCTCGGACGTCGGCCGGAACAGGTCGTCCGCGGCCGGCATGCTCACTCGGCGGGCCACCGGGTCAGCACCTCCTTGGCCAGCTGGCGGTAGGCGTCGGCGCCGGCCGACGACGAGGCGTAGGCCGTGATCGGCTCGCCGGCGACGGTCGCATCGGAGAACTTCACGGTGCGTCGGATGACGGTGTGGAAGACCTTGTCACCCCACGCCGACACGAGGCGCTCCATGACCTCGCGGCTGTGGAGCGTGCGTCCGTCGAACATCGTGCCCAGCACGCCCTCGATCTCGAGCTTGGGGTTGAGCCGCTCGCGCACCTTGTCGATCGTCGTCTTCAGCAGGGCCACGCCGCGCAGCGCGAAGTACTCGCACTCCAGCGGCACGATGACGCCGTCCGAGGCGGTCAGCGCGTTGACGGTCAGCAGGCCGAGCGAGGGCTGGCAGTCGATGAGGATGACGTCGTAGTGCTCGAGGGCCGGGGCGAGCACCCGCTGCAGGGTCTGCTCGCGCGCCACCTCGTGGACCAGCTGCACCTCGGCGGCCGACAGGTCGATGTTGGAGGGCAGCAGGTCCATGCCCTCGATGCCGGACGGGACCACCACCTCGTCGAGCACGGTCTCGCGGTCCATCAGCAGGTTGTAGATGGTCAGGTCCATCTCGTGGGGGTGCAGGCCGAGCCCCACCGACAGCGAGCCCTGGGGGTCGAAGTCGACGAGCAGCACCTTGCGCCCGAGCTCGGCGAGCGAGGCGCCGAGGTTGATCGTGGTGGTGGTCTTGCCGACCCCGCCCTTCTGGTTGCACATCGAGATCACGCGGGCGCCACCGTGCTCGGTCAGCGGCCGCGGCTCGGGGAACACCGGCATCGGACGCCCGGTCGGACCGAGGGGCGTCTCCGCCTCGAGGGTCGTCGTGGCGCGTGTCTCGAGCGGACGCTCGAAGGGGATCGGCTGGGTCACGGTCTGCTCGTCTCGCGGGGTCGGGCGGGGGTGGGGGGTCTGGTGCGGGTGCGGTGGTCGCACGAGGGGCGGCATCTGCGGGGCACTGCTGCCCGTGTCGTGACCGGGGAATCCCGCGCCGCTCATGTCTGCTCCTCGTGGGTCGGATGAGGCACCTGTCGTGCATCGGCCTGGACCTCGATTGGACCACGCCGGACGCCGTCGACTTTGTCGACACGTCGACAGTTCGCAGATGAGTTCCGGCGGGTCCCGGCCTGCTGCCGCGGCGGGACTCTACGCGGTCGTCCGTGCCGTCCGGGCGGTCACCTGTCCCCGAGCCGCCGCATGGCGACGGTCGCCAGCACGAGCTCACCGGCGCTGTCGGTGGCGTCGCAGTCCACCATCGCCTCGATGACCCAGTCGTGGTGGTCCTCGGGGTCGTGGATCGTCTGGCGTACGTCGCGCAGGCGGGCCGTGGTGCCCTCCTCGGCGCCGACCGGCTCCCCGGTCCGCTCCTCCCCCACGACCAGCAGGTCCGGCCCGCGGGCGTCGCCGTCGGTCAGGACGCGGTCGTGCTCGGCGTAGTAGTCCTCCAGCGCCGCGTCCCACACCGAGCGGCCCATGACGACCTGCCGCGGCGGGTCGGTGCGGTCGGCGGCCGCGCGCTCGAGGCGTACGAGCACGTCGAGGTCATCGCGCGACACGGCGTCGACGCGTGCCCACATCGCGTTGCGCAGCATCACCCGGAACGGGCGCTCCTGGCGCGACAGCGGCCGAGGCGGGGGCGGCGGCTCGTGGTGCGCGACCGCGCTGGAGGCGTGGTCCGGGTCCGACAGGGCCTCCCACTCGTCGAGGAGCGAGGAGTCGGTCTGGCGCACCGTCTCCCCCAGCCACTCGATGACGTCCTCGACCTCGGGCGCGTGGTGGGCGTCGGGCACCAAGTTGCGCAGCGTCCGGTAGGCGTCGGTCAGGTAGCGCAGCACCAGGCCCTCGGAGCGGGCGAGCTGGTAGCGACCCACGAAGTCGGTGAAGCCCATGCCCTGCTCCCACATCTCGCGCACGATCGACTTCGGCGACAGCGCGTCGTCGGGGAGCCACGGGTGGGTCTGGCGGTAGGTCTCGTAGAGCGCCTCGAGGAGCTCGCGGAGCGGCTGCGGCCAGGTGATCTCCTCCAGCAGCGCCATCCGCTCGTCGTACTCCAGGCCGTCGGCCTTCATCTGCCCGATCGCGTCCCCACGGGCCGCGTGCTGCTGCGCCATCAGGATCTGGCGCGGCGCCTCCAGCACCGACTCGACGATCGACACCACGTCGAGGGCGTACGTCTCCGCCTCCGGGTCGAGCACGTCGAAGGCGGCCAGCGCGAAGTGCGCCAGCGGCTGGTTGAGCGCGAAGTTGTCGGGCAGGTCGACGGTCATCACGAACCGGCGGCCGAACTCGTCGACCTCCGGCAGCCGGGTCACGATGCCCGTGCGGACGAGCGAGCGGGACAGGCGCAGGGCGCGGCGGGCCAGCCTCAGCTGCCCGCGCCGCTCCTCGTGGTTGTCGGTGACAAGCCGGCGCAGGACGGCGAAGGCGTCCTCCTCGCGGGTCACGACGTTGACGAGCATCGCGTTGTCGACCTTCATCCGGCTCTGGAGCCGCTCCGGCACCCCCGCGACGAGCTTGTCGAAGGTCTGCTCGGTCCACACCACGGTGCCCTCGGGCGCCTTCTTGAGCTGGGCCTTGGACTTCTTCTTGCCCGCGGCCTGGCGCGCGGCGATCTTGGCCTTCGCCTGCTCGTTCTCGATCACGAAGTCCGGCGCCTGTACGACGACGTAGCCGGCCGTGTCGTAGCCCGCGCGGCCGGCGCGGCCGGCGATCTGCTGGAACTCCCGCGTCCGGAGCACCCGCTGCCTGGTGCCGTCGAACTTGGCCAGCCCGGTGAACAGCACAGTGCGGATCGGCACGTTGATGCCGACGCCCAGCGTGTCGGTGCCGCAGATCACGCGCAGCAGACCGGCCTGGGCGAGCGTCTCGACGAGCCGGCGGTACTTCGGGAGCATCCCGGCGTGGTGGACGCCGATGCCGCTGCGCACCAGCCGCGACAGCGTCTTGCCGAAGCCGGCGCCGAACCGGAAGGCCCCGATCTTGGCGGCGATCGCCTCCTTGTCCACCTTCGGCCCGCCACCCGACGAGCCGAGCCGGGACTTGACCAGGTTGGTCGCGTGCTCGACAGCGGCTGCCTGCGTGAAGTGGACGACGTAGACCGGGTCTTGGCCGGTCGTCACCAGCTCCTCGAGGGTGTCGTCCAGAGGCTCCATCGACCACCGGAAGCTCAGCGGCACCGGACGCTCGGCGTCGTCGACGACGGCGGTGTCGCGGCCGGTGCGTCTCTTCAGGTCCTCCACGAAGAAGGACACGTCGCCCAGCGTGGCCGACATCAGCAGGAACTGGGCGTCGACGAGCTCCAGCAGCGGCACCTGCCAGGCCCAGCCGCGGTCGTGCTCGGAGTAGAAGTGGAACTCGTCCATCACCACGAGCCCGACGTCGGCCGCCCGACCCTCGCGCAGCGCGATGTTGGCCAGCACCTCGGCGGTGCAGCAGATGATCGGCGCGTCCGGGTTGACCGCGGCGTCGCCGGTGAGCATCCCGACGTTGTCGGCGCCGAAGACCTCGATGAGCGCGAAGAACTTCTCGCTGACGAGCGCCTTGATCGGGGCGGTGTAAAAGCTCACCTCGTCGCGGGCGAGTGCCGCGACGTGGGCGCCGATGGCGACCATCGACTTCCCCGACCCGGTCGGCGTCGCGAGGACGACGTGGTTGCCGCCGAGCAGCTCGATCACCGCCTCGTCCTGGTGCGGGTAGAGGTCGAGCCCCTGGTCGGCCACCCAGCCGGTGAAGGCGTCGTAGACCGCGTCCGGGTCCGCGCCCGTCCGGACCCGCGTGTCGAGGCGCACTGGATCCGGCATGCGTCGATCCAACCATCCACCGGTTTCAGTGGGGCAGGCGGCGTGGAACCGTGGTGAAACCGCGGGCGCGGACAGTTCCTCCCATGACCACACAACCAGGACTCGCCGTCCGTGCCTCCGGGCTCGTGAAGCAGTACGGCGACCACCGCGCCGTCGACGGGATCGACCTCGAGGTCCACCAGGGTGAGGTGTTCGGCGTCCTCGGCCCCAACGGCGCGGGCAAGACGACGATGCTGAGCATGCTCGCCACCCTGATCCGCATCGACGAGGGCCGGGCCGAGATCTTCGGCCACGACGTGCACGCCGAGCCCCACGCCGTACGACGGCTGCTGGGCGTCACCGGGCAGTTCGCCTCGGTCGACGAGAACCTCACCGCCACCGAGAACCTCTGGCTCTTCGCGCGCCTCCAGGGCCTCGGGCGCACCGAGGCCCGCACGCGCGGCGCCGAGCTGCTCGAGCAGTTCGACCTCACCGAGGCGGCGAGGAAGCCCATCTCCGCCTTCTCCGGCGGCATGCGCCGGCGTCTCGACCTCGCCGCCAGCCTGCTCACCCGGCCACCGCTGATCTTCCTCGACGAGCCCACCACGGGCCTCGACCCGCGCACCCGCGGGCAGATGTGGGACACGATCCGTGACCTCGTCCGCACCGGGTGCACGGTCCTGCTCACCACGCAGTACCTCGACGAGGCAGACCAGCTCGCCGACCGGATCGCCGTCATCGACCGCGGCCGCAAGGTCGCCGAGGGCACCGCCGACGAGCTGAAGTCGTCCGTCGGGCAGTCCGCCCTGCAGCTCCAGCTGGCCGACCCCGCCGACCTGCCGGTCGTCGCGGACGAGGCCCGGCGACTGGTGGGCGAGGAGGCGGTCCTCACCCCCGAGGCGCGACGCGCCAACGTGCCGCTGACCCGCACCGACCAGGCCGTCGACGTCCTCGTCGCGCTCCGTGACCGCGGTGTCGTCATCGAGTCGGTGACCGTCCAGAAGCCGTCGCTGGACGAGGTCTTCCTCGCGCTGACCGGCCACGACACCCACGACGGCACGCCTGCGAGCGGTGCCGACGACCACGACCTGCAGATGGAGGACGCCCGATGAGCACCACGACCGCCACCGACCCTGCCGACCTCGGCATCGACCGCGTCGGCCTGGCCGACACCGTCACCCAGACGATGACCCTGGCCTGGCGGGCGACGATGAAGATGCGCCGCAGCATGGAGGTGATGTTCGACGTCACCATCCAGCCGCTGATCTTCACCGGGATGTTCGCCTACATCTTCGGCGGCGCGATCTCGGGCGACGTCCAGAGCTACCTGCCGCTGATCATCCCCGGCCTGATCGGCCAGACCGTGCTGACGGCGTGCGTGGCCACCGGCGTCCAGCTCCGCACCGACATGGACACTGGCGTCTTCGACCGGTTCAAGGTGCTGCCGATCTCGCGCATCGCGCCGCTGGCCGGCCCGATGGTGGCCGACCTGCTGCGCTACTTCATCGCGTCGGTCCTGACCTTCGCCGTCGGCATCGCGATCGGCTACCGCCCGGGCGGTGGCGTCCCCGGTGTCGCCGCAGCCGTGCTCCTGGCCATGCTGGCGGGCTGGTCGCTGGCCTGGATCTTCACGCTCTTCGGGATCCTCGGCCGCAATGCGCAGGGCGTGCAGGCGATCTCCCTGCTCGTGATGTTCCCGCTGACGTTCCTGTCCAACGCGTTCGTCCCGACCGACACCATGCCGGAGCCGCTCCAGACGTTCGCCGAGCTCAATCCGGTGTCGCTCGTGATCACCGCCCTCCGCGACCTCGCCAATGACGGTGCCGTCACCGCGGGCGTCGGCTGGGCACTGCTCGGCTGCACCGTGATCATCGCGATCTTCGCCCCGCTGTCGGTCCGGGCGTTCAACCGGCGGATGTGACCTGCCAGGCGCGCTGCAGCCGGTCCACCGCTGCAGCCGCGCCGGGCACCAGGTCAGGGCCCGGACGACCGGCCAGCTCCACGACGAGCGGGCCGAGCCGTCCGGGCTCGGCCGCGTCCGCGAGCGCCACCATCGGCTCCCACGCCATCACCGGGATGCTGCGGTTGTAGGACCAGCGGTGCGCGACCGCGAGCAGGTGCACGGCGTCCACGTGCTGCTCGGCAGGCCCGAACCTCAGCACCCACGCGGCCAGCGCCACCATCAGCATGCCGTTGAGCGGGAGGTCGGTGAACCACAGCGTGCCCTCGGGCGAGCGGCCGGACGGGCCGGCGACGAGGTCGCGCAGCTCGTCGGCTCGAGCGTCGGGCGAGCTCGTGCCGTAGCGCACCCGGCTGACGAGGGCTGCGGACGCCGCCAGGGCGACCCACGGCGAGGCGGCCGGTCCCCCACCCGGGACGTCGCCGTCGGTCACCAGGTCGACGACGGCGTCGTAGCGGCGGACCGCGTCCGCGTGGTGGCCGCGCGCCAGCGCGAGCTCGGCCTGGGCGGTCTGCCACGTCAGGCGGGCGCCGACCTGGGCGGTCTCGCCGTCCGGCGGGCCGAACCGCTCGAGCAGGGCCGCCGCCTCGTCGACGTCGCCGTCCAGCAGCGGCGCGATGGCGGTCGCCACCTGGAGGCTGTAGGCGTCGGTCATCGAGTGGATGCGCTCCAGCAGCGGCCACGCCACCTCCGCGTGGCGCGCCGCCCGGTGGTGGTCGCCGACGGCCATCGCCAGCTGGCCCAGCTCGGCGTGGAGCGAGGCGCGGAGGTAGGGCGGCAACGGCCCGTCCAGGGCCGCCTCGGCGTACGTCCGTGCGGCGTCCACGTCGCCCTCGTTCTCGGAGACGATCGCCGCCCACAGCAGCAGCGCGCTGGCCATCGCGGGTCTCGACTCGCGCGCGGCGACCTCGGCGAGGCGGGCGGGCGCCGGTCCGTCGGCGACGTGGACCGTGTGCGCGATCAGTCCCCACACACCGACGGGCCTGTCCCCCTGCAGGAGGAGGTCACGCAAGCCGCCGAGGTCGGCCCCCGGCATCCAGCTGAGGTGAAGCATCAGGACGCCGGCGGCCTCCTGGGCGGGCCGTCGCAGGTCAGGCGGCACGTCCCAACCGGCGAGCAGCTCGGACGCGGCGTCGCAGACGGCGAAGATCCTCGGCTGGTCACCCGTGACGGTCCACAGGCTGCCGAGCAGCGCCACCAGTCGCGCGACCGTCTCGCGGTCTCCGGTCGCGAGGGCGTGTCGGAGCACGTCGGTGAGGTTGTTCTGGTCGCGCACGAGCAGGTCCACGAGCGCGACCTGGTCGCCGCTGACGACGAGGTCGTGGGAGCGCTCGGCCAGGTCGTGCGCCCACCTGAGCTGCGCCTCTGCGGCGGCCTCCTCCTCGCCGCTGTGCGCCAGGCGGGCGGCGGCGTACTCGCGGATCGTCTCCAGCGCCCGGAATCGGGCGGTGCCGCCGTCCTCGGTGACCACCAGCAGGGACTGCTCGGCGAGCGCGTCGACCAGGTCGGAGCCGTCGGCGCCCAGCACCGACACGGCCGTCGCCCGGTCGAACCCGTCCTGGAAGACCGAGAGCCACGCCAGCGCCCGCTGCTCGTCGGCGCCCAGCAGGTCCCACGACCAGGCGATGACCGCCTCCAGCGTGCGGTGGCGGTCGGGGGTGGTGCGGTCGCGGCTGCGCAGGGCGGCGAACCGGTCGTCGAGCGCAGCAGCCACCTCGGCGACCGTCATCGTCCGGACGCGGGCGGCCGCGAGCTCGACGGCGAGGGGCAGCCCGTCGAGCCGCTCGACGACGTCGCGCACCACGGTGGGCTCGAGCACGGCGTCCGGCCGCCTCGCCGTGGCGCGCTGCACGAACAGCTGCCCGGCGTCGACCGCGGAGAGCTGGCTCAGCGGGACCGCGCGCTCGGCCGCCAGCCGCAGCGGCGCCCGGCTGGTGGCCAGCACCTGCAGGTCGCGGGTCGTGGCGAGCAGGAAGGCCACCAGCGCGGCCACCGGCTCGAGGACGTGCTCGCAGTTGTCGAGGACCAGCAGGGTCGGCCCCGCGTCGAGCTCCTGCGCCAGCCGGCTGCGTACGTCGGCCTGCTGGGTCGCGGTGAGCGCCAGCCGGGTCGTCACCGAGCCCCGGACGCCGAGGGCCGCACCGACCGCGACCACGACGTCGTCACCCGCGCCGACGCCGACGAGCTCGACCACGTGCACGCGGGGCAGCATCGACTCGCGCGCCAGCACCTGGGCGATACTGGTCTTGCCGATGCCCCCGGGACCGAGCACCGTGACCAGCCGGGCCGCGGAGAGGGCCGAGCGCAGCCGGTCGAGGTCCTGCTCGCGGCCCAGCAGCCCGGTCGCGTCGTACCTCACCCCGGTGCGCACCGGGTCGTCGGCGGCCAGCAGCTCGGCGTGCAGCCGCTGGAGGGCGGCCTCCGGGTCGACGCCGAGCCGCTCGGCCAGGTCGGCCCGGTAGGTCTCGTAGCGCGCCAGCGCGGTGGCCGGTCCGGCGGTCGCGGCCTCGGCGCGCAGCAGCGCGAGGAGGACCTCGCCGTCGTCGAGGCGCCGCTGGTGCGCGGCCGCCAGGTCGTCGAGCGCCTCGGCGTGCCGGCCCAGCCGCGCGGCGGCCAGAGCCGCGACCTCCCGCGCGGTCGTACGTCGCCGGTCCGCGGCGTGCCGCAGGTCGCCGAGCGGTCCGGCCCCGGGGACGCCCACCTCCATCGCCGCCGCCGATGACGCGAGGCGGAAGGCCTCGGTGGCCTCGCCGGAGGCAAGCGCAGCGCGTGCGGCCGCGAGGTGGGCCGCTTGGAGGCGGGCATCGACGTCCTCGTCGGCCAGGCCGAGCCGGTAGCCGCCCTCGACCCGCTGGACGGCGTCCGGCGCCGTGGCCGAGCGGGTGCGGGACACCAGCACCTGCAGCGCCTTGGCCGGGTGCGCGGGCTCCGCGTCGGGCCAGATCTCCTGCACGAGCCGACCGTCGCTCACCCCCGCCGGCTCGGCGACCAGCACCGCGAGCAGCGCCCCCACCCGCTCGCCGGGCAGCGGCACGCCGTCCCACGAGACCCCGTCGAGCAGGCGCAGCACGGCTACTCCCTGGCCCGGGGGTGGGCGGTGGCGAACACCTCGCGCAGGTTGTCGACCGTGACGAGCGTGTAGACCTGCGTGGTCGTGACGGACGCGTGCCCGAGGAGCTCCTGGACGACGCGCACGTCGGCGCCTCCGTCGAGCAGGTGGGTGGCGAACGAGTGCCGCAGCGTGTGCGGGGAGACCGACGCGGTCACTCCGGCACGATCGGCGGCCTTGACCAGCACCGCCCACGCGCTCTGCCGCGACAACCGGCCACCGCGAGAGTTGAGGAACATCGCCGGGCCGCCCTTGCCGGCACCGACCAGCTCGGGCCGTGCACGCGTGAGGTAGGCCGCCACGGCGTCGCGCGCGTAGCCGCCGACCGGCACCAGCCGCTCCTTGCCGCCCTTGCCGCGCAGCAGCACCGTGCCGTCGACCTGGTCGAGGTCGTCGACGTCCAGCCCGACCGCCTCGGAGATGCGCGCCCCGGTGCCGTAGAGCAGCTCGAGCAGGGCCCGGTCGCGCAGCGCGAGGACCGTGTCGGGAGCGCCCGCCGCCTCGAGGATCGCCTCGACGTCGGACAGCGGCAGCGCCTTGGGCAGCCGCTTCGCGGGCGTGGGCGGCTTGACCGCGGCCGCCGGGTCGCCCGTCGCCAGGCCGTCGGAGACGGCGAACTTGTGGAAGCCGCGCACGGCCACGACCGTCCGCGCCGCAGACGTCGCGCTCAGCGGCGGATGGGCCTCGCTCCCCTCACGCAGGCTGACCAGGAACGCGGCCACCGTCGCCTCGGTGATGGCGTCCAGGTCGTCGATGCCCTGCCCGGTCAGGAACTCGTCGTAGCGGGCCAGGTCACGCCGGTAGGAGCTCAGCGTGTTGACCGCCAGCCCGCGCTCGACCGCCAGGTGGTCGAGGTAGGTGCGGACCGCGCGGTCCAGCCTCGCCCCAGAGCTCACCCGAGGACGGTATCGAGTTCCACCGACTCGATGCCCACGGCTTCGCCGACCGGCGCGTTGGTGAGCTCGCCGGCGTGGGTGTTGAGGCCGAGGGCCAGGCTCCTGTCGTCGCGCAGCGCCTGCTGCCAGCCCTTGTCGGCGAGGGCCACGGCGTAGGGCAGCGTCGCGTTGGTGAGGGCGTACGTCGAGGTGTTCGGCACCGCGCCGGGCATGTTGGCCACGCAGTAGAACACCGAGTCGTGCACCTCGTAGGTCGGGTCGTCGTGCGTCGTGGCGTGGGAGTCCTCGAAGCAGCCGCCCTGGTCGATGGCGATGTCCACCAGGACCGAGCCGGGCTTCATCCGCGAGACGAGGTCGTTGCTCACCAGCTTGGGCGCCGCGGCGCCCGGGATGAGGACCGCACCGATCACCATGTCGGCCTCCATCACCTGCTGCTCGATGGCGAGCTTGGACGAGGCGAGGCCGTGGACCCGGTTGTTGTAGCGCCAGAACGACATCCGCAGCTTGTCGAGGTCGGTGTCGAGGAGCGTCACGTCGGCGCCCATGCCGAGCGCGATGTTGGCGGCGTTCTGGCCGGAGACGCCGGCGCCGATGATGACGACCTTGGCGTTGGCCACGCCACCGACGCCACCCATGAGGACCCCACGGCCTCCGTTGGCCTTGAGCAGGGAGTGCGCGCCGACCTGCGGTGCGAGGCAGCCGGCGACCTCCGACATCGGGTAGAGCAGCGGCAGCCCGCCCGAGGGCAGCTGGACCGTCTCGTAGGCGATGGCGGTGACCTTGCGGGCAATCAGCTCCTCGGTCAGCGGCTTGTCGGCGGCGAGGTGGAGGTAGGTGAAGAGGGTCTGGCCCCCCCGCATCCGCTCGTACTCCTCGGCGACGGGCTCCTTGACCTTGAGGACCATGTCGGCGGTGCCCCACACGTCGTCGGCGGTGTCGAGCATCGTGGCGCCCGCGGCGACGTACTCCTCGTCGGGGATCTGCGATCCCTCGCCGGCGGTCTTCTGCACGACGACCTCGTGCCCGTGCTGGACGAGCTCGTGCACGCCGATCGGGGTCAGGGCCACGCGGTACTCGCGGTTCTTGACTTCCTTGGGTACGCCGACCTTCATGCCTTGCTCCTCAGGGACTCGGGGGCCACCACGGTGTGGCCCGCCTCACAGCGAGGGCGAGACTACTCCCGGGAGGCCCCTACGGGGCGTCGAGGGCCCCGCGGCGCTTGAGCACGTCGTACGCCAGCACCGCCTGCGCCAGCGGCCCCTGCCGCACCCGCCCCTCGAGGACGGCCTCGAGCAGGTCGGCCATGGGCGCCCAGAACCGCTCCATCTCGGCCTCCTCGTGCTCCATCTCGAAGTCCCCCCGCGGCGCGTGGGTCAGCCCGCGCGCCAGGAAGATCTCGTGCACCTCGTCGCTGATCCCCGCGCTGGAGAAGGTGCTCAGCAGCAGCCGCCAGTCGGCGGCGTCGAGCTCGACCTCCTCGCGCAGCTCGCGCCTCGCCGTCTCGACGGCCGACTCGTCGCCCGCGTCCCGCAGGCCGGCGGGGAGCTCGACGAACTCGTGCCCGCTGGTGTGGCGGTACTGCCGCAGGCACATCACCCGCTCGTCGTCGTCGACCGCGAGCACGACGACCGCGCCGGGGTGCTCCAGGCTGAGCCGGCTGAACTCCTCCGAGTGCCCGGGCCGGGTGATCCGGTCCTCGCGCAGCGCGACCACCCAGTCGTCGCGGTGCAGGTCCTGGCTGGACACGACGGGCCACGCCATCGGCCGGTCGGCCAGCTCGTCCTGGCGGCCGTGGGTGCTCGGGTCGGTCATGCCTCGACGCTAGCCCAGAGGCACATGCGGGTGGACAGGGTGAGTTAGGTTCGGCTGCATGACGTTGTCGACCCTCACCAAGCACGAAGCGAAGACCCGGTCGGACCTCCTCGAGGTCCTGCGGTACGACATCGACGTGGACACGACCGGCCTGCTCGAGGGCGAGGTGTGGCGCTCCACCAGCACCATCGCGTTCACGTGCTCCGAGCCCGGCGCGACCACCTTCGTGGACGTCGCGATGGACGTGGTCCGCGCGACCCTCAACGGTGCGGACGTCGACGTCTCCGCCGCGGCCGACGGTCGCCTGCCGCTCCCCGCGCTCGCGGCCGACAACGTCCTGGTCGTCGAGGCGAGCACCACCAACACCGCCACCGGCGAGGGCATCCTGCGCACGGTCGACCCGACCGACAAGCTGGTCTACGTCTGGACCAGCCTCGAGCCCGACGAGGCCCGCCGCGTGTGGGCCTGCTTCGACCAGCCCGACCTCAAGGCACCCCACCGCTTCGTCGTGACCGCGCCGTCGTCGTGGCTCGTCACCTCCAACGGCGCGCCCGAGTCGGTCGAGGACGCGGAGACCGACGACGCGCGGGTGTGGGCCTTCCCCGACACGCCCCGCCTGTCGACATACGTCGTCGTGGTCAACGCCGGCCCGTTCCACGAGGTGCGGCAGCAGCACGACGGCTACGACCTGGGCTTCTACTGCCGTCAGTCGCTCGTGCCGATCCTCGAGCGTGACCTCGACGAGATGGTCACCCTCACGCGGCAGGGCCTCGCGTTCTTCGGCGAGCGATTCGGCTACCCGTTCCCGCAGGAGCGCTACGACCAGGTCTTCGTGCCGAACCTCGGCGGCGCGATGGAGAACTGGGGCTGCGTCACCTACGGCGACGGCCAGCTCTTCCGCACTCCCCCGACCCACGCGCAGCGCGCCGTCCGCGCGGAGTTCATCTTCCACGAGATGGCGCACATGTGGTTCGGCGACCTCGTGACGATGCAGTGGTGGGACGACCTCTGGCTCAACGAGGCGTTCGCCTCCTGGGCGGCCAACTGGGGCATGGCGGGGGCGAGCGAGTTCACCGAGCAGTGGGCCACCTTCCTCGCCGCCTTCAAGCGCACCGCCTACGAGATGGACATGAGCCCGGCTCGCCACCCGATCCGCAGCGACGTGCCCGACGTGTCGTCGGCGATGTCCAACTTCGACGCCATCACCTACGTCAAGGGCCAGAGCGTGCTGCACCAGCTCGTCGCCTACATCGGCGAGGACGCGTTCGTCGAGGGCCTGCGCGACTACTTCAGCCGCTACGCCTTCTCCAACACCCGCCTCGACGACCTGATGGACTGCTACTCGCGGGCCTCGGGTCGCGACCTGTCTGCCTGGACCAAGGCGTGGCTCGACGAGGCCGGCACCGACGTCATCTCGCTCGTCGACGGCGAGCTCGTCGTGGAGACGACCGACGACCAGGAGCCCCGCCCCCACCGCCTCGACGTGGCTGTCTTCGACGCCTCGGGCGACTCCCTCGTCCCGGTCGGCCGCTCCTCGCACGAGGTGACCGGTCCGCGCACCCCGATCGACCTGCCCGAGGGCGACCTCCGCCTGGTCAACGCCGGCGACTACACGTTCGCCGCCGTCAAGCCGGACCCGACCTCGTTGCGACTGATGCTCGAGCGTGTCCAGCAGCTCGACGACCCGCTCGACCGGGCGCTCGTGGCTGCCACCGCCGGCCAGCTGCTGCTGCTCGGCGACGTCGCCCCTCGCGACGTGTCGAGCGCGCTCACCCGCGCCCTGTCGACGGAGACCAGCCCGGCGCTCGTGGAGCCCTTCCTGAGCCAGGCGCTCCTGGTCGCCGACCGGTGGGCGCCGGCCGACGAGTCGCCCGGCCTGCTGGCCGCGCTGGCCGACGCCGTGGTCGGGCTCGTCGACGTGCCCGACGCCCGCCAGGCGGCCCTGCGCACGCTCGCGGCGTCAGCCTCGACCGACGAGCACTGGTCGGTCCTGCAGGCGGCCGCTGACCGGGCGACCGACCTCGACCTGGCCTGGCGGATGGCCGTGCGCCGCGCCGAGCTCGGCGACTACGACGAGGACGTCGTACGCCGTCTGCTCGAGTCCGACCCCGACCCGGACGCCGGCATGCGCCGCCTCGGGGTCCTTGCCGCCCGTCCCGACGTCGAGGCCAAGGAGGAGGTGTGGCGGGCGTTCTTCGTCGACTACGCCGTGCCGGCCAGCCGGGAGACCCTCGTGCTGGGCTCGACGTTCTGGCGTCCCGGCCAGGCCGAGCTCCTCGCGCCGTTCACGCACCGCTACCTCGAGGAGCTGCACACGCTCAAGGGCGGGCTCCTCAACCAGGGGCTCACCATCCGCGCGATGTACCCCCTCGGTGCGGGCGACGAGTCGTTCCTCGCCGCCGCCGAGGCCGCGGCCGACGACACCAGCCTGATGGCCTACGCCCGCAACCAGCTCCGCGCGAACTCGTTCGTCCTCGGCCGGGTCCTGCAGGCCCGCCGCCTCTGACGTCCGACCTGCTGCGCTTCAGCGATCCCCGGTCAGCCGGGGATCGCTGACGTTGTCAGGCCTTGCACGGCCTGACAACCTCAGCGAGAGCCTGACAACGTCCCCGCGGGGCGTCAGTCCTCGGTGCCCTCGTCCTTGCGGCGCAGACCCGACTCGTCGAGCGGGAAGCGCTCGGAGCGCTGCCGCTCGATGGCCGCGCCGACCAGGCCGGCGAACAGCGGGTGCGGCCGGGTGGGACGCGAGCGCAGCTCGGGGTGCGCCTGCGTGGCGACGTAGTAGGGGTGCACGTCGGCGGGCAGCTCGACGAACTCCACCAGCCCGAGCTCGGGGTTCACGCCCGAGAACACCAGGCCCGCCGCGGCGAGGGGCTCGCGGTAGGCGTCGTTGAACTCGTAGCGGTGGCGGTGCCGCTCCTCGACGGTGCCGGAGCCGTAGGCCGCCCGCACCACGCTGCCCTCCGCGAGGTCGGCCTTCTGCAGGCCGAGCCGCATGGTGCCGCCGAGGTCGCCGGCACCCTCGACGTACTTCTTCTGCTCCTCGATGGTGGAGATGACCGGCTCGACGGTGTCGGGGTCGAACTCCGTCGACCCCGCCTTGGTCAGTCCCGCCACGTTGCGGGCGTACTCGATCACCATGCACTGCAGGCCCAGGCACAGCCCGAGCGTCGGGATGCCGTGGGTGCGGGTGTAGTTCAGCGCACCGAGCTTGCCCTCGATGCCGCGCACACCGAAGCCGCCGGGCACGAGCACCGCGTCGACGTCGGCGAGGTGCTTGGCCGCACCCGCCTCGGTCTGGCACTCGTCGGAGGCGACCCACCGGATGTGCACCTTGGCGTCGTGGGCGAAGCCGCCGGCACGCAGCGCCTCGCTGACGGAGAGGTAGGCGTCGGGCAGGTCGATGTACTTGCCGACGAGCGCGACGGTGACCTCCTCGGAGGGGTGGTGCACCCGGCGCAGCAGGTCGTCCCAGTCGGTCCAGTTGACGTCGCGGAACGGCAGGTCGAGGCGGCGTACGACGTAGGCGTCGAGGCCCTCGCGGTGCAGCACCTTCGGGATGTCGTAGATCGACGGCGCGTCGGCGCACGTCACGACGGCCTCGTCGTCCACGTCGCACATGAGGGCGATCTTGCGCTTGATGCCCTCGGGCAGGTCGCGATCGGAGCGGCACACGATCGCGTCGGGCTGGATGCCGATGGAGCGCAGGGCGGCGACCGAGTGCTGGGTGGGCTTGGTCTTCAGCTCGCCGGACGGACCGATGTAGGGCACCAGGGACACGTGGATGAAGAAGCAGTTGTCGCGCCCGATCTCGTGCCGGGTCTGGCGGGCGGCCTCGAGGAACGGCAGCGACTCGATGTCGCCGACGGTGCCGCCGACCTCGGTGATGACCACGTCGATGTCCGGGCCGCCCATCGCCAGGATGCGGTCCTTGATCTCGTTGGTGATGTGCGGGATGACCTGCACGGTGTCGCCGAGGTAGTCGCCGCGGCGCTCCTTGGCGATGACCGTCGAGTAGACCTGACCGGTCGTGACGTTGGCGATCTGGTTGAGATCGGTGTCGAGGAACCGCTCGTAGTGACCGATGTCGAGGTCGGTCTCGGCACCGTCGTTGGTCACGAAGACCTCACCGTGCTGGAACGGGTTCATCGTGCCGGGATCCACGTTGAGGTAGGGATCCAGCTTCTGCATCGTGACGCGCAGTCCGCGCGCCTTCAGCAGGTTGCCCAGGCTCGAGGCGGTGAGCCCCTTGCCGAGGGAGGAGGCGACGCCTCCGGTGACGAATACGTGCTTGGTCGGCGTGCGGCTCTTCACGGGCTTTTACCCTACCCGAGGGGGACGGGTCCGTCCGCACCCGACGCACCGAACGCCCCACCCGGAGTCGTCAGCGAGCGCTGGAGGGTGAGGATCGTCGCGACCCGGCCGGCGGCCGTGTCGACGCCGTCGAGCGTCGCCACGGCGGCTGAGACCGGGTCCGCGCGGAGCCGGCCGAGCTGGCCCTCCCCGCCGTCGGAGGTGGCGCCCGCCACGACCACGCCGCCCGCCTGGACGGCGAGTCCCTGGGCGAGCCCGGCGAGGATCGCGTCGGAGCCCTCGTCACCGGCGTCCGTGCCCAGCACGACCAGCACGAGCGGCGAGCGCTGCGCGACCTCGCCGGGCTTGGCCATCAGGCCGGCGCCGCTGACGGCGTCGACGATGGCACGGGCCTTGCCGTTGACGTCCTGGCCCGCGGCCTCCTTGGTCGCAATCGCGAGGCCGAGCAGCTGTCCGATCCGGTCGTACGTCGACGCCTCGGCGGCGACGTCGCCCTCGGCCTGCTGGGTCAGCAGCTGGCTGCCCAGCGTGTCGACCAGCGACTTCTGGCCGGGGTCGACGACGTCCGCGGACAGGTCGTAGCGTGCGCTGACCGTGCCGCCGGCGGCGGTCACCTGCTCGGTGAGCGCGGTGACGACCTGCTCGTCGGCGCCCGGCACGGTCACCACGGCGACCGAGCGGTCGGCGAGGCGACCGCTGAGCGTGGCCGGCCCCAGCGCGGACACGACGCTCTCGGTGTAGTCGGTCTGCGCCCGGTCCGCCGCAGGGGCGGTCTCCGCCTCCCCGGACGAGGTCGCGGCGGTGGGGCCGACGTCGGAGAGCGGGCCGCCGCCGAGGACGATCCCCGCCGCGAGGGCGAGGAAGACGGCGACGATGGTGAGCAGGTGGTGGCGCAGGGTGATCACGGAAGAATTCCTCGGACGTTGTCGATCAGGTCTGACGTGGTGCTGGTGACGGACGGCGAGACCTCGTCGACCCACTGCTGGCCGACCGGGGTGACGCTCACGGCCGCTGCGAGGGCGAGCACCCCGGCGACCAGGGCGCCGACGAGGTGACGGGGCCGGACCGCACCGTCGTAGAGCCGCGGCAGGGCCGCCGCGTCCACGAGGTCGGGCCCGAGCTTGAGGCGGGTCAGGAACGTGCTGGCCAGGCCGCTGCGGCGCCGGTCGAGGAACTCGGCGAGGGTGGCGTGCATGCCCACGCCGACGATCAGCGAGGCCTCGTGCGCCGAGGCGAGCAGCAGGGCGGCGTCCTCGGTCGTGGCGGACGTCTCGAAGCGCAGCGGGCGAATGCCGAGCCGCTCGAACGGCTCCGTCGCGCTGCGCGGAGCGCCCCGCTCGACGAGGACGACCACGTCGCGGGCCCGGCGCAGGACGGCGGCCGCGGGCAGGTCGTCGGAGCCGCCGGTCACCACGATGACGTCCGGTCGGTGCCCGGCGCTGGCCAGGGCGTCCGCACCGCGGTCGACCCCGACCAGGACGGGGCGCTGCTCGCGCACGAAGGGCTTGATGCCGCGCAGCTCCTGCTCCCAACCGTGGGACCGCACGGCGACCACGACGGGGCGACCGGCCATCTCGGTGGCGGTGCGTGGCACCCCGTGGCCGTGGAGCAGGAGGTCCTGCTCGCGGCGGAGGAACTCGGTGCTGTTGTGGGTGAAGCTCTCGAGCTGCGCGGAGAGGCCGGTGCGGGCGCCGTCCATCTCGGAGGCGACGAGGTCGACGGTCAGCTCGCGGCCCTCGGCGACCTGGGTGCCGCCGGCGTGCACCGCGTCCCCGTCGACCCGGAGGGCGGCTCCGTCGCGGACCCGGTCGAAGATCTCCGGACCGACGCTGTCGACGACCGTGAGCCCGGCCTCGACGAGCAGTTGCGGACCCATGTTCGGGTAGCGGCCCGAGATCATCGGGCTGGCGTTGACCACGGCCACGACGCCGGCGTCGACGAGCGCCTGGGCGCTGGCGCGGTCCATGTCGAGGTGGTCGAGGACGGCGACGTCCCCTGCGTGCAGGCGGCCGAGGACGCTGGCCGTACGGCGGTGGACCCGGGCGGGACCGCGCACACCGGGGAGGGCGGGGGCTTGGCGGGAGCGGACTGCGAACTTCATGACCGCGCCATGGTGTCAGCCGCGGGCAGGCCTCTCGGGGAGGCACGCCCGCTCGGGCGCGGCGGCCTCGAGCAGCTCCCGGGCGTGCGCGCGCGCACTATCGGAGTCCTCGACGCCGGCGAGCATCCGCGACAGCTCACGCTCGCGGTCGTCGTCGGTCAAGGAGACGAGTCCCGAGGTCGTGACCGTGCCGTCGCTGGACTTGTGGACGACCACGTGACGGTCGGCGTAGGCCGCGACCTGCGGCAGGTGGGTCACGACCAGCACCTGCGACGTGCGCGCCAGGGCGGCGAGCCGGCGCCCGACCTCGATGGCGGCCTTGCCGCCGACGCCGGCGTCGACCTCGTCGAAGACGAACGTCGGGACGGACCCGGTCTCGGCCAGGGAGACCTCGAGGGCGAGCATCACGCGGGAGAGCTCACCGCCGGACGCGCCCTTGTGCAGGGGGCGGGCGTCGGCGCCCGTGTTGGCGGCGAGCAGGAACTCGACGTCGTCGATGCCGTGCGCCCCGGCACGCACCCAGCGGCCGTCGACCAGCAGCTGTGGTCCGGCCGGCGTCTCCGGAGCGGGTGTGTCCTGCTGGGTGATCGCGATGGTGACCGTGGCGTGCGGCATGGCCAGGGAGGTGAGCTCGTCGCTCACCGCCTCGCCGAGCCGTTGGGCAGCGTCGTGACGCTGGGCGCTGAGGGTGCCGGCGAGGTCACCGAGCTCGGTGCGGATGCGGTCGCGTCGGGACTCCAGCTCGGCGATCTGCCCGTCGGTGTCCTCGAGGTCCAGCAGCCGCTTCGCGCCGTCCTCGGCCCACGCGAGCACCTCGTCGATCGTCTCGCCGTACTTGCGGGTGAGCGCCGTCAGCGCCGCCCGTCGCTCCGAGACGGCCGCGAGACGGCCCGGGTCGGTCTCGAGGGAGGCGGCGTAGGACGCGACGTCGCCGGCGAGGTCGACGAGCAGGTGGCTCAGCTCGGCGAGCCGGTCGGCGAGCTCCCCCGCCGCGGGGTCGTGGTCGCGGACGCCGTCGAGCGCCCGCCGCGCCGCGCTGGTCGTGGCCAGGGAATCGGGTGCGCCCTCCTCGCTGGAGAGCGCCTCGCGAGCCGTCTCGGCCGCGGTGCGCAGCGCGTCGGCGAACCCCAGGCGCGTCTCCTCGGCGGCGAGCTCGGCGTCCTCCCCGGGGTGCGGGTCGACCGCCTCGACCTCCCCGAGGCCGAACCGCAGCTGGTCGGCCTCCCGCGCGCGCTCGCGAGCCGAGCCGACCACCTCGGCGAGCGTCCGCTCGGTCACGACCAGCTCGGCCCACAGGGCGGCGTACGACGACGCGGTCGCGGCCAGCGCCTCGCCGCCGAACCGGTCGAGCGAGGCACGCTGGGCACCGGACCGGAGCAGGCGGTGCTGGTCGGACTGGCCGTGCACGGCCACGAGGGGCTCGGCGACCTCGGCCAGGGTCGCCACCGGCACCGACGCGCCGCCGACCCAGGCCCGCGAGCGCCCCTGCGCGGCGACGTTGCGGGCGAGGACGACCTGGTCCTCCTCCACCTCACCGCCGGCGTCCTCCACGGCCGTGCGGAAGCCGGCGAGGTCGCTGACGGCGACGACCCCCTCGACGCGGGCCTGCTTGGCGCCCGAGCGCACGGCGCCCGGGTCGGCGCGGCCGCCGAGCAGCAGACCGAGCGCGGTCACGACCATCGTCTTGCCGGCGCCCGTCTCGCCCGTGATGACGGTCAGGCCGGGCCCGAGCTCGAGCGTCGAGGACTCGATGACCCCGAGCTCACTGATCCGCAGCTCCTCAAGCATCGGCGTCACCGTTGTCGCGGCGTCGGCGCTCGGCGGCGCCACGCCACCCCTCGACCGGCAGGTCGAACTTGGCCACCAGCCGGTCGGTGAACGACGCGTGCTGCAACCGGACGAGACGCACCGGACGGGCACCACGGCGCACCTCGATGCGGGCGCCCGGGGGCAGGTCGACCGTGCGGCGACCGTCGCACCACAGGACGCCGGAGCCCTCGGTGTTGGACAGCACCTCGACGGCGAGCACCGACGTGGGCGCCACCACCATCGGTCGGGCGAACAGCGCGTGGGCGCTCAACGGGACCATCAGCAGGGCCTCGACCTCGGGCCACACCACCGGGCCGCCCGCGCTGAAGTTGTAGGCGGTCGATCCCGTCGGGGTGGCGCAGACGACGCCGTCGCAGCCCCACCGCGACAGCGGGCGCCCGTCGACCTCGACGACGACCTCGAGCATGCGCTCGCGCGCGGCCTTCTCGACGCTCGCCTCGTTGAGGGCGAAGGTGGAGAACCGCACCTCCTTGCCCACCAGCACGCAGACGTCGAGGGTGAGCCGGTCCTCGGCGGTGTAGTCCCGGGCGACGATGGCGGCGATCGTGGACTCGACGTCCTCCTGCTCCGCCTCGGCGAGGAATCCCACGTGGCCGAGGTTGACCCCCAGCAGCGGGGTGCTCGTCGCATGGGTCAGCTCGGCCGCGCGGAGGATCGAGCCGTCGCCGCCGATGACCAGCACCAGCTCGCAGCCCTCACCTGGCACGTCGTCGGGACGGGTCGTCTCGACGAGGCCGTCGACGTCGGCCAGGCCCAGGTCGGCAGCCTCGTCCGCGAGCAGTCGTACGGCGATGCCGTGGGCGGTCAGGCTCTGGACGCAGGCCCGAGCCACGTCCCGCGCCTCGGCCCGGCCGGTGTGGGCGAGCACCAGGACTCGGCGCTGGGGACTGTGGGTGCTCACGGGTCCACCCTCTCACCCGCCACCCCCATCGACCCGGCGCGCTCGACCTCGGCGCGGATCGCGTCCGCACCGATCGAGGCCGGACCGCGACGCAGCAGGAGGAAGAACTCGACGTTGCCGGAGGGTCCGGGGAGCGGGCTCACCGTGACGGCCACCGCACCCCAGCCGCGCTCGGCGGCGAGGTCGGCGATCGTGGTGACCGCCTCGGCCCGCAGCGCGAGGTCACGGACCACCCCACCCTTGCCGACGCGCTCCTTGCCGACTTCGAACTGCGGCTTCACCATCAGCGCCAGCGCGCCGTCCTCGCGGGTGACGGACAGCAGCGGGTCGAGCACCAGGGCGAGGGAGATGAAGGACAGGTCGCCCACCACCAGGTCGACGGGGTCGCCGACGATGTCGAGGGTGAGCTCGCGGATGTTGGTGCGGTCGTGCACCTGCACCCGCTCGTCGCTCTGCAGCGACCAGGCCAGCTGTCCGTAGCCGACGTCCACCGCCACGACCTCCCGCGCCCCGGCCCGCAGGAGCACGTCGGTGAAGCCGCCGGTGGACGCACCGGCGTCCAGGCAGCGCTTGCCGCCGACGGTGAGGCCGTGCTCGGCAAACGCCTTCAGCGCCCCGGCCAGCTTGTGCCCGCCCCGGGAGACGTAGTCGACGGACGTGGGGTCGTCCTTCACCACGATCGCGACGTCGGTCGTGACGCCGGTCGCCGGCTTCGTGGCGCGTGCTCCCGAGACCGTCACCCGGCCGGCGGCGACCAGCTCGCTGGCGTGCTCGCGCGAACGGGCCAGGCCGCGCCGGACGAGCTCCTGGTCCAGCCGTAGACGTCTGGGCGGCACGGGCGTTCAGACGCCCCGGGGGTCGCCGGACGCGTCGGGCCGGGCGTCGAGGGCGCGACGCAGCTGCTCGTGGGCGCGCTCGAACACCGCGACGTGCTCGGCCACCGGTGCGTCGGCCAGCGCCGCCACCTCCGCCAGCACGCGGTCGACCGACTCGACGCCGGTCGGCTCGTGGTCGGGCAGCTCGCTCATGGCCGCGAGCCTACTCGGCGCCGAGCTGTCGGACCGGTCCGGGAGGCGTCGTGTCGGAGACGTCGGCCGCGCTGCCCGACTCGTCGAGGTGGCGCCAGCACGCCGTCGCCGCGACGCGCCACCAGTCGGCGTCGCCGCCCTCCCCCTCGATGGTCAGCCGACCGTCCGCGACGCTCGCGGTCCAGCCGCCGAGCTCGACCTTCGCGTCGGTGACCGTCGGCACGGGCTGCGGCTCGAACAGGCCCGCCAGCGTCGGGGAGATGTACGTCGGTCGCAGCCGGGGCGGCGCCGAGGCGAGGTCCTCGATCCAGGTCACACCGGTGAGCACCAGCAGCGAGGGCGCATCGATCGCATGGGCGCCCTCGATGTCGGTGTCGAGCCGGTCGCCGACCATGAGCGGCCGGTCGCCACCCACGCGCAGGACGGTCTCCTCCATCAGCGGCTTCTCGGGCTTGCCGGCCACGATCGCGTCGACGCCCGCGAAGCCGGTGATGGTCCGCACGAGGACGCCGTGGCCGGGCGCCAGTCCGTAGGGAGTGGGGATCGTCAGGTCGGCGTTGCTCGCCACGTAGGGCAGGCCGTCGCGCACGAGGGTCGAGACGCGCATGATGTCGCGCCAGCGGACGTCGGGTCCGTAGCCGCTCGCCACCGCCACGGCACCCTCGGGGTCGTCCACCGGCTCGAGGCCCGCCTCGAGCAGCGCGACCTTCAGACCTTCACCTCCGAGCATCAGCACGCGCGCACCCGCGCCGTGCTCCTCGACCAGGACCCGTGCCGCGGCCTGGGCGGAGGTGACCACGTCGTGCGCCTCGGCCGAGACACCCACCTTGGTCAGCTTCGCCGCCACCTGGTCAGGGGTGCGCGAGGCGTTGTTGGTCACGAACGCCACGTGGCGGCCGGACTCACGCACCCGGTCGATCGCCGCGGCGACCCCGTCGATCGCCTCGCCCCCGACGTAGACCACACCGTCCAGGTCGAACATGACCAGGTCGTGGCCCTCGACGAGGGCAGTCTCGGACTCCTCGAGCATGGTCCACCCCTTTCCGGATTGTGACGAGCGTCCCCCTACGATGCTCCGATGGACCTCGCCACCGTCGTGCCTCCGTACGTGGCGAAGCCCCTCGAGCTGCTCCCGTTCCGGGCGGTGATGCTGTCCCCGACCCGCGTGGGCGACCCCGCCTCCGCGCGAGCACTGGCGCGACCCTATCGCGACGTCGCCGAGCGACTCACGCAGTGGATCGACCGCGGCGACGCGCGTGCCGACGGCGGGCCAGCCCTCTACCTCCACGAGTACACCGCCGCCGGCCTCACGGTCCGCGGGCTCGTCGGTGCCCTCCGCATGTCCGAGCGCGCGGACACGTTGGCCGACCGCGCGGTCTGGCCCCACGAGGCGATCCACCCCGAGCAGGCCGGGGAGCTGGCCGAGCGGATGCTGCAGATGGACCTCAACCCCGCTCCCATCCTCCTGGTGCACCACGGCAGCCAGGAGCTCCGCGACCTGATGGACGAGGTGACGGCCGCCGAGCCGGACTGGCGCTACCTCGACCGCACCGGACAGCGCCAGCGGCTCTGGGCCGTGCGGGACGAGCGGGCGATCGCCCGCATCGGGCACCTCATCTCCAGCAGCTCGTGCCTCCTCGCGGACGGCCACCACCGGTACGCCGCCTACCTGCGACTCCAGGAGGAGCACCCGGGCACCCCGTGGGACGCCGGGCTCGCGATGCTGGTCGACCAGGCCGACACTCCCCTGTTCCTCGGCGCCATCCACCGGACCCTGCCGACCGTGCGCCTCGACGTGCTCGTCGAGGCGACCCGTGCGGCTGGGGCCGAGGTGACCGCGCGATCACGACAGCAGGCACTCGGCGCCCTCGACAGCACGCACCTCGTGCTGACGGACGGGGAGACGTGGTACGCCGTCGCGCCCCACGGCCTCGACCGGGAGGCTGCGGTGTCGTGGCTGCACGACCACGTCCTCCCCCGGCTGCCCGAACCGCCGCCCCGCCTCGAGCACCACCACACGGTGGAGGAGGCGCTGACCGCGACCTCCCACACGGCGCCCGCGGTGCTGCTGCCGAGTCCCGACTTCGCGCAGGTCAAGGCGCTCGTCGAGTCCGGGGGGCTCCTGCCGGAGAAGGCGACCTCGTTCCAGCCGAAGCCGAGCCTCGGCGTCATCATGCGACCGGTGAGCGACGGATGATGCGTGCCGTCGAGGCCACCACCTCGACCCGCGACCGTGTCGCTCCCCCTGCCTGGTAGAACCGGCAGCAGATGGCGCCGGTGACCTCGACCGTGTCGCCGGGTCTCCAGCCGGCAATCCGGCGGCGCAGTGCGGCGCTCCAGGCGGAGCACGGGATCGAGTCGACCCGCTGGCTCGTCATTGTCACGGTCTTGGTCGCGCCGGGGCTCCGCGGCACCGAGATCCGGAAGCTCACCAGCGCGTCTCCGCTCGGTAGCTCGACGGCGACGGGGACGCTCGTGAGCCGGCCGACGAGCCGCACCTCGTTGGCACCGTCGCCGTCACCGTCGTCGGCAGGCAGTTGCACGCGGGGCTCGCGAGGCGAGCCGTCGCGCGAGCGCCCCTTGCGAGGGGTCGTGGTCTTCTTCGTGTCAGTCGTCGTGCCCGGTGTGGTCACAAGTGCACCTCCTGGAGACGACTGTCCCGGGTGATTGCGACACCTCGCCGTCCAGACGTGGCGGCCCTGTGGACAGCGCCCTCGAGGCACGCCCTGTGGACGTCCAGCGGGG
>NZ_JBFUJV010000023.1:0-71151 GCF_056401175.1 Nocardioides sp. P4_G10 | reverse complement strand
GTTCCTCGCGCTGGTTGCGCGAGGAACCGCCCGGTCGGCGTGCTGGTGCGCGAGGAAGTGCCCGGTCGGCGTGCTGGTGCGCGAGGAAGTGCCCGCTCAGCCGAGGTGGATGCCGCGCAGGCGGCCGACCTCGCGCATGCGACGCTCCGCGAGCCGGTCGGCGGCCTCGGCCGTGGTGACCCCGTCGGCCTTGGCGAGCTCGAACACCCGGCGGGTCGTCTCGAAGATGCCGGTCGCGCGCTGGTGCGCGCGCTCGAAGGAGAAGCCCTCGAGCTCGTCGGCGACCTGGATGACGCCGCCGGAGTTCACGCAGTAGTCGGGGGCGTAGAGGACGCCGCGCTCCTCGATCTGCTTCTCGATGCCGGGGTGCGCGAGCTGGTTGTTGGCCGCGCCGCAGATGATCGTGGCGCGCAGCACGTCGAGCACCTCGTCGCTGATAGCGCCGCCCATGGCGCACGGGGCGTAGACGTCGATCTCGCTCGCGACGAGCTCCTCGGTCGTGGCGACCGCGGTGACCTGCGGGAACTGCTCGCGAATCGCCTCGACCGACGGCGCGTGGACGTCGGTGACGACGACGGTGGCGCCGTCCTCGATCAGGTGGCGGACCAGGTGGCGACCGACCTTGCCGACGCCGGCGACACCGACGGTGCGTCCGGCGAGGGTGGGCTCGCCCCACGCCTGCTCGGCGGCGGCGCGCATGCCCTGGAAGGTGCCGAACGCCGTCAGCACCGAGCTGTCGCCCGCGCCACCGTGGGCGACGGTGCGGCCGGTGACGAAGTCGCACTCGCGCGCGATGTGGTCCATGTCCTCGCTGAACGTGCCCACGTCGCACGCGGTGAAGTAGCGCCCGCCGAGCGACTGCACGAAGCGGCCGTAGGCGCGCAGCAGGGCCTCGGTCTTCAGCTCGGCCGGGTCGCCGATGATGACGGCCTTGCCGCCGCCCAGGTCGAGGCCGGCGAGCGCGTTCTTGTAGGACATGCCGCGCGAGAGGTTGAGGACGTCGACGATCGCGTCGTCGGTGCTGGCGTAGGGGTAGAACCGCGTCCCGCCGAGGGCCGGACCCAGTGCAGTGGAGTGGATGGCGATGATGGCCCGCAGGCCGGTCGCGCGATCGTTGCAGAAGACGACCTGCTCGTGCTCGCTGCCGAGCTCGAAGACGTCGACGCCGGAACTGGGTACTCCAGACATGCTCATGGGTCCTTTTCTGGTGGGTGCGGCCGCGGGGTGTGCGGACCTGGTCAGTGCGGTCGAGGGGTGGTGACCGCCGTCACCTCAAGAATAGTCCCGCGAGAACGCCCGGACCGCATCACTGCGACCGCATCACCACGAGGTCGCCGTGGGTGCCGTAGCCGAGCAGCTTGCCGCCCGCGGCCCGGCCGTTGAAGGTGACCATCAGCCACCGGCCGTCCACCTGGGCGACCGTCGGCCACGGCAGGTTGGTCGGGTAGGGCGCGTCCAGCGTCCCCGTCTCGGTCATCGTGAGGTCGTACGCCGGGAAGCGGGCGCGCTGGCCGCGTCGGGAGTCGCGTCCGTCGCTCGCCAGGACCGCCATCCGGCCGTCGACCTCGACGAGCGTCGTGCCCTCGGTCGACGTACGGTCGCTCGCGGCGCCCAGCAGTCGCAGGTCGTCGAGCGTCGGTCCGGCGGCGACGGCCGGGTGGAAGTCGAAGAACCGGCGCGCGCTGACGAAGCCGACCAGCCACTCGCCGTCGCGCCGGACGAGGTGGGGGTCCCACGTGGCGATCGAGTCGAGCCCGTCGACGGGCAGCGGCAGCTCGCGGGTGTCGAGGACGTGCGCTCCCCGCAGGAGGTCGGTGCGCGACTCGGCGAGGGTGACCCGCAACCCCGATGGCGTACGCCGACCCGCGCGGGTCGTCGGCGCCTCGAAGTCGCCCCACGTGCTGGTCGCCACCAGCCAGCCGCCGTCGGTGCGGACGAGGTGGGTGGCGTGGTCGCCGAAGACCCCCGGCCGGTCGGGCCTGCGGAAGAACAGGTCGGCGGAGTGCGTGACCTCGAGTGCGTCGGGGTCGAAGCGCCAGACGCTGGTGTGGGCGGTGTCGAAGAACCCGGGACCCGCCGATGTCGCCGTCAGCCACAGCGTGCCGTCGTCGCGGACCGGGCGGCCGTCCTCGCCGGTGACGAAGCGGGTGTCGCGCAGGCCCAGCTGGCCGAACCCTCCCGCGGTGCCGGCGCCGACGGGGAGCTCGACCCGCATCCCCGCCAGGGCGACCTCGTCGCGGGGGTCGACCTGCGGGCCGGTGCCGCTCGCGACCTCCCGCAGGTCGTGCCGGGCTCGGGCGACCCACCCGGCCGACTCGCGGCTCCAGGCCGTCACATGGGTGCCGGTCAGGCTCACGCCGAGGCCGGTCGGCTCCTCGGCGCGGTGGAAGCGGCGGCTCCGGAGCGTCCCGGCACCGGGGACGTCGAGGGACACGGATCCGTCGGTCAGGGACGCCGCGAAGCGGTGCTCGCCGAGGTGCAGCGCCACCGGACCGTCGAGACCGGTCGTGGTCGCTGCGACGTACGGCGCCACGGCCGGCATCGCGACCTCGCCCGCCTGGTCGGTGTCGACCTGCACGGAACCGGGTGCGACCAGGTCGACCGGGCGCAGCCGGCGGACGATCTCGAGGCGGGGGAGCACCGGCCCATCCTGCCGGGAGGTCGTGCCGGCGCGTCGGCGGGCACGCAGAAGGGCCCCGGTCGGGACGTGACCGGGGCCCTTCTGTGCTTGTGGGCAGGGGCGGGGTCGAACCGCCGACCTATCACTTTTCAGGCGATCGCTCGTACCAACTGAGCTACCTGCCCAAGCGGGGACGAGAATACATGAGCCCCGCGGGCGGACGGCAATCGGCTCAGTCGCTCCGTGGGACGTAGGCAGGGAGCTCGAGCCAGAACGACGAACCGGTGCCCGACGTCGACTCGCCGCGGACCGCGCCGCCCTCGCGCTCGGCGATGGTGCGCGACAGCGACAGGCCGAGCCCGCTGCCCTGCGTGGTCGGCGCCGCGAAGCGGACGAACGGCTCGAACGCGTGCTGGAGCTGCTCGGGCGTGAGACCCGGACCGTCGTCGCGGACGACGATGCGCACCATGGGCTTGGCGCTCTCGCCGACCAGCGCCTCGGCGGTGAGGTGCACGGAGCCGCCGGTGGGGCGGTGGTGGGCGATCGCGTTGCCCAGGAGGTTGGCGAGGACCTGGCGGACGGCCGAGGGGTGACCCCACGCCGCCAAGGACGGATCGACCACGGCCTGCATGTCGACGCCTGCGGTGCGCGCGGGGGTGCGGTGCCAGTGGATGACGTCGGCGACCGCGTCTGCCAGCGAGATCTCCTGTCGCTCGTCGTCGGACGACATGGCGCGGCCCGCGCCGAGGAGGCTGTCGACGATGGTGAGCAGCCGCTCGCAGGAGCGCACGATGACCGGCCCGTCCCGCTTCATGCCGGTCGTGACGTCGTCGGCGGTCCCGTGCTCGGCGTCGTCGAGCAGGCCCTCGGTGTAGCCGAGGATCGCGGAGAGCGGTGTACGCAGCTCGTGCCCCACCGCGCCGAAGAGCTGCTGGGTGGCCATCTGCGCCTCCGCGCCAGACTCGATGGCCTCGGCCAGCGAGCGCCGGGACTGTTCGAGGGTGAGGCGGGCGACGATCACGGCGTTCAGCAGCTTGAAGTCCGCAACGAGCTCGGCCGGCCACTCCCCGGCGGTGCCGCTCGCGGCGGACAGGCTGCCGTACATGTCGCTCTTGGACATGAATGCCGACGCGGCGAGGCTGCAGATACCAGTACGCAGCAGCTCGGACCGGTCCTGGGCTGCCTCGTCCGGGAGGCGGTCCCGGTCCAGGATGACGACAAGCTCGCCGGCACGTGCGTGACGCGACATCCACGGCATGCTGAGGGCTGCCTCAGGCCCGGCGTCAGGCGGCGGAAGCACCGACAGGGTCGTGTCAGGCGCGGCCCACTCACGGATCCAGGCGCGCCCGCCGAGCTCCTTCCAGCCCCGGGTGTCCTCAGGTCTGTATCGGGTGAGCACCGAGACGATCACGTCGACGCGGCCGTAGGTGAGCAAGTGCCTGGATGCGAGGTCGATCGACTCGGCGACACTCGTCTCACCGGAGGTGATCGCCCTTGCGAGCTCCGCTGCCGCCGGCGACGTCGCCGCTGGGGCAGACGTGTCCTGGAGGACGGGGTGCTCGGTCACGAGGACGGCTCCGATCGGACTGCTGCGGTGAACCTGCAGGGCTCTGGAGAGATGCCCCGACTCTGGTCGATGCCTACATCCTCGCTCAACCGTAATTCGTGTCGCGCACCCCATGCCGCCAGCGCGACGAGGATCCCCATCCCGAGGTTGCGTCCGGGGCACGCGTGCGGGCCCGCGCCGAACGGCAGCCAGGCGCCCGGTCGGCGAGCTCCGCCTTGCCAGCGGTCTGCGTCGAAGTGGTTCAACGCACCGGCGTCGCCAGGGACCAGGTCGGCCACTCGGCCCAGCAGCAAGGGGCTGACGAAGACGACGCGACCCTTCGGGATCGTCGTCCCCCCGAGCTCCACCTCGCGTGTGGTGACGCGAGCGGTGAGCCAGGTGGGCGGGGTGAGGCGCAGCGTCTCCCACGCGGCGCTGGTCGGCTCGACGGCACGACGTTCCTGGGCGAGCCATGCCAAGAGGAACGCCCCGGCGGCGATGGGGACCTGGATCCCGGCCGCGAGCATGGTCGCCGCCTGCTGCGGGGAGAGAGCGACTGCTGGATCCGCGGCGAGTGCGTCGGCGAGGGCGTCCTCGAGAGCGACGCGGGTGTCTTGCTCCGTGCGACGGATGCGGCCCCAGCGCCACGGGCGCCGACGGGCGGCGATGACGGGGGCGAGCGCGTCGATCCATGCCAGGACGCGGTCGGCGACGAGGTCGCGGACGTCGTCACCCGCAGAGGGAAGGACGGCGGTCGTGGTCGATCGTGCGACGGGACGCCGCAGCAGGAGCATGGCGTCGTACGGCTCGTCAGGGCGCGTGCGTTGGTGCTCGGCCAGCGCGGCGGCCCACTCGCGTTCGAAGGTCGCGACCCCGCGAGCCACGTTCTCAGGGCCGACGGGTGTGAAGAGCGTGTGGCCCGAGCGGGTGTCGCCCCGGCTCTCGGACAGGTCCCCGGTGCGGTTGACGTTGCCGGGGAAGTCAAAGGACGCGGTGTCGGTGAGCACCTGCCGGGCCTGGTCGAGGCTCGTGGCGAGCCACGGTCCGCCGGACGCGAGCGCGGCTGCACTCTCCCGCGGGGCAGAAAGGACAGCGCCGAGCTGGCCGCCGGCCGACTCGACGCTGTCCATGTGACTCACTGTGGAGTGGTCACTTCTGTCGTACGCCGCAGGTGTCAGCGCGGGGGGGCCGGACGCCAGGCGTAAGGCATCTGGCTGACGGTGCGCTTGCGCTCGATGGCGGTGCGGATGCGGTTCATCATGGTGTTTCTCCAGGGTGGGGTGGACGGTGCACGCCGGGGTCGGCGTACAGGGGCACTACGCGGAGCTCGTCTCCCGTGGTGATGACAGGGGTCGGGGTCAGGACTCCAGGTCGCGCAGTGTCTCGGCGATCAGGTCGGTCAGCTGCTGGATGCGCAGCGGCTTCTGCATGACTGTCGTGATGCCGAGTTCTTGGAGGACCGCGCGGTTCTCGCCGGCCCAGGCGGAGATGACGACGATGCGCAGCGCTGGCGCCACGTCGGGCCGGTCGCGCAGCCAGCGCACCACCTCGACGCCCGTCATCCGAGGCATGGTCAGGTCGAGCAGCATGACGTCGAAGCGCTCGCGCTCCAGGGTGTCCACTGCGTCCTGGCCGTCGTACGCCGTCGAGGCGACGTGACCGGCCCGCTCGACCAGGCGGCAGAAGACGTCGCGAATGTCCTCGTTGTCATCGACCACGAGGAAACGCAGCTGCCGCTCGTCGCTCACGAGTCAAGATTAGTCAAACGTGTGGCAAGTCGTGTGGCGTCTGCCAAAACTTGTCCGCTGGTCGGGCAGTGATCCGTGTCGCTCCGGCCGCGGATCGACAATGTTTGGGAGCCCGGCAGCCGCTGCCCCTATGCTGGGCGCTGCTCGATCGGGTCCGTCCCGGACGAGCTGGGCCCCCATCGTCTAGCGGCCCAGGACCCCGCCCTTTCACGGCGGTAGCGCCGGTTCGAATCCGGTTGGGGGTGCGACTCGGCCGGGGTTTGACGCCGATTGGGTGTCACCGAAGAGCATGGGTTAGAGTTCCACCCGCTTCACCAGCACGACCGGAGAAGCAGCAGCATCCTGGCCCCGTAGCGCAGTTGGTTAGCGCGCCGCCCTGTCACGGCGGAGGCCGCGGGTTCGAGTCCCGTCGGGGTCGCCAACGCATGAGACGAAAGGGTGAGCCACCAGGCTCACCCTTTCGGTCATTTCGGCGCCGTACGACGACGCGGGTGGCCGTTTCGACGGCGCTCCTAGGGTGGGGGCATGCCGATCGACCTCGACCCCGCCGCGTTCGACGCCATGGTGGATCGGGCCCTCGACGGCCTCCCCGACGACCTCGCGCGGCTCGTGGACAACGTCGTCGTGCTCGTCGAGCCGGAGGCCCCCGCGGACGACCCCGACCTGCTCGGGCTCTACGACGGGCTGGCGCTCACCGAGCGCCCGGCCAACCACGCCGGCATGCTGCCCGACCGGATCCTGCTCTTCCGCGGCCCACTGCTCGACATGGCCGACACCGTCGAGGACCTCGAGGAGGAGGTGCGCATCACCGTCGTCCACGAGGTCGCGCACCACTTCGGGCTCGACGACGGGCGCCTCCACGAGCTCGGCTGGGGCTAGCGGTCCGTCAGGTCAGGCCGGCGCCGACCGCATAGCCGAGGGCGCAGGCCGCCACCGCCAGCACGGTCGTGGCGACGACGTAGCCGGCTGCCGCCCGCGCCGGACGCTCGACGGCCTGCACGGCGAAGGTCGAGAACGATGTGAAGCCACCGCAGAAGCCCGTCGCGAGCAGCGCCCACGCGGCCTCGCCGAGCGACAGTGCGGCGAACAGGCCGAACAACCCCGAGCCGACGGTGTTGACCGCGAGCATCCCGCCGGGGACGTAGCCGTCGCGCCGCGCGACGACGTAGCGCAGCGGAGCGCCGACCGCGGCGCCGAGGGCGACGAGGAGCACCGTCATGCGGGGTCCCCACGACGTTCTTCGGGGGAGCGAAGCGGAGGAGAAGAACGTCGTGGGGTGCTCAAGCGGGGTCCCCGCGGCGTTGTTCGGGGGAGCGAAGCGGAGGAGAAGAACGTCGTGGGGTGCTCAAGCGAGGGCCTCCTCGGGCTCGGAGCGGCGGGCGAGGTGCTGGCCCAGCGCGGCGGCGGAGAGTCCGGCGGCGAGGGTGAGGGCGAGGTAGGCGCCGGCGACGACGACGTGGCCACCGGCGGCGAGGTCGCGCGTCTGCCCGGCCCAGGCCGACACGGTCGTGAACCCTCCGAGGACGCCCGGGCCGAGGGTGGCCGCGACCCGGGGCGATCGGCGTACGACGGCAAGGACGGGCAGCACCCCGAGGACGAACGCCCCGACGACGTTGATGGCCAGCGTGGGCCAGGGGAACAGCGTGTCGGGCGCGGCGACGTCGACGAGGTGGCGCAGCACCGCTCCCACGGCACCGCCGACAGCGACGAGCAGGACGTCGACGGCCCGGATCGGGCGGTGCGTCACCCGACCCGGCTCGTGGACGACGACGCCGAGCCCGGGTTGCCGTCCCACGGCCGGGCGGACGCACCGTCGAGCTGGTGGACCAGCTCGGCGAGCAGCCAGTTGTGCAGCGCGCGTTGGCGCGGCGTGCGGGCCATCGACAGCAGTCGCTCGGCCCGGCAGAAGGCGTCGGCGACGTCGAACATCTCGGTCATGGTCACGAAGATGGGGCCCGCCTCGCGGACCATCGGGAACGAGACGTCGACGCGGGGCACGCCGCGCGCCTCCGCCTCGGTGATCTGGTCGCGGAAGGTGTCGGGGAACTGCCGCTCGAAGTTGGCGAACATCGACGTCAGGTCGCCGGCGAGCGGGTAGTCGGACTGGTGCGAGAGCGACAACAGGCGCAGCTCGCGGCGCAGCTCGTGGTACTGCCGCTTGAGCGAGGTGTAGAGCGGGACGTCGATGCGGAGCAGGCGTACGTCGACCGCGCCCTCGCTGGTCGGCTCCGGCGGGGTGCGGTCGTGGTGGTCGATGACCCACTCGACCGACCCGGCGTCGGTCATCTCGGGCGCCGGCTCGAACCAGACGATCTTGCCGTCGGACTCGATCGTCGCGCCCCAGGCGACGGCGCACTGGGCGACCATCGACAACCCGCGCCCGAAGGTGAGCAGCAGGTCGAGGTCGTCACCCTCGACCGGGGTGGGCGGCACCGGGGGACGTGGTGAGCCGTCGACCACCTCGATGCGCGGGTGGGAGGCGGTGCCCCGCACCCGGACCTTGTAGGGGGCAGCCGCGTGCAGGATCGCGTTGGCCACCAGCTCGGAGACCCCCAGCTCCGCGCACTCGACGAGGTCGGACCGGTCGAGGCGCTCGCAGACATCGCCGACCCAGCGACGCGCGTCGGCCGCAGCGCGCGGCGAGGACGCCAGCGTCAACTCGGAGGTCAGCGGCACTGGGACTCTTTTCAACGGGGTGAGGGCCGGGGTGGACAGTCCAGTGGAGCCATGATTGCCCAGGAGCGGGTGGTTCAAACCTCGACGATCACCATAGTTCTTCGCGAGTCCGGGTAGTGGTGTGAGCAAGGCGACGCGCCCGGCGTTTCGCACCGGGCACGCCCGAGGAGGAGAATGAACGTGGCAGTGGACGGTACGACGCACCATCGACCCCAGGAGCTTCCATGACCTCGCCCGCGACGCAGTCCGCACGACACAAGGTCGTCGTGATCGGGTCCGGCTTCGGCGGTCTCTTCGGCACGAAGGCGCTCCGCCACGCGGACGTCGACGTCACCGTCATCGCGAAGACGACGCACCACCTCTTCCAGCCGCTGCTCTACCAGGTCGCGACCGGCATCCTGTCGGAGGGCGAGATCGCCCCGCCCACGCGCGAGGTGCTCAGCTCGCAGGACAACGCCACGGTGATCCTCGGCGAGGTCACCGACATCGACCTCACCGCCAAGACGGTCACCTCGCAGGTGCTGGGTCGCGACACCGTGACGTCGTACGACTCGCTGCTGGTCGCCGCGGGCGCCGGCCAGTCCTACTTCGGCAACGACCACTTCGCCGAGTTCGCGCCCGGCATGAAGAGCATCGACGACGCCCTCGAGCTGCGCGGTCGCATCTTCGGCGCCTTCGAGATGGCCGAGCTCGGCGCGACGCGCGGCGACGACGTGGACCACCTCCTGACCTTCGTGGTCGTCGGCGCCGGCCCCACCGGTGTGGAGATGGCCGGACAGATCGCCGAGCTCGCGCACCGCACGCTCCGCAAGGACTTCCGCGCGATCAACACCCGCACCGCACGCATCGTCCTCATCGACGCCGCCGGCCAGGTGCTGCCGCCCTTCGGCAGCAAGCTCGGCGAGAAGGCCAAGGGCGAGCTGGAGAAGCTGGGCGTCGAGGTGATGCTCGGCGCCATGGTGACCGACGTCGACGAGCGTGGCCTCGACGTGAAGTTCAAGGACGGCCACACCGAGCGGATCAACTCCGTCGCCAAGATCTGGGCCGCCGGCGTGCAGGCCAACCCGCTCGGCAAGACCCTGTCCGAGCAGACCGGCGCTCCGCTCGACCGCGCCGGCCGCATCGCGGTCAACCCCGACCTCACGCTGCCCGGCCACCCCGAGGTGTTCGTCGTCGGCGACATGATCGCGCTCGACAACCTCCCCGGCGTCGCGCAGGTCGCGATCCAGGGTGCGAAGTACGCCTCGAAGGAGATCCGCAACCGGATCGAGGGCAAGCAGCCCCAGCCGCCGTTCAAGTACTTCGACAAGGGCTCGATGGCCATCATCAGCCGCTTCGACGCCGTCGCGATGGTCGGCAAGCTCCGGCTCACCGGCATCGTCGCCTGGCTGATGTGGCTCGGCGTCCATCTCGTCTACCTGACCGGCTTCAAGAACCAGGTCTCCGCCCTGATGCGCTGGGCGATCACCTTCGCCAGCAACAACCGCTCCGAGCGCACCACCACCGAGCAGCAGATCTTCGCTCGGGCGGCGCTCGCGCGACTGCGTCGCGGTGCGGCCGACCTCGTCTCCGACCCGGGGATCTACGACGCCACCCGCACGATGATGGAGGAGACCCGTCGCCAGGAGCTGGAGGCGGCCGCCGCCCGCGAGGCCGAGCTCACCGACTCCGGTGTGCGCGGCGTGCCGGCCGACCGCGTCGGCGGCGCCTGACGTCGTACGACGGTTGTCCGGCCCTCAGCCTGCCACGGCGGGCTGGGGGCCGTTCTCCGTCTCCGTTGGTGTGCCCCGCCGGGACGGGAGGTGGTTGCCGGTGACGCGGGCGGCGAGACGGAACGCGACGACCGCGATCGCGGCGCCGGCCAGGTCGTCGGCGATGTAGTGCCAGCCGAAGTAGAGCGTCGCGACGACCGTCAGCGCGAAGTTGACCCAGAAGACGGTGCGGATCACCTGGCTGCGGACCGTGTGCTGCGCCATGAGCGCCCAGAGCAGGGCGATGGCGGTGTGCAGGCTCGCGAAGCCGGCGACGCCTTGGTAGTCGCCCTCGCCCCACAGGAACCCGTGACGCGAGTAGACCAGGGAGTCCATCAGGTCGGAGGTGCCGTTGGGGATGAGGTCGCTGGTCAGCCAGGGGTACATGATCCCCGGGCCCAGCGTCGGCAGCAGGTAGTAGGACACCGTGCCGAGCGTCCATGCGATCCCTTGCGCGGTGACGAACCACCAGCCGTGGCTGATGTTGCGTGACCAGACGAGCCAGACGGTCACCAGGATCGCCACGAGGGGGATGTAGGCGAGGTAGACCGCGGACAGGACGTGCGCCGAGACGGCGGTCCCGAAGAGGTCCTGCGTCAGGGTCGCGGGGTCGTGCCCGAGCAGCAGGAGGCGGTCCAGCACGCGCAGCTCGCTGTCGTACTTCATGTCCCGCACCAGCGGCAGCAGGGACTTGAGGTTGCGGTAGGCGACGTAGACGACGTAGAAGCCCGAGATCCCGACGACCACGAGCTGCAGCCGCGCGCGGGTCCAGTGCGTGCGCACGCGGTGCCGGACCGCGGCGACGGTGCGGGCGGGGTCGAGACGTCCCTGCCACAGCGCTCGGGGGAGGAGGTCGAGGACGATCGCCGTGAGGCACAGCACCGGGAGGCGGACCCACGACGGCCCCAGGAAGCTGCCCTCGGGGTCGGCCACCGGCCGATCCAGCATCCAGCTGGCGACGAACGTGACGGCCCCGATGAGCGCCGCGTTGGCCACCAGGAACGCGTAGGGCCGGTGCTCGCTGCCTCGGCTCCCGGTCGTTGCGTCGAGGGCAGCAGGCGATGGCGCGGACATGTGACTCCGGTGGTGCAGGGCGGGCGTGAGGAGCCATTCTCCCCAGCCGGGCCAAACCTTCCCACTCGGCGCGGGTGTGATCTCCGGCTGACGCACACGTGCCGACCGCGTCGACCCCCCTCTGGGGAGTCTTGTCGGCGACCCCCGCGCGTGCTGCAATCATCCAGCGCCCGCCGGCCCCGACGATCGGGGACCCCGGTCCGGTGCGCCCGGCTCGGGGGTGTGCGGTGGGACGACTGACGACGTGGTGGGTCACCGCGCTGGTGGCGTCTGCGGTCGCGGTGCCGTCGTACGCCGCGCCGGTGCCCGTGGCGGGGCTGCCCGGGCCGAGCGGGCCGACCGTCGAGCGCAAGCCCGCCGCCCCTCCGTCGGCGGCGATCAGGGTGCGGCCGTCCGTCGTCGACGCCGGGAGGCCGGTCGAGCTCGCCGGCATGGTGCGCCGCGCCGCGCCGCGCTCACAGGTGCGGCTGGAGACCAGGACCGCCGGCGGCTGGCGGCGGGTCGCCGTTGCCCGGACGAACCGGTTCGGGCGCTACGGCTTCAGCACCGTCCCGCCGCGAGGGGACAGCACCTTCCGGGTCGTCCTCCCGCGCCGCAAGGGGCAGGCCCAGGCGCGGTCGAAGCGCGTGCCCGTCCGCGCGACATGGACTCCGGCGCTCACGATCACCACAGTGTCGTACGACGCTGCTGCCGGAGGCGGCGTGGTCACCCGGGTGGCCGGCACCGCGCCCGAGCTGTCCGGCGCCCTCCTCGAGCGGCAGCGTCGGCTGACCGGCGGAGCCTGGGCGGCTGCAGGTACGACGCTCGTGTCGGGTGACGGGTCCTGGGCCGACACGGTGGCCGGCGAGCCCGGGTGGCAGCTGCGCTGGGCGGCGCCCGCGGACGGTGCCCGGCAGGCGGCGGCCACCAGCGACGTCACGGTGGCCGCGCTGCCGACACCTCCCGCCCCCGACCCGGACCCGGCCCCCCAGCCCACGCCGGACCCGAACCCGACTCCCACGCCGACGCCCGATCCCGACCCGGACGTCGCGCCCACCCTCACCGCGAGCGCGACCCACTACCCGTCGTCCGGATTCGCCCAGGTCGCCGGCGCGAGCACTGGGCTGACGATCGACGACGAGGTGCAGCGCGAGGTGCAGCGGGATGGCGGGTGGACGCCTGACGGTCCCGCCGTCGGGGTCGAGTCCGAGGGCCGCTTCTCCGACGTGTTCCGCATCGAGCTCGGGCTGTCCTACCGGTACGTCGTCCCGGCATCCGGCGAGCGCGCCGGTGCAGTGTCCGAGAGCTTCGGCTTCGCCTCGCCCGGACCGCGAAGCATCCCCCTCGACGCGACCACGTCCGTGACCTTCCAGCCCGGGCAGCGCGTCCTCGACCTCGTCGTCGACCTGCAGGCCGGTCAGCGCTGGACCTGGGTGGGCACGCCGGTGGCGTCAGCCGCCATGGTCCCGCCGGCGGGGGAGCCGGTGCTCCTCTCCGGTGACGGCGTCACCCGGACCGCCGACCGGTCCGGCGCCCACACGATCCGGCTGAGCCGGGAGGACGTGTGGTCGGAGGCGACCGGCAGCATCACCCTGTCCGCGCCCCGGGTGGTCCCCGGGGCCATCGACGGTCCGGCACGAGACCTGGTCAGCTCGCTGCCCGGACAGCTGGTGGAGGTGGCCTTCGACGGCGACGCCGGATCCGTCGTCTCGGAGTACGCGCGACCGCCCGAGACCGGCGCGCTCCCACGCAGCACCCCGACCCTGGTCGCGCCGTCCGGCGACGTCGTACCCCGCTGGGGACGGCTGCAGCGGGAGGGCCACGTCTGGCGCCTGCCCGAGACCGGTGCGTACACCCTGCGCTTCACCCCGGCACCCCACGACGTGGTCGACCGGCCGGGCCAGGTGGTGCTCTCGGCGCGGGTCGCCGACGTGTCCCTCGACCGGACCGACCGCATCTCGCTCGAGCAGCCCGGACGGGTGGCGGTGGTGCGGACTACGGTCCCGGCGGGTCTGACGGTGACGTTGTCCGACGACGGCCCGGCGCACCTCCTCGAGGAGCTCTTCGGACCCGACGGCGAACCCATCGACACCTACACGACGTCGCCGAAGGTCTCACCGACCGTCGCCGGCACCTACACCCAGCTGGTGTCCTACCCCTTCGGTCCCGCTGAGGCGCGCTACTTCGCCTCCGCGCCCGGCACGCTGTCGGCCACCGTCGACGGCCCCCGGGTGCCGTATGACATGGGCGGCGTCCCTGACGCGTCCACGCTCGTCCGGGTGCCGATCACGACCTCGGACCAGGTCTTCTCCGTCGAGGTCCTCGACTCCGACGGCGAGCTGTGCGTCCGCCAGCAGCTGAGCTTCCCGGACAACACCACGCTGTGGACCATGGTGTCGCCGTCCTCCAACAGCGGCCAGCACCCGCCGGTGCTCTGGACCTACAGGACCGGTGACCTGGTGATGTCCGCCAACCCGTGCGACGACACCGGCTGGATCCGCCTGGTGACGACCACGGTCGCGCCCGAGACGGCACCGGTCCCGACGCCACTGGGCGAGGACGAGACGCTCTGGACCACCGACGTCGCCGTCGCGGCGACGAGGCCGGGACAGGTCACCGTCGTCCCCTACGACGGCGGGTACTCCGTCGAGAGCGACCGGGTGGACGTGTCGTTCGCCGACTCGTCCTTCGCTGCCGACACGTTGTTCCACGTCGGCTGGTCCCGGGGCGATTCAGCGGGATCGACGGGCGGCCCTCCGGGCACGGCCGACGAGTTCTCGCTGTCGGAGACCTTCCTCTTCGGCGAGACCTACTTCTTCGTCTACGCCGGTCCGACCGCCACGGGCACCGCGACACTGCGCGTGGAGCGCTACGACTGGTAGCGCGAACAATCGGAACCTTGTAGGCCTCCAGGGGCTCGAACCCTGAACCAACGGATTAAAAGTCCGGTGCTCTACCAATTGAGCTAGAGGCCCGGGACATGGGGGCTACGTCCGACGAAGCGTCCGGACAACCTCATGATCCTGCCGCGCATCTTCGCAGAGACCGGTCGGATCACCGACCACGGCGGTCGGCCTGGTCGGGTGACGGACGGGACGGCACGGGCGGCGAGACCCGCCCTCGACGTCGCGCCGACCGCGCTAGGCTGGAGGTCGACTGCCAGTGGCAGGTCCGTGCCACGGTCACGTGGCGTACGGGCCCTGACGTAGGCAGCAATCACAGGCGGTAGCGAGATGACCTCGCAGCTCAGCACGGTCCGGCCCCCCGAGCACGCGGATCACGCACGCAGGTCAGGTGTTCGATGATCTCGTTCGTCTGGTCACCCGGGGAGCGTCTGCCGGCCGGCACGGGTGGGTCCGAGAACTTCACGGTGGGTCACGTGCGCGAGCTCAACCGGCGCGGGATCGAGGCTCGGGTGGTCACCATCGGCATGGGCACGGCCGACGGCCGCGACGAGTTCGACGACATTCCCTTCCACTCGGTCCCGGCACTCGACTCGGTGGGGGGTCTGGACGACATCATCGTGTTCGTCAGCGAGGCCCCTCCGACCACCACCGTGCACCCTGCCTACCAGATCCTCCACGTGCCACCGCCGCTGCGGCAGCACGCTCATGCATCCGTGGTGGCCGGGACGCGGGACCGCACGCTCGTCGCGACCAGCCGCTACGCGGCCGCGCTCTGGGCGGACTTCCTCGACGTGGGCCTCGACACGATCCATGTCGTGTACCCGTTCGCCGAGCCGGAGTTCGCCACCCTGCCTCGGGCGGAGAGGACCGATGAGGTGACCCGCGTGCTGTACGCCGGGCGGCTCACGCCCGAGAAGGGCATCTACACCCTGCTCTCGGCGCTGCACACCGACTTGTTCGATCCGGGCTCCGTCTCCGTCACGGTGACGTCCGCCGGCGCTGACAAGCCGCAGGGCGCCATCATCGAGCGGTTGCTTCGCTCGCACCCCGGCATCACCCTCGTGCCCGCCCGGCGCACGCCCGCCGACATGGCGTCGTTGCTCGTCGAGCACGACGTGGTCGTGATGCCGTCGAATGCGCAGTACTGGCACGAGACCTTCGGGATCCTGTCGATCGAGGCCCAGCACGCCGGTTGCCGCGTGGTCGCCTCGCGCGACGGCGGGCTGCCGGAGACCGACTGCGGCGGGCTGGTGCTCGTCGAGCCCGACGACGCCGAGGCGCTGGCCCAGGGCATCCTGGCCGCTCGTCGCCTCGGACCGGTCCTCGGGCGCGAACGGATGGACGCCGGCCGGGACTTCACGGTCGCGGACTCGGTCACGACCCTGCTGCAGGTTCTCGAGGGCGTGACGGGGCCGACCCCCTCGGAGGTCATCCAGGCGCTCGAGGAGCTGGTGGCGCTCCCGTCCGCGGACGAGCCGCACCCCCGTCCGCTCGTCGAGTCCCCAGCCATCCGGGCCGAGACCGTCCGCCCGGCGTTGCCCGTACGAGGAGTGTGACCACCCGTGATCATCTGGGCCCGCGCGCCCCGACCGGGCGTGGAGGCGCACGCAAAGCCTGAGGGCAACGCCACCGACCTGCGCTACCTGGAGGACGCCGTCGCGGCACTGGTGCCGATCATGGCGGTCTGCGCAGGTGCAAGCCGCAGCTCGCGGCCGGACGTTCGAGCCCTGGCCCGCGACGCGCTGTCGGTCCAGGCGGACCGCTTCGCGGCGATGTCAGCCGTCCTGCTCGGCTGGGGTCAGCCCGAGAAGGCGCCTCCTCCGATCGCGCCGCCAGGGGCTCTCGACGGGCTGGGCGGGGAGGCGCTGGACCGGATGTTCGTGGACCGACTGACCGCTCATGCCCACGCCTCGCTCATCCGTTCGCGCGCCGAGATGGTCGCCGGTGCGAGCCGGTCGACGCGCTCCCTGGCCGAGCACGCCATCCACGCGGACGACCGACAGCTCGCGGTGCTCCACGGTCTGCTGCTCGTCCTGGCACAGCACCGGGCCGCCGCCCCGGTGGTCCACGACTCGATGTCGCGATGGAGCGACGACGGCGGGTCGTGGCAGATGCCTTCGCCGGTGACCGTGCCGAGCCCCAGGGGGCGATGACCATGGCCTACCTGATGCTGTACGGCGACGGCTGGACCCAACGGTGGCGGATCGCCGACGAGAACGAGATGGCGGTTCGCGAGGAGGTCGAGCGCGTGGGGACGGACGCGACCGGCCGCCTGCCGGTGATCGATCCCGGCTCCGACTCCGGAGCCACCCTCGTGGTGGCGTGGGCGAAGGTGGCTGCTGCTGTCGTCCTGGACGGGTCCGCCGAGCAACGGGACGACTCCGCGGGTCGGTACCCCTGACCCGTCGCGGTCGGGCCGGCGGCTGCGACGGCGACCGCCGTCAACCCACGGGTGCCGCGAGCACGGCCGCGGCGAGGCTGTGGTCGATGTGGGCGGTCATCAGGTCGGACGCCGCAGCGGCGTCACCGTCGACGACGAGCCGGACGAGCTCGTGGTGCTCCTCGAAGTCGCGGGTGCGGTCCTCCCCGCCCGGCGGCAGCTGGAGCCCGACGCGTCGGTAACGGTCCGACTTGTCCCAGAGGTCGTCGAGCATCCGGACGACGACGTCGTTGTGCGACGCGGAGTACAGGGCGCGGTGGACCTCGCGGTGCGCGGCGAGGGCGGTCTCGCCCCACTTCCGGGTGACGGGCTTGAGCCGCTTCAGCGCTGCCTGCATCCGTACGACGTCCTGGTCCGTTCGGCGCTCGGCGGCCAGCGCGACGGCGGCCGGCTCGAGGGCACGCCGGGCCTCGAGCAGCTGCCGGGCCTCGTGGAGGTCGAGCTCGGCGACGCGGGCGTTGCGGTGGGTGTCGAGCCTGATCCAGCCCTCCCCGCTGAGTCGTCGTACGGCCTCGCGCAGCGGCGTGATGCTGATGCCCAGGTCAGAGGCGAGCTCGTACTGCGCCAGGGGTGAGCCCGCCTCGAGCGAGCCGTCGAGGATCTGCTGGCGGATGCGCGCGTAGGCGACGTCGGCCTTGCTGGTGAAGAGGGGATCGGCCACCGGCTCATCTTATAAGACCGATTGGTGATTCATGCAGCGATGTGCGTAGGGTGCGGATCTCGCATCTTATAAGAATTGGAGCCACGCCATGAGGATCGTCTCCGCCCATGAGGGCGTCATCCCGATCAGCTCGCCGATGAGCAACGCCTTCATCGACTTCTCGACGATGGACTGCTCGGTCCTCGCGCTGGTGAGCGACGTCGTGGTCGACGGCGAGCCCGTCGTCGGCTACGGCTTCAACTCCAACGGCCGCTACTCCGCGGGCGAGATCCTGCGCCGTCGCATCCTGCCGCGACTCCTCGAGGCCGACCCCGACAGCCTCCTCGACGAGGCGGGCGCCCTGTCGCCGAGCGCGGCCTGGGAGGTGATGATGCGCAACGAGAAGCCCGGTGGGCACGGGGAGCGGTCGGTCGCCGTCGGTGTCGTCGACATGGCGCTGCACGACCTCGCGGCCAAGGTCGCCGGCGTGCCGCTGCACCGCTGGATCGCCGACCACTACGGCGACGGCGGGTCCGACGACTCCGTGTTCGTCTACGCCGCGGGCGGCTACTACGCCCCCGGCAAGTCGCTGGGCGACCTCCAGGACGAGATGCGCCGCTTCCTCGACGCGGGCTACGAGGTGGTCAAGATGAAGATCGGCGGCGCCGACCTGGCCGAGGACCTGCGGCGCATCGAAGCCGTGATCGAGGTGCTGGGCGGCGACGGCTCACGCCTTGCGGTCGACGTCAACGGACGCTTCGACCTCGACACCGCGCTGGCCTACGGCCGGGCGATCGACCCCTACGGGCTGTTCTGGTACGAGGAGGTCGGCGACCCGCTGGACTACCGGCTCAACGCCACGCTCGCCGAGCACTACCGCGGCCCGATCGCCACGGGGGAGAACCTGTTCTCCCTCCAGGACGCCCGCAACCTCGTCCGCTACGGCGGACTGCGGCCCGACCGCGACTGGATCCAGGTCGACCCGGCCCTGAGCTACGGCCTCGTGGAGTACCGCCGCATCCAGGACATGCTCGCCCAGCACGGCTGGTCCTCGCGCCGCTGCATCCCGCACGGCGGCCACCAGTTCTCCCTCCACATCGCCGCCGCCCTGAGGCTCGGCGGCAACGAGTCCTACCCCGGCGAGTTCCAGCCGACCGGGGGCTTCGCCGACGACGCCGTCGTGGAGGGCGGGCGGGTGCGGCTCGACGACCGACCCGGCATCGGCTTCGAGGGCAAGGCCGCCTTCCACCGCGTGCTCCGCGACCTGCACGCGTGACCCGTCGGCCCTAGGGCGTGTCCCTCAAGTCCATGGCCTGCTGCGCGCCGTCATGAACGCACGCTGGCTGCGTTGTCGTCAGTCGCCATGGCTCCGCCATGTCTCCCTCCTCCGCCTTGCCATCGCACGTCCCTGACGCCGCTCGCGACGGCCGAGACTTGAAAGACACGCCCTAGCGTGGGGCCATGGACACCCTGGTCGAGATCTGCCTGGAGGACGTCGGTGGAGCCGCGCTCGCCGCAGCGGCGGGCGCGGACGCCCTGGAGGTGTGCGCCGGGCTGGCCGACGGCGGGACCACCCCGACGCTCGGGTTCGTCCGGCACTGCGCGGCCGCGGCGCCCGGGCTCGAGATCCGGGTTCTCGTCCGTGCCCGGCCCGGCGACTTCGTCCACTCCCCGGAGGAGGTCGAGGTCATGGTCGCCGACATCGAGGCGGTGCGCGGGGCGCTCGCCGGGTCGGCGCGGCTCGGGTTCGTCGTCGGGAGCCTGACGCCCGACGGTGACATCGACGCGGGTGCCGTACGACGACTCGTGGCCGCGAGCGGCGACGCACCGGTCACCTTCCACAAGGCCTTCGACTCCGTGCCGGACCAGCCGTCCGCGCTGGCGCTGCTGGCGGACCTCGGCGTCTCCCGCGTCCTGACCTCGGGCGGTCCCGGCCCGGCGCTCGACCACCTCCCGCAGCTCGCCGACCTGGTCCGGCGCGGCGGTGAGGACGTGCGCATCGCGGTCGGGGGCGGCGTACGCCCGGTGAACGCGGCCCGCATCGTCGCGGAGACCGGGGCGCGCGAGGTGCACCTGCGGGCGCCGGGCACGGTCACGGCGGCGGGGTCGTCCGCCGGCTACGACGACGGGCGTCGCAGCGTGACCAGCGCCGAGGTGCTCGCCGAGGTGATGTCAGCCCTCGGGAGATAGCGCGGCGGTGTCGCCGGGGAACAGCTCGGCGTGCGCGAGCGGGTCGACGCCGCTGACGTCGTCGAGGGGGAACATCGGGCGCCGGAGCCGACGGTGACCGAGGCGCACCAGGTCCTGGTCCACGCCACCCGGGGTGAGCGCGAGCATCCAGTCGGCGGCCATGCCGAAGAGCTCGGGCTCGAGGTAGCCGATCTTGACCACGACGACGTCGGCGCTGCGCGGGTCCAGGCCGAGCCGGGTGAAGTCCTGCTCGAGGTGGTAGGGCCGGCGCCGGCGGGTGACGATCACGTCGACCGTCGCGGTGCGCACGACGACCTCCAGGTTGTCGTCGGACGGCACGACCGCCACCACCTCGCCGGCGACCTCCACCGGTGGGGCCGGACGTGCGTCGACCCGCGCGCCCAGCGTGAGGCGCACGTCGGCGCCGACTCCGGCCTCCGAGGCCGCCAGCGCGCCCATGGCGTCGGGGATGGAGGCGTAGATCGCGCGCCTGCCGCTCGCCGCCAGCTCCTCGCTCGCCAGCAGCTCGGCCAGCGTCCAGGTCACGTCGCCCGCCCCGCCAGCGGTCGGGTTGTCGCCGGAGTCGGACACGAAGTACGGCGTGACCGGTGAGGCGAGGGCCGCCTCCATCACCTCCTCGAGCGACCCGGTCGGCGCGACGAAGCCGAAGTCCTCGCGCCGCTCCCACAGCTCGGTGGCCAGCGCTGCCGCCTCGGTCATCGCCCGGTCGGCGTCGTCGCCGACCACCATCACGACCGCCCCGTTGCGCGGCTCGTCGGCCCACGGGTAGCCGATCCAGATCCCCGCGTCGAGGACCCCCTCGAGCGCCTCGATCGCCGGCACGCGGGCGTACAGGCTCGTTGCCGGCTCCTGGCGGGTGCTGGTCATCTCGCCGGGGAGCAGGATCGGCACCGGCACCCAGGCCTTCGCCGGGCGGCGGCGCCCCGGCGGCAGCGCGAGCCGGTCGACGAGGTTGCGGGCGGCCCGCTCCTTCGTCTCCTGCCAGTCGACGTGCGGCGCGGTGCGGTAGGTCGTCAGCAGGTCGACCGTCTCGGCGAGGGTGCGCGACACGTTGCCGTGGAGGTCCATCCCGCTGCTGATCAGGCAGTCAGGCCCCACCACGGCGCGCACGGCGACGGCGAGGTCGCCCTCCATGTCGTCGAGGCCGACGACGCTCGCGGCTCCGTGGATGTCGAGCACCACGCCGTCGAGGGGCGCTTCGGCCACGGCCGCGACGAGCCCGGAGAGGATCTCGGCCTTGAGCAGGACGTAGTCATCGGCGGGGATGGCGCCTCCCGCGATGCTGCGCGCCTGGAGGATGCCGAGCCACCGCGCGCGGTCCGCCAGGGCGCCGGCGGGCCGCCAGAACTCCCACGCGTCGAGGACCTCGCGACCCCTCCGGGGAGCGAGCATCGCCGCCGTCGTGAGCGCGGGGGAGAACGTCGACGCCTCGAGGCTGATGCCGCAGACGGCCACGCGCGGAAGGTGCGGAAGGACGACGTCACTGGTCACTTCTGGATGGTGTCAGGGGCCTCCGGGAGGCCGCTCGGCAGGTCCGTTGGTCGACTGTTCACCCATAGGTGGTCCGCGACCGGTGACGTCGGGCGATTTGTTGGTAGGGTTGCTCCTGCAACAGGTGCAAGTTCCAGCAGGTTGACGCCCGCGGAGTTTGTGATCCAACGGCGTTCCCCTCTTCGGGCCTTTCCAGCTTGTAAGTCGGAGCGACGTGTCACCGCACTTGATGCGGAGCCGTCGATGTGATGGCTTCTCGTTCCGATAACAGGAGTACCGAGCACATGGCTCAAGGCACCGTGAAGTGGTTCAACGCCGAGAAGGGTTTCGGCTTCATTGCGCAGGAGGACGGCGGCGACGACGTCTTCGTGCACTACTCGGCCATCCAGTCCAACGGCTACAAGTCGCTGGATGAGAACCAGAAGGTCGAGTTCGACGTCACCCAGGGCCCCAAGGGCCCGCAGGCGGAGAACGTCCGTCCGCTCTGATCGGCTGACGCTGGACCTGTTCCAGATCTGATCAAGAGTCTGGCTCCTCCCCCTCAGTGGGGTGGGGCCAGACTCGATTTCGGGGCACACTTGACTCATTCGGGCCATGTTGCGCCGCTTCCGGGTCAGTCAGACTTGGCTCGGACGCATAAAGTCGTGTGGTCCAACAAACAGGCGAGGACGTCAGGAGGGTGACGATGCACGACCAGTTCGACGTGACTCTCGAGGACGGTGACCTCCTCGGCGAGGTCGAGCTCACCACCACGCTGATCATCGCAGCGAGCGAGTCCGACGACCACTTGTCGCGCGAGGAGATCGACCGCCTCCTCGGAGTCACCCCGCGCAAGCCGCAGGACTGACTGCGCCGCCCTCCGCTCAGCAGGTGGCGAACAGCACCGGGCCGCTGGTGAGGTCCGACAGCACGTAGCTGCCCTCGACCGGGCGCAGGTCGAGCACCACCTCGCGGCCCTCCGAACCGGCCCGCTCCACCGAGAACCGGTCGGCGAACTCCCCGCCCTGCCCGGGCGCCGGTCCCGCGGCCAGCCGAGCTCGCGTCTCCGCGTCACCGGCGGCGTCGTCCGCGTCCTCGACCTGCATCACCGCGCGTACGTCGCCCCCGGGCAGCACGCCCATGGCGAACCCGGTCAGCGGGTGGACCTCGCCCGCCGCCTCGACGAGCTGGTCGGCCTCGGCCCGGGCGTCGTCGTCGGCCTGCGACATCGCCAGGTGCTCGCAGGCGTACGCGCCGTCGTAGACCGCCGCGGCCAGCGGCTCGTCCAGCGAGGCAGCGAGGTCGGCGAGGTCGTCGGGTGCGCCGTCCCCCTCCAGCACCTGTTCCAGGAACGGGGCCTGGTCGGAGGTCAGCACGAGGCCCTGGTCGGCGAGCAGCGCGACGTGCTGCAGCTCGGGGGTCAGCGTCGAGCCGACCCCGGCCAGCACGTCGGGGCCTCCGACCCACACGCCGTCCTCCTCGTCGGGCTCGGTCCAGCCCAGGTCGGCGAGGCGGTCCGCCACGGCGTCGAGGTCGACGTCGTCGTCGACCTTGAGCACCTCGACCGCTCCCGCGCCCGACTGGGCGAGCAGCTCCCACGAGACAGTGGCGGGGGAGAAGCCCAGCTCGTCCTGCATCACGCCAGCGGACGTGCCGAGCGCCGACGTGGACGACAGGTCGGCGGCGAAGGCGTCGACCAGGAAGGCGTCGACCTCCTCGGCCGACGAGTCCGCGCCGACGCCGGCGTCCAGCTCGCGGCGTACGCCGTCCCAGTCCGTCCAGGAGAAGCGGGTCGCGTCGGCCGGCGCCAGCTCCATCGCCTCCTGGAGCGGCGTCGCGGGCGTGAGGGCGCGCCACGCGACGAGCCCGGCGCCCGCCACGACGAGCACCACGACGACGGCCAGCACGGCGCGGGTCCGGCCCCGGCTCCGGCCGCGGGTCCCGGCGCGCGGGACGTCACGATGTGGCACGGGGCTCCTCGCGGTCGGGGTGGGGTGTGAGACTACTTCCATGGAGCCCCGCGACGTGCGCGCTGCTGGTGCCGTCGTGACCCGGAAGGGCGGTGAGGTGCTCCTGGTGCACCGGCCCAAGTACGACGACTGGTCCTTCCCCAAGGGCAAGCTCGACCGCGGGGAGCACGTGGTCACCGCCGCGGTGCGCGAGGTGGCCGAGGAGACCGGGCTCGACGTACGCCTCGGGCCGGCGCTGTCGCAGCAGCGCTACCGGATGTCCAACGGCCGCTGGAAGGCCGTGGACTACTGGGCCGCCCGGGTCGCCGGAAGCGACGACGTGAGCCGCTACCGCCCCAACGACGAGATCGACGCGGTCGAGTGGGTGGACTGGAAGGACGCGCAGCAGCGCCTCACCTACGCCTACGACCGCGACACCCTGGCCGAGGCGCGCCCGCTGCGGCGGCGTACCCGGGCGCTGGTGGTGCTGCGCCACGCCGAGGCGCGCTCGCGCAACGGCTGGAAGAAGGACGACCGGCGGCGGCCTCTCGTCCGGCTCGGGGAGACCCAGTCCCAGCGCCTGGTGCCGCTCCTGGCCGCCTTCGACGTCACGGCCGCCCACACCTCCACCAGCACCCGCTGCGTGCAGACGGTGATGCCGTACGCCGACGTGACCGGCTGGCCGGTGAAGCTCTACGACGAGCTGAGCGAGGAAGGCTCCACCGTCGAGGGCGTCGTCGACCTCGTCGACGGGTTCCTCGACGGCGACCTCGACGCCGGGAGCGCGGTGCTGTGCACCCACCGTCCGGTGCTCCCGACCGTGCTCGACGCGCTGCAGGTTCCCGACGTCGAGCTGGCGCCCGGTTCGATGCTCGTGGTGCACCACCGCAAGGGTCGCGTCGTGGCCACCCAGCACGTCGAGCCCTGAGCCTCCCTCTATTGCTCTCGACGGCCGCTCGTCAAGCGCCCCGGGACGAGTTCATGTGATCGTCGTCGCACGCCCGAACGGGTGATGCCAACCGGTCCTGCCGAGTTCACCGCGCGTTCACCGACGGCGCCGTGGTCGTTCTCCTGCGGTGCCTACCTTCCTGATCGTCAGCACTCATCAGACTTCCATCAGGAGCACCCGAAGTGAATCGCACTTCCTTCCGCAAGCTGCTCGCCCCGAGCGTCGCTGTTCTTGCCCTCTCGATCTCCCTCACCGCGTGCGGTGCCTCCAACGAGGCCGACGCCGACTCGGGCGACGACACCTCCGAGGCCGGCGGCCTCTCCGGGGACCTGAACGGCGCCGGCGCGTCCTCGCAGGAGAAGGCGCAGGGCGCCTGGGCCACCGGCTTCCAGGGCATGAACGACGGGAACGTCACGGTCAACTACGACCCGGTCGGCTCCGGTGACGGACGCACCAACTTCATCGAGGGCGGCGTCAGCTTCGCCGGCTCCGACTCCTACCTCACCGACGACGAGGGCGAGCTCAGCGGCGCCAAGGAGCGCTGCGGTGGCGAGGACCCGATCGAGGTCCCGGCCTACGTCTCGCCGATCGCGGTGGCGTTCAACCTCGAGGGTGTCGACTCGCTCAACCTCGACGCCGACACGATCGCGCAGATCTTCGACAACAAGATCACGAACTGGAACGACAAGGCGATCGCCGACCAGAACCCCGACGCGACGCTGCCGGACCTGGCCATCACGCCCGTGCACCGCTCCGACGACTCGGGCACCACGAAGAACTTCACCGACTACCTCGGCAAGGCCAGCGGCTCGTGGTCCTACGAGGCCGAGGACGCCTTCCCGGTCAAGGGTGGCGAAGCGGCCGAGGGCACCTCCGGTGTGATCTCCGCCGTCTCCGGCGGCAAGGGCACGATCGGCTACGCCGACGAGAGCCAGGTCGGCGACCTGTCCGTCGTCTCGGTCAAGGTGGGCGAGGAGTACGTCGCTCCGTCCGCCGAGGGTGCCGCCAAGGTTGTCGAGACCTCGCCGGCCGCCGAGGGTCGGGCCGACGTCGACATGGCCGTCGACATCGACCGCACCACCACCGAGTCGGGCGCCTACCCGGTCGTCCTGCTCAGCTACCTGATCGCCTGCCAGACCTACGAGGACCAGGCCGAGGCCGACCTCGTCAGCGGCTACCTGTCCTACATCGTCTCCGACGAGGGCCAGGCGGCCGCTTCGCAGGAGGCCGGCTCCGCGCCGCTCTCCGCCTCGGTCGCCGAGCAGGCGCAGAGCATCGTGGACACCATCTCCGCGGGCTGATCCCACGGCCGGGGCCAGCTGCCCCGGTCACCCATCGCCGCGTGCGGCGGGTCGGACATCCGGCCCGCCGCACCGACGCATGAACCGACTGAATGAGGTAGCACGTGGCAACCATCGCCGCTGATCAGGAGACGGGCCCGGCGAGGCTGGGCGACCGGGTCTTCTCCGCCACCGCCCTGGCCGCCGGGATCGCGATCCTTCTCGCCCTGGCAGGCGTCTTCATCTTCCTGGCGATCGAGGGCGTCCCGGGTCTGGCAAAGCCGGCCGAGTTCTACGGCGAGGCGAGCAACTTCTGGGGCTACGTCGCCCCGCTGCTGTTCGGCACCGTGCTCGCCGCCGTGATCGCGCTGATCGTGGCCGTCCCGCTCGCCTGGGGCATCGCGCTCGTGGTGAGCCACTACGCGCCGAAGTCGATCGCCACCCCGATCGCCTACGTCATCGACCTGCTCGCCGCGGTGCCCTCGGTGGTCTTCGGCCTCTGGGGCATCAGCGTCCTGGCGCGCCACCTGCAGCCGGGTTACGTCTGGCTGGACGAGAACATGGGCTGGCTGCCCTTCTTCGCCGGGCCGGCCTCCGGCACCGGACGCACCATCCTCACCGCCGGTCTGGTGCTGGCGATCATGATCCTCCCGATCATCACCGCGATCTCGCGCGAGGTGTTCTCCCAGACGCCGCGGCTGCACGAGGAGGCCGCGCTCGCGCTGGGCGCCACCCGCTGGGAGATGATCCGGATGGCCGTCTTCCCCTACGCCCGCTCCGGCATGGTCTCGGCGGTGATGCTCGGCCTGGGACGCGCGCTCGGCGAGACCATGGCCGTTGCCATGGTGCTGTCCGCCGGCGGCGGCATCTCCCTCAACCTGATCTCGAGCAGCAACCCGGCCTCGATCGCGTCCAACATCGCCTCCAACTACAAGGAGGGCACCCCGGGCAAGATCCAGGTGCTGATCGCGACCGGCCTGGTGCTCTTCCTCGTGACGTTCCTGGTCAACTTCGCCGCCCGGTGGATCGTCACCCGCAACGAGAGGAAGTTGGCCCGATGAGCATCACCACAGCTCCCGCCCGGCCCACCTCGGAGCCGGTCGCGTTCACGCAGGCCAAGCTGCCTCGCGTGGCGCCCGCGCTCGTCGGTGTCGTGGCCATCGCCGCTGCGGCCCTGCCTGTGCTCCTGCTCGGCTGGGGCCTGATCGCGTGGGCGCTCGTCGCCGGTGTCCTCTACCTCGTCGCGCTGCCGGCCTGGGCTCGGGTCGTGGAGGGGCCTCGCGGGGCGGCGGACCGGATGGTCACCGGGCTCGTGTGGGCGGCGTGCTTCGTCGCCATCGTCCCGCTGGTCTCGCTGCTCTACACGGTCGTGGACCGGGGTCTGCCCGCGATCAACTCGACCTTCCTCACCTACTCGATGTACCGGACCGAGCTGGATCAGGAGGTGGGCATCTACCACGCGCTGGTCGGCACCCTCCTGATCACGCTGGGCGCCGCCGTCATCTCGGTGCCGATCGGCATCATGGCCGCGATCTACCTCATCGAGTACGGCAAGGGCAGCCGCCTCGCCCGCTGGATCACGTTCCTGGTGGACGTGATGACCGGCATCCCGTCGATCGTGGCCGGCCTCTTCGCGTTCTCGCTGTTCATCCTCATCTTCGGTCCGTCCACCCGGGTCGGTATCGGCGGCTCGGTGGCGCTGTCGCTGCTGATGATCCCGGTGGTGGTCCGCTCGACCGAGGAGATGCTGCGGCTGGTTCCCGCCGACCTGCGCGAGGCGTCGTACGCCCTGGGCGTGCCGAAGTGGCGCACGATCGTCAAGGTCGTCCTCCCGACGGCCCTCGGCGGCATCGTCACCGGGGTCACGCTCGCCATCGCCCGCGTCGTCGGCGAGACCGCCCCGCTGCTCCTCATCGCCGGCCTGACGACCCGCACGAACTTCAACGTGTTCTCGGAGCGGATGACCACCCTCCCGGTGCTGATCTACACCCAGAACGCCAACCCCGGCATCGCCGAGACCCCGGGTGGCACGCCGCCCGGCATCGAGATCGCCTGGGGCGGCGCGCTGGTGCTGATCCTGATCGTCATGATGCTGAACCTCGTGGCGCGCATCATCGGCGCGATCTTCGCCCCCAAGACCGGCCACTAGGCCCCGAACCAGACACAAGAGAGACTCACCCCATGGCCAAGAGCATCACCGTCGGCGACCTGGACATCTACTACGGCGACTTCCTCGCCGTACAGGGCGTCAACATGACCATCAAGGCACGCTCGGTCACTGCCTTCATCGGTCCGTCCGGATGCGGCAAGTCCACGTTCCTGCGCTCGCTCAACCGCATGCACGAGGTCATCCCCGGCGCACGCGTCGAGGGCAAGGTGATGGTCGACGGGCAGTCGCTCTACGACAGCGCCGTCGACCCGGTCGCCGTACGCCGCCAGATCGGCATGGTCTTCCAGCGGCCGAACCCGTTCCCGACGATGTCGATCTACGAGAACGTCCTGGCCGGCAACCGCCTCAACTCCAAGAGGATGAAGAAGGCCGAGGCCGACGACATCGTCGAGCGCTCGCTGAAGGGGGCGAACCTCTGGAACGAGGTGAAGGACCGCCTCAACAAGCCCGGCATGGGTCTCTCCGGCGGCCAGCAGCAGCGGCTCTGCATCGCCCGTGCGATCGCCGTCGAGCCGCAGGTGCTGCTCATGGACGAGCCGTGCTCCGCGCTCGACCCGATCTCGACCTCCGCGATCGAGGACCTCATCCACGAGCTGAAGTCCGACTACACGATCGTCATCGTCACCCACAACATGCAGCAGGCCGCCCGCGTCTCCGACGAGACCGGCTTCTTCAACCTCAAGGCCGCCGGCCAGCCCGGCCAGCTGGTGGAGTTCAACTCCACCCAGAAGATGTTCGCGAACCCGGACAACGAGGCCACCGAGGCCTACATCTCCGGCCGCTTCGGCTGAGCCCTCTCCCCGGCCCCTTGCCGCCGGGGTGGTCCGGAGCGTCCTGGGTGTCCGATCGGGGGTTCGGACCCCCAGGGCGTCCCCGGCCACCCCGCCCGGATATCTGAGGACGCCGTGGATGCAATTCGGCCGTTGGCCGACCGCCGCGTCCTCAGCTATCTCGCGTCCTGTGGATGAGCCGAGCGGGCGGGGTCTCGTTCGCAGCACGATGCAGGTGTGGACTCGGACCGATGGACTGCGGGTGCCTGGCCCGCGCGCGGGATCGGCCCGCGCGAAGGGCTGCGACCCGGAGTGTGGTGGCCGGCGCGCCGGGACCGGCAAGGCGTAGAAGGTCCGAACGCCTGGGCAACCCGCTCCGGAGCGTGGCGTCGCGCGGGCTTCAACTTGTGGGTCCCTTCCGCCATCGACCCGGGCGACCCGGCGCAACGCGTCGTCGAGGCGGCGGCACAGCTGCCGGGCTACGGGGGCGTGACGGGATGGGCGGGGCTCTCGTGGCTCGGAGGTGTCTGGTTCGGCGGGATGGGACGCGGTGGCGACCTGCTCCCTGTCCCGGTCGCGGTCAGCAGTGGTCACCGCATGCGTTCGCACGATGGTCTGGACGTGTCGCAGGAGGTCATCGCGCCTCGGTACGTCCTGCGCTCCGGCGGCGTGCGCGTCACCCACCCGCTGTGGAGCGTCGCGTTCGAGATGCGACGTGCACGCGACGACGAGGCCGCGGTGGCGGCATTCGACATGGCCGCCTTCAGCGACCTGGTCTCCATCCGGGAGCTCGCAGCCTTCCTGGACACCGACCTCGTGGCACGTCGAGGCGTCGAACGCCTACGGCGCGTGCTGCCGCTGCTCGACGAGAATGCGTGGTCGCCCATGGAGCCCGTGATGCGGCTGGCCTGGCACGAGGAGATGCACGGGCCACGCCTGCTGACGAACGTCCCCGTCTTCGACCGGCACGGGCGCTTCGTGGGCACGCCGGACGCCATCGATCCCGCCGCAGGGGTCTACGGGATGTACGACGGCGGGCTGCACCTCGCCGGTTCGGTGCGCCACAACGACGTGGCCAAGGAGGCGGCCTACCGGCGGCTCGGACTCGAGGGCGCGACCATGATGGCGGGCGACCTCGTCGATCAGGGCCCGTTCCGGCTGCGCCTGCGCGAGGCGTACGTACGCGCCGAGCGACAGCCGGGCTCGGATCGCGCGTGGACGCTGCAGACGCCGGCCTGGTGGCGGGACACGACCACGGTGGACGCGCGCCGCGCACTCTCGACGTATGACCGGGCGCGGCTGCTGGCTCATCGCCAGCGGGCCGCCTGACGGCCCGGCTCGAGATATCTGAGGACGTGGTGAACGGAATTCGCCGGTCGGAACGTACGCCGCGTCCTCAGATATCGGCCGGGGCCGAAAGGAAAGCGGTCAGGGGAGGAAGACGCGGGCGATCCAGTAGCAGATCGCGGCAACGGAGGCGGCTGCCGGGAAGGTGAGCACCCAGGCGATCAGGATCGACCGTGCCACACCCCACCGGACGGCGGAGAGGCGCTTGGTCGCGCCCACGCCCATGACGGCGGAGGTGATGGTGTGGGTGGTCGAGATCGGCGCCTCGAAGATGTAGGCCGTGGAGTAGAGCACCCCCGACGCCACCGACTCGGCAGCGAAGCCGCGGGCCGGGTCGAGGTGGATGATGCGTCGACCCAGGGTGCGCATGATGCGCCACCCGCCCGACCACGTGCCCAGCGAGATCGCGGACGCCGACACGAAGATGACCCACAGCGGGAGCGGGTCGGAGGCGGCGACGTAGCCACCGGTGAGTAGCGCCAGGAAGATCACGCCCATCGTCTTCTGCGCGTCCTGGAGCCCGTGGCCGAGGGCCATCGCGGCCGCCGAGAAGGTCTGCGCCAACTTGAAGCCGCGGTTGGCGCGGCCCGGGTTGGCGCGGCGGAATGCCCACATGATCCCCAGCATCACGGCGAATCCAAGGGTGAAGGCGACGACCGGCGAGATCAGCATCGGGAGGACGACCTTGTCGACCACCACCGTCCAGTTGGCGGTGGCCCCAGCGGCGACCGCGGCGCCGACGAGGCCGCCGATCAGGGCCTGTGAGGAGGAGGAGGGAAGGCCGAGCCACCAGGTGATCAGGTTCCAGGTGATGGCGCCGAGCAGCCCACACATCACGATGACGAGGCCGTGGCTGCCGCTTCCCGGGTCGATGACCTCGGACACGGTCTGGGCGACCTTCTGGCCCAGGAACGCGCCCACGAAGTTCATGACCGCCGCCATGGCCAGGGCCACGCGTGGCTTGAGGGCGCCCGTCGAGACGGACGTCGCGATCGCGTTGGCCGCGTCGTGGAAGCCGTTGGTGTAGTCGAACACGAGGGCGACGACGACGACCGCGATGATGATCCCGAGCTCCATCAGGCGATGCTCCGGGCGCGCGAGGACGAGGTGATGGCGTGCATCAGGATCAGGACTCCTTGACCGCGATCTGCTCCACGATGTTGGCGACCTTCTCGAACGCGTCGATCGCCCCCTCGAGGGACTCCACGATGTCCTTGAGCTTCAGGACCTCGAGGGCCTCGTGCTCACCGCTGAAGAGGTTGGCCAGGATGCGGCGGTAGGACTTGTCACCGGTGTTCTCGAGGCGGTTGACCTCGATCCAGTACTCGTCCAACGAGCCCATCGACTCCAGCGACGGCATCGCGGCGGCCGTGAGCTCCGCGCACCGCTGCAGCACCTCGACCTGCTGCGTGGTCTCCGGCGGCAGCCAGGTCACCTCGTAGAGGAGGACCAGGTCGACGGCCTCGTCCATCATGTCCATGACGTCGTCGAGGGCCGAGGCGAGGGAGTAGATGTCCTCGCGGTCGAACGGCGTGACGAACGTGCTGTTCACCCGTCGGATGATCGAGTGGGTCGTCTCGTCGGCAGCGTGCTCGGCCTCGCGCATGCGCTGGGCGATCTCTGCCTTGGAGTTGCCGGCCGACAGCATCTCGCTGAGGAGCTGGGATCCGACGACGAGGTGGTTGGCAGCCTCGGCGAAGAGGTCGTAGAACGAGCTGTCGACAGGGCGGAACTTCAAACGCACGGTGAACTCCGAACGGGGGGCGGATGAACCGTGGTTCATGGTAGGGGGTGATCGGTCCCCTGACGCAAAACCGGGGCCCCGTTCGGGTCCCTGTGTGACGCGGCGCTCAGCGGCGGCGTACGCGCTGGCGGACGATCAGCTCGTCCTGCAGGTGCCGCTCGCCGCGGTGCATCCGCCACTCGGCGTCCGACCCCAGCTCCCACGCCGTCGTCCGTGGGTCGAGCGCCAGGTCGAGGAGCGCCCCGACCTCCGCGACGACGTGCGGGTCGCGCAGTCGTACGAGCACCTCCACGCGGCGGTCGAGGTTGCGGTGCATCATGTCGGCCGACCCGATCCACGCGGCCGGGTCGCCGCCGTTGTCGAACCAGAAGATCCGGCTGTGCTCCAGGAAGCGGCCCAGGATCGAGCGCACCCGGACGGTCTCGGACAGCCCTTGTACGCCGGGTCGCATCGCGCAGATGCCGCGGATGAGCAGCTCGATGCGTACGCCCTCCTGCGAGGCGAGGTAGAGCGCGTCGATCACCGCCTCGTCGACCACCGAGTTCGCCTTGATCCGGATCCCTGCGGGCCGGCCGGCCTGGTGGTGGGCGATCTCTTGGTGGATCTGGGCGATCAGGCCCTCGCGCACGCTGTGGGGCGCGACGAGGAGGTGGTCGTAGGTGCGGTTGCGACTGACGCCCGAGAGGTTGTTGAAGAGCAGCGCGACGTCCTCGCCGATCTCGGGGTTGGCCGTCAGCAGGCCGAGGTCCTCGTAGAGCCGGGCGGTCTTCGGGTTGTAGTTGCCGGTGCCGAGGTGGACGTAGCGGCGGATGCCCTCGGGCTCGTCGCGCACGACCATCGACAGCTTGCAGTGGGTCTTGAGCCCGACGAGGCCGTAGACGACGTGGCAGCCGGCCTGCTCGAGCTTGCGTGCCCAGCGGATGTTGGCCTGCTCGTCGAAGCGGGCCTTGATCTCCACGATCACCAGGACCTGCTTGCCGGCCTCGGCGGCGTCGATGAGCGCCTCGATGATCGGGCTGTCGCCGGAGGTGCGGTAGAGCGTCTGCTTGATCGCCAGCACGTGCGGGTCGGCGGCGGCCTGCTCGAGGAAGCGCTGCACTGACGTGGCGAAGGAGTCGTAGGGGTGGTGCAGCAGCACGTCGTGGCGTGACACGGAGTCGAAGACGTCGACCGGCGACGACGACTCGACTTCCGCCAGGCTCGGGTGCGTCGACGGGAGGAAGGCGGCGTACTTGAGGTCGTCGCGCGGCAGTTCGGCGATCGAGTGGAGCCCGGTGAGGTCGAGCGGGCCGGGCAGCGAGACGACCTCGTCGCGCCCGACGCCCAGCTCGGACACCAGCAGCTCGAGCACCTTGGGGTCCATCGACTCCTCGACCTCGAGCCGCACCGGCGGGCCGAAGCGGCGCCGCTGAAGCTCCTTCTCGAGCGCCTTGAGGAGGTTCTCCGCGTCGTCCTCCTCCACCTCGAGGTCCTCGTTGCGGGTGACCCGGAAGGTGTGGGAGGCCAGCACGTCCATGCCGGTGAAGAGCTTCTTGAGGTGCTCGCCGATGACGTCCTCGATCGGCACGAACCGCTGGTTGCCGACCCCGACGAAGCGGCCGAACGTGGGTGGCACCTTGACCCGCGCGAAGTGCTCGGTGCCGGTCTCCGGGTGGCGTACGACGACCGCGAGGTTGAGCGACAGCCCGGAGATGTAGGGGAACGGGTGGGCGGGGTCGACGGCCAGGGGGGTGAGGACCGGGAAGATCCGGTCCTTGAAGAGCTTCTTGCAGATCTTCTGCTCCTCGCGGTCGAGCTCGGCCCACCGGACGATCTCGATGCCGTGCCCGCCCAGCTCGGGCAGCAGCTCGACCAGCGCCCGCGCGTGCCGCTCCATCAGCGCGCGGCCCTCGGCCCACAGCGTCTCCAGCTGCTCGCGCGGCATCAGTCCGCTGGCCGCCCGCACGGCGACCCCGGCGGCGATGCGTCGCTTGAGGCCGGCGACGCGGACCATGAAGAACTCGTCGAGGTTGCTGGCGAAGATCGCGAGGAAGCGCGCCCGCTCCAGCAGCGGGAGGGTCGGGTCCTCGGCGAGCTCGAGGACCCGCTGGTTGAAGCGGACCCAGGAGATCTCCCGGTCGATGAAGCGGTCCTCGTATTTCTCGACACCCGCGATGGCCTCGGCGTCGGGCTGGTAGGGCGGCTCGACGTCGAAGGTGTCGGTGGGGTGCCCGAAGGGCTCGGCGACCGGCCCTTCGTCCACCGACGGGGAGACAGCGCTGGTGAGGGTGGCCGGGTCGGACATGTCACTCAGTGTGGCACCGGAAGGTGAACGTCGGATGACCTCCGTCTCAGTAGACCAACGCCTGGACGCCCTCGCCCAGGACCTGCTCGGCGAAGACGGCCGCGCCGGCGATCGTGACGCCCTCGCGGAGGTCGCCGGCGACGATGCCGCGTCGCGCCGCGCACTGCGAGCAGACGGTGATCGTCCCGCTCGTGAGGACGGCTGCGATCAGCTGGTCGAGCGGCGTCGCGAGCTCGAGCTCGAACTCCTCGGCGCGACCCGGTACGCCGAACCAGGCGGCGTCGCCGGTCAGCCACAGCGAGACCTCGGCGCCGGACGCCGCCGCGGCGGCGGCGACGGTGAAGCCCTGGTTGAGGCGCTCGGGCTCCTCGGCGCCGCAGGTGACCTTGACGACCAGTGAGCGAGGCATGCGCCCAGACTAGAGTCGGGCCCATGCCTTTCGAGCTGCCGGACAACCTGCACCCCAACTGCGGCCCCGTCGCGTGGCTGCTCGGCACCTGGCGCGGCAACGGCCACGGGACCTACCCGACGATCGAGTCGTTCCAGTTCGGCCAGGAGCTGATCTTCACCCACGACGGCCGACCGTTCTTCCACTACATGTCGCGCGCGTGGATCGTCGACGAGGAGGGCGAGTTCGTCCGCGACGCCGCCATGGAGACCGGCTTCCTGCGCTGCCCCGAGCCCGGGAAGGTCGAGTTCCTGCTCTCGCACAACATCGGCTTCTCGGAGATCTGGTACGGCGCGGCCGACGGCGGCAAGGTCGAGATGCACACCGCCGGCGTCTCCTTCACCGAGACGGCGAAGGAGGTCACGGCCGGCTCCCGGATGTACGGCAACGTCGAGGGTGACCTGCTCTACGCCTACGACATGGCGGCCGTGGGCCAGGAGCTCCAGCCCCACACCTGGGCGCGCCTCCAGCGAGCCTGAATGAACACCCCACGACGTCCTTCTCCTCCGCTGCGCTCCGCCGGACGAGCGCCGCGGGGAGCCCGGACAAGCGGGTCATGAGCGACGACCTGGCGGCGCGGCTGYGGGAGCAGGGGCTGCGGCTCACCCCGCAGCGCGAGCTGATCCTGCGGGCCGTCGAGGAGCTGCGCCACGCCACCCCCGACGAGGTGCTGGCCCACGTGCGCGGCCAGGTGAGCTCGGTCAACGCCTCCACCGTCTACCGCACGCTCGAGGTGCTCGAGGAGCTCGGGCTGGTGCGCCACACGCACCTCAGCGACCGCGCGCCGACGTACCACTCGACCCGCGAGCACGAGCACATCCACGTCGTGTGCCGCGGCTGCGGCTCCGTGAGCTCGTACGACCCCGCGATCGTGGCGTCGCTCGTCGCGGCGCTGGGGGAGGACGGTTTCTCCGTCGACGTCGGCCACCTCGCGATCTTCGGCACCTGCGCCGACTGCTCGGCTGCCGCTGGATCTTGAGTCTCTGAGCGACTCAGGTCGGACTTTGCGGCCGATGTTCGGGCTGCTGGGACCGTGAGTCTCTGAGCGACTCACGCCGGACTTTGCGGCCGATGTTCCCGCTTGTCGGCTGAGATTTCGGCCGACAAGCGGGGAGTTCCCCGGATGTCCGGGGATCGCCCCCCTATTGCAAGGACTCTTTCGAAAGAGTACTTTCGACAGATGCCCAACCCCCGCCGCCTCCGCGACCCGCGCGCCCTCGCCGCCGTCGCCCACCCGGTCCGGATGGGGATCATCGAGCTGCTGTCGGTCCACGGCCCGATGACCGCCACCGAGCTCGCCGACCAGCTCGACGAGACGCCGGCCAACTGCTCGTGGCACCTGCGCAAGCTCGCCGAGCACGACTTCATCGAGGAGGCTGCCGGCGGCACGGGACGCCAGCGGCCGTGGCAGATGCAGCACATCGGGATGTCGTGGGCCGAGGACGACGACGTCGGCCGTGACGAGCTGCGCGCCGGGCAGGCGTTGAGCCGGATGCTGCTCGAGCGGTGGGTCGACCGGTTCCTCGGCGCGAGCGAGCGCGAGACGGATCCGGGCTGGCGCGACAGCGCCGGGCTGACCCAGCACGTCGCGTGGCTCACGCCCGAGGAGCTGGCCGACCTGACCGACCGGCTGGCCGAGGTCGCGGGCACGTACGACGACCGCCTCGGCGCGGGCGAGCGGCCCGAGGGCGCCCGGCTGTGCGAGATCGTCGCCTGGGGCGCGGCCGTGGAGATCGAGCGATGAGGGCGGCCTTCGCCCAGCCCGGCTTCACGCGGCTCTTCGCCGGCCTGACGACGTCGATGCTCGGCGACTCGATCATGCTGCTGGTGCTGAGCATCTGGGTGAAGACCCTCACCGGCTCGAGCGCGATGGCCGGCTTCACGTTCTTCTTCATGTGCATCCCGGCGATCTTCGCGCCGTTCGTCGGCGTCTGGCTCGACCGGATCAAGCGCAAGCCGATGCTGGTCTGGGGCAACATCCTGTCGGCCGTCGCGGTCCTGCCGCTGCTGCTGGTCCGCGACGCCGGCGACGTCTGGATCATCTGGACGGTCGCCGGGCTCTACGGCGTCAGCTTCGTCGTCCTGCCCGCCGGCCTCAACGGCCTGCTCAAGGAGCTGATGCCCGAGCGGATGCTCGTCGACGCCAACTCCAGCATCCAGACCGTCAAGGAGTCCTACCGGCTCTTCGGCCCGCTGCTCGGCGCCGCGCTCTTCGCCTGGCTCGGCGGCTGGGCAGTCGCGCTCGTCGACGCCGCGTCGTTCCTCGTCGCGGCGGCCATCATCTCGACGATCCGGGTCGAGGAGGAGACCCCCGAGCACGAGCAGGCCGCCTACTGGAACCAGCTCACCGACGGCCTGCGCCACCTCGTGCACGACCGGGTGCTCGGCCACCTCCTCATCGGGTTCGGCCTGTCGATGCTCGTCCTCGGCTTCACGGAGTCGGCGATCTTCGCGCTGACCGACCACTTCGACCGCCCCGCCACCTACGTCAGCGTGATCGTGTCGGTGCAGGGCATCGGCGCGGTCGTCGGCGGCATCGCCTCCGCCCGGTGCGTACGACGCCTCGGTGAGGTCGCGACGAGCGTGCTCGGGCTGGTGCTGCTCGGGATCAGTGCCCTGGGCATCGCGGCGTCGCCGGTGATGGCGGGCGTGCTGGTGAGCATCGTGGTCTTCGGCGTCTCGCTCCCGCTGCTGGTCGTCGCCTACATGACGCTGCTGCAGCGTCGTACGCCGCAGCGGCTGATGGGTCGCGTCTCGACGGCCGCCGAGGTCGTGATGACGGTGCCGAGCGCGGTCTCGCTCGCCCTCGGTGCCGCGCTGGTGACCGTCGTCGACTGGCGGTGGATCTTCCTGGTCATCGGCGTCGCGACGCTGGCCGGCGCCGGTCACGTCGCCTTCTGGCTCCGCGACCAGCTCGGGCGGCGCCACCCCGAGCCGGAGCCCCTCGACGAGCCGCCCGCCCCGCTCGACCCCTCGTCGCCGCTGGGGCCGGGAGTGGGCGCGGCTTGAACGCCGCGCCCCTCGTCCCCAGCCTGCTGCGCGCAGTCAGACGCACGCGCTGGCTGCGTTGTCGTCGGTCGCCGTGACTCCGTCACGTCTCCACTCCTCCGCCTTGCCATCACGCACGCCTGACTGCGCTCGCGACGGCCGGTGTCTCGGGCCACGGCGTAGGCTCGTCGGCATGCAGTCCCCGCTCCTCGCCCTGCCCGGTGCCGTCGCGGGCGACGGGATCGACGCCCCGGTCGCCGCCCACTACGGCTCCTTCAACACCGAGCAGCGCAGCCTCGCGCGCGGTGACGGGTTCGTCGACCTCTCGCACCGCGACGTCGTACGCATCTCCGGACCCGAGCGGCTGTCGTGGCTCCACAACCTGACCACGCAGTACTTCGACGGCCTCGCCCCCGGCACCTGGACCCAGGCGCTCGTGCTGAGCCCGCAGGGCCACGTCGAGCACGCCTTCACCGGCGTCGACGACGGCGAGGCGTTCACCGCCCACACCGAGCCGGGCGCGGGCGCCGCGCTGGCGGAGTGGCTCGAGCGGATGAAGTTCATGACCCGCGTCGAGGTCTCCCTCGTCGACGACGTCGCCGTGATGTGGCGCCCGGGGGACGGCTCGTCACCACGGGCTGGTCGTTATGACCTCGTGCCCCGCGACCGCCTCGAGGCGTACGCCGAAGCGGCCGGGCCGGCCTGCGGGCTCTGGGCCTTCGAGGCGCTGCGCATCGAGCGCGGCGAGCCGCGGCTCGGCCTCGACACCGACCACCGCACCATCCCCAACGAGGTCGGCTGGATCGGCGCCGCGGTGCACCTCGACAAGGGCTGCTACCGCGGCCAGGAGACCGTCGCGCGGGTCCACACGCTCGGTCGTCCGCCCCGCCGGCTGGTGCTGCTGCACCTCGACGGGTCGGAGAACCGCCTGCCGCCCGTCGGCTCCCCGGTGTCGTACGACGGTCGTGACGTCGGCTTCGTCGGCTCCAGCGCCCGCCACCACGAGCTCGGCCCGATCGCTCTCGCGCTGGTCAAGCGCAACGTGCCGGTCGACGCAGCCCTGACGGTCGACGAGATGCCCGCCGCGCAGGAGGTCGTCGTCGACCCCGAGGTCGGCCTGCACGTCCGCCCCCTCCGCTGACGCGGCTGCGTCATACGGAGCGGCACGTACAGGTGCGCCTTCGTATGACGCTGGGGGCTCGCGCGAGCTGAGCGTCATACCGATCGGCACCCATGGGTGCGGGTTCGTATGACGCAGCGGGCGTGCCCGATCAGGGGCGGCGGTACTGCACGTGGGTGTCCGCGTCGGCGTGCCCGAACCCGAGGCGGGAGTAGACCGCGACGGCGGGGGCGTTGTCGGACTCGACGTAGAGCAGCACCTCGTCCACGCCGAGGCCGGCGAGGTGGTGCAGCCCGGCCAGGGTGAGCACCTTGCCGAGCCCGCGGCCCTGCGCGGCCGGCGCGACGCCGACGACGTACACCTCGCCGAGGCGGGCGTCGTGCTGCTTGGTCCAGTGGAAGCCGAGCATCCCCGAGTCGTCCTCCGCGACGAGCAGCCCGGCCGGGTCGAACCACGGCTCCGCCATCCGCCGGGCGAGGTTGTCGAGGTCCATCGCGCCCTGCTCGGGGTGGTCGGCGAAGGCGGCCGCGTTGACCGCGACCACGTCGGCGGCGTCGGAGTCGCGGTAGGACCGGACCGTCACCCCGTCGGGCACCTCGAGGGCGGGCAGGGGGTGCGAGGTCGGCCGCCGCATCACCCAGAGGTCGCGCACCCGCTCCCACCCGTGGCGGGCGGCGAGCCTGGCGGCGGCCGGGTGGTTGCCGTGCGACCACGCCGTCAGCCCGGTGCCGTACGACGACTCGGCGCGCGTGAGCAGCGCGGACCCGAGGCCGCGGCCGCGGGCCGTCGGGCGGACGACGAGTGACAGGTCGCCGGCATGCAGGAGGGCGAAGGCGTCGTCCTCCGCGATGACGGTCGCGGCGCCGTCGGCGAGGGCGATGCGGGCCGCCTCGTCGAGCGGGTCGGCCCCGTCGGCGGCCGCGGCCTCGTCGGCGATCTGCGCGACTGTCTCTGGGGCGGGGGCCTGCATGCGCTCGACCCTAGCGGCGCCCTAGCGGGTTATCTGAGGACGTGGTGGTCGGAAATCGGGGCAGATCACGACCACGGCGTCCTCAGATATCGCGAGCGGGCAGGTCGGGCCGGGGTCAGGAGGACGTCGAGGAGGGCGCGGTCTCCGGGGCGGGGTCGCGGGTGGGCACGACGAAGCGGTAGCCGACGTTGCGGACGGTGCCGATGTGGTGCTCGTGCTCGGTGCCGAGCTTGGCACGGAGGCGCCGGACGTGGACGTCGACGGTGCGGGTGCCCCCGAAGTAGTCGTAGCCCCAGACCTCCTGGAGGAGCTGCTCGCGGCTGAAGACGCGGCCCGGGTGCTGGGCGAGGTACTTCAGGAGCTCGAACTCCTTGTAAGTCAGGTCGAGGGGCCGGCCGCCGATGCGGGCGGTGTAGGTGGCGTCGTCGACGACGACCTCGCCGCGATGGATCACGTGGGCGGCCGGGTCGTCGGGGGCGGCGGCGCTCGCGCGGCCGATCGCGAGGCGGATCCGGGCGTCGAGCTCGGCCGGGCCGCAGGTGTGGAGGACGACGTCGTCCATGCCCCAGTCGTGGGCGACGACGGCGAGGCCGCCCTCGGTGACGATGAGCAGGACCGGGGCGTCGGTGCCGGTGGTGCGGATCAGCCGGCACAGGTCGCGGGCGGCGGCGAGGTCCTGGCGCCCGTCGACGAGGACGAGGTCGGACTCGGGCGCGTCGAGCAGCGCGCTGCCCTGGGCCGGGACGATCTTCACGGTGTGCGACAGCAGCGCGAGCCCGGGGAGCACCTCGGCGGAGGGCTGCAGGGCGCTCGTGAGCAGCAGCAGTGCGCTCATCGCGGGGGCCCTCCTCGTGCGGGGGATCAGCCGGGGCGTCAGCCGGTGCGTCAGCCGGGGATGAGGAAGGATATCCCGCATGAGCCACCCGACGGACGCGCACCGGAGTCGTGAGACAGCGATCACCGTGCGCTACTGGGCGGGCGCCCGGGCCGCGGCCGGGACCGCGGAGGATGTCTGGGAGACGGACGGGACGGAGGACGAGCTGAGCCTCGCCGACGTCGTCGCGCGTGTCCTCGAGCGGCATCCCGGTGAGCAGATGGCCCGCACGGTCGGCGTCTGCTCGGTGCTCCTCGGCGACCGGCCGGTCCGCACGCAGGACCCGGAGTCCGTCGTCGTACGCCCCGGCGACGTCGTCGAGCTGTTGCCCCCATTTGCCGGTGGTTGAGCACAAGGTCACAGATATGCGATAGAACTGCCCTCGACAGGCCTCCTACGGGGGATGGCCTGCGTGTCGTGCACGTGTGTGCCGACATGAGTCCAAGGGGGACACAAGCATGATGAGCACAAACGGGGGAGCCTTTGCGCGCCTCGTCGCAGGTGGCGCCGCCGCCGCGACGGCGCTTGCCGGCTTCACGATCGGGCTGGCAGCGCCGGCCCACGCAGCCCCGGTCGGGGTGACCACCACGGTCACCGACGCCGCGGGCAACCCGGTCGAGGGGTACGTCACCGCCTACCTCGGCCAGAGCGACGGCAGATACTTCTACGAGGACGGCCAGTACGTCGCCGACGGCCGGATGAACCTGCCGCTCGAGCCGGGCACCTACAAGTTCGAGTTCCAGAGCATCGACGGCACGCTCGCGCCGGAGTTCTACGTCGACAAGCCCGACCTCGCTTCCGCCGACGCGGTCGCGGTGACGGGGCCGACCGCCCTCGCGCCGATCGTCCTCGCCACGGCACCCACGGCCACCGGCCGCGTGGTGAACTCCGCGGGTCGCCCGGTCCGCAGCGGATCGGTCAGCCTGCACGCCGGCGGCTCCTACGTGTCCTCGGCCCGCATCGAGCGCGACGGCACCTTCCGTGTCGGCGCCCCGCTCGCCGGCTCCTACAAGCTCGAGATCGACCCCGCCGGCTACGCGTCCGAGTGGTACACCGACAAGACCACCGAGGAGACCGCCGACGCGATCACCCTCGGCGCGACGCCTCTGGCGCTCGGCGACATCGGCGTCAGCCGCGGCGGCGTCCTGACCGGCCGCCTCACCAACACCGCGGGCACCGCGCTCGAGCGGGTGCGGGTCCAGGCCTACCAGGGCAGCAACACCTTCGCGTCCTACACCGACCTCACCGACGCCAACGGCGTCTTCAGGATCAACGGTGCCCAGGAGGGCGTCTACAAGATCCGGTTCAGCGACCCCGTCGGGCAGTTCCTCGGTGAGTGGTTCGCCGACAAGGCCGACCAGGCCTCTGCCACCGAGCTGGTGCTCAACGGCGGCGCCACCGTCGCCGGAGTCGACGCGGCCCTGGCCGACGACCCGTCCTTCGCCGTCGACCCGGCCACGATCGACATGAGCGGTACGGTCACCGACTCCGCCGGAGCTCCGGTCATCGGTGCTCGCGTGACCGCATGGAGCACGCCGCTCAAGGCGCGCGACGAGCGTCAGCAGACGGTCGCCATCACCAACCGCGCCGGCCAGTACGCCTTCGACGACCTCGACCCCGCGTCGACCGGTTCCTCGGAGACCGAGTACAAGATCGAGGTCGAGGACGAGCTCGAGCGCGAGGACGGCCAGTACTACCGCATGAGCCGCTGGTACGGCGGGGCGCAGTCCTTTGCCGTGGCCGACCCGGCGCCCGTGCCGGCTGCCGGCGTCAACGTCGTGCTGCCGCTCACCGGTGGCATCTCCGGCACCGTGTCCGCTGCGTCCCCGCTGTCGATCGACGGTGTCTCGGTGCAGATGATGGAGGCCAATGACGGGCCCGTGACCCAGGGCAGCTACGCCTACGGCTCGATCGAGGACGACGGCACGTTCAACGCGACCGCCCTCAAGCCGGGCAAGTACAAGGTGCTGTTCCTCGACGGAAGCTTCGACGACAAGTTCTTCGGCCCCGAGTGGTACGACAACACCAACTTCGCCAACGCGGAGATCATCACCGTCACGAGCGGCAAGACCGTCTCGGGTGTCGACGCCACCCTCGAGGAGGGCATGCGCGCGCTGCGCGAGCCCGAGATCAAGGGCAACCCCTACCTTCGCGGCAAGATCCGCGCGACCACGGGGTACTGGACGCTCGACGGCGGCACGACCTACCAGTACGCGTGGCTGGTCGACGACGTCGTCGTCGGGCAGGGCCGCACGCTCAAGGTCACGAAGAACTACAAGGGCAAGCGCATCACCCTGCGGGTGACCGCCACCAACGACGGCATCACCGGCACCGCGATGGCGACCACCCAGAAGATCGCCAAGAAGCCGAAGGTCAAGATCTCGGTCAACGGCACCAAGGCCTCGGTCGTCGTGAAGGACAAGAAGGTCAAGGCCAAGAAGTTCAAGGGCAAGGTCGTCGTCCAGAAGATCGTGCGCGAGGACGAGTTCGGCGCCCCGGTCTACAAGAAGGTGGGCACGGCCAAGCTCCGCAACGGCAAGGCCACCGTCACCCTCAAGAAGCTGATCACGGGCAAGAACAAGCTCGTCTTCGAGGTCGACCTCAAGGGCGGCAAGTACGGAGACGCCACGGTTGCGAAGACCGTCAAGGTCAAGAAGAAGCGCTGACCTCCTGCACCACTGCTCCACCACGCGAGGCCCCGGGATCCGTCCCGGGGCCTCGCTCCATTTCCGGCTGGGCGGGCGCGCAGGAACAAATCCGTCGCGCACCGTCGTTGGGCGGATGTGACCACCGGAGCCTGGATCGTCGTCGCCGCCGTCGTGCTGGCGCTGGCGTTCGGGCTGTGGCGGCTCGCGACGGACGGTCGCTTCCGCGGCACCGACGTCGTACGCCCTCCCGCGGCGCCCGACCTCGGGGTGGACGACGTGCCCGTCACGAGGCCCGGCGCCGATCTTGTCGCCGCTGCGGGCCAGCAGCTGGGGGAGCGGGCGACGTTGCTGCAGTTCTCCAGCGCGTTCTGCGCCCCGTGCCGCGCGACCCGCCGGGTGCTGGGCGAGGTGACCGGTCTCGTCGACGGCGTCACCCACGTGGAGATCGACGCCGAGGAGCACCTCGAGGCGACGCGGACGCTCGGCATCCTCCGCACGCCCACCACGATCGTGCTCGATGCCGCCGGCGCTGAGGTGACCCGCGCGACCGGGGCGCCCACGCGCGACCAGGTCCTGAGCGCGCTGGCACGCGTGTGATCTCAGGATATGGATGCGTGGGTCACATGGTGAGACAGAGCGGGGTCGAGATGGTGGGAGCGCCTAGGGTCGTCGTCATGTCCTCGACCATGCTCACCAAGCGCCGCGCAGTGGACCACTGCCGCGTGCGCTCGGCGCTGTGTCGAATGTCGTAGCGGTCCCACCGCTCACCTGAGCCCCCGTCCGGCCTGACGTCGCCGGACCGTGCTCGGTCGGTGGGACCCGCATGCCGGGCCCTGCCCCGGCGTGCCCGGCCCCTGCCGTGCCGACCGACCTCAGGAGAGACATGACCACCACCGCCAAGCCCCGACCTGCCCAGGGTCCCGGCGCCGCCCTCCGTCCCGAGGGTGCGATCGACCCCCGCGGCCCGCAGCTCGCCGCCGCCCTGACCGCCGTCGTCCTGGTGGCCGTGCTGCTGCTCCCCACGCCGTACGCCGTCGCGCTGCTCGCCGTGCAGGCGGTGCTGTTCGCCGTGGGTGCGGTGCGCGGGGTGCAGGCGACGCCGCACGCCTGGCTGTTCCGCACGCTCGTCCGCCCGCGCCTGGCGCCGCCCACCGAGTGGGAGGCCCCCGAGCCGCCGCGCTTCGCCCAGGCCGTGGGCCTCGCGTTCGCGCTCGTCGGGCTGCTCGCCTTTGCGGCCGGCGCCACCGTCGTCGCCCAGGTGGCGGTCGGCCTCGCGCTCGTCGCCGCCCTCCTCAACGCCGTCTTCGCCTTCTGCCTGGGATGCGAGGTCTACCTGCTCGTCCGCCGCTTCATCGCCACCGTCTGACCCCGACTGTCACCACCAACAAGGAGCACACCAACCATGAGCCGCGAGAACTCGCTCGTCACCGCCCAGTGGGTCGAGGACAACCTCGACACCGACGGCGTCGTCCTCATCGAGGTCGACGAGGACACGACCGCCTACGACAAGGGCCACATCCGGGGAGCCATCAAGCTCGACTGGACGACCGACCTCCAGGACCAGGTCCGCCGCGACTTCGTCAACAAGGAGCAGTTCGAGGCCCTGCTGTCCGAGCGCGGTGTCTCCAACGACGACACCGTCGTGCTCTACGGCGGCAACAACAACTGGTTCGCCGCCTACGCCTACTGGTACTTCAAGCTCTACGGCCACCAGGACGTCAAGCTCCTTGACGGCGGCCGCAAGAAGTGGGAGCTCGACTCGCGTGAGCTGACCGACGAGCTCCCGACCCGCGCGACGGCGTCGTACACCGCGCAGGAGCAGGACCCCTCGATCCGCGCCTTCCGCGACGAGGTCGTCGCCGCGATCGGCACGCAGAACCTCGTCGACGTGCGCAGCCCCGACGAGTACGCCGGCCGGCTGCTCGCCCCGGCCCACCTCCCGCAGGAGCAGGCCCAGCGCGCCGGCCACATCCCGACGTCGGTCAACGTGCCGTGGAGCAAGAACGCCAACGACGACGGCACCTTCAAGTCCGACGAGGAGCTCACCGCGCTCTACGACGAGGTCGGCTTCGACACCGACAAGGACACGATCGCGCTGTGCCGCATCGGCGAGCGCTCCTCGCTGACGTGGTTCGTGCTGACCGAGCTCCTCGGCCGCAAGAACGTCAAGAACTACGACGGCTCCTGGACCGAGTACGGCTCGCTCGTCGGCGTCCCGGTCGCCCTCGGCGACGAGCCCGGGGAGGCCTGACATGTGCGGAGCCAAGGAGGGCGGCCTGTCGCTCGACGGCGTCAACGTCGCCAAGGAAGCCGTGATCCAGGGCCAGGTGCTGCGCAGCGGTGACGAGCCCGTCGCCAACGCCTACGTCCGGCTGCTCGACCGCAGCGGCGAGTTCACCGCCGAGGTGCCGACGTCCGCGACGGGGCACTTCCGCTTCTTCGCCGGCGACGGCGAGTGGACCCTGCGGACGCTGGCGCCGAAGGCCCAGCCGGTCGACACCCGCGTCGTCGCCGCGACGGGCTCGGTCGCCGAGGTGCAGGTGCTCGTCACCGCCTGACCCGCGCGGACCCGCGCCTGGTCCAGACCACCGGAGGGACGTCCTGCACGCGCAGTGCGGGGCGTTCCTCTCATTTTCGCCACTGTTCCCCCACACTCGGAGCGGCGGGCTCGCACCCGTCCTACCGTGGCACCTCGGGCTGTGCGCCGCATGCGGGCTGTGACGTGGAGGGTAGGTGGGTGATGGTCGCTGAGATCGCGCCCGCGCCCGCACTCGAGACCGACGAGCTCTGGCGCCTGACGATGGAGCACTCGCCGGTCGGGATGGCGATCGTGTCCCCGACGGGCGGCTTCATGACGGCCAACGTCGCGCTGTGCGAGATGCTCGGCCACGAGGCCGACGTGCTGATCACGAAGTCCTTCCAGGACATCACCCACCCCGACGACCTCGACGCCGACCTGCGCCTGTTCGAGCAGACGCTGGCCGGGGAGATCAGCTCCTACCGGATCACCAAGCGCTACCTCCGCGCCGACGGCAGCATCCTGGTCGGCGACCTGTCCGTCGCGCTGCTGCGCGACCCGTTGGGCACCCCGATCCACTTCATCTCCCAGATCGTCGACCTCAGCGAGCGCCAGGCCTTCGTCGAGCGGCTCGACGCGGCGGAGGCCGCCGCAGATGCGGAGCGTCGTACGGCCCAGGCGATCTTCGAGGGCGTCGCGGTCGGACTGCTGCAGATCGACGCCACCGGCCACTACCTCGCCACCAACGGCCGGCACCGGGAGTTCCTCGAGCTCGCCTTCCCCGAGGGTCACCTCGGCCAGGCCGGGCAGACCGGCTTCGCCTACGACCTCGACCAGCAGCCGCTGGCGCGCGACGACATGCCGTCGGTGCGGGCCGCGTCCGGCGAGGAGTTCGACGACCTACGCCTGTGGGTGGGCGAGGACCCCCACTCGCGCCGGGCCCTGTCGGTCTCCGCGCGCCGTGTCCTCGACCGCACGGGGGAGCTGGCAGGCGCCGTCCTGGCCTACCACGACGTCACCGACCTGGTGCGCGCGATGGGCGTCAAGGACGAGTTCGTCTCGACGATCTCCCACGAGCTCCGTACGCCGCTCACGGCGGCGCTGGCCTACCTCGAGCTGCTCGACGAGTCGACCGACGTCAGCGCCGAGGGCCACCAGCAGGTGACCGCGGCCCGCCGCAACATGCTCCGGCTCTCGCACCTGGTCGCCGACCTGCTCTTCACCACCCGCGTCTCGGCCGGCTCGCCGCTGGTGGACCCCTACCGGGTCGACCTCGCCGTGATCCTGTGCGAGGCGGTCGACGCGGCGTCGCTCGACGCCGACGGCAGGGGCGTGCGGATCGTCAGCCGGGTGCCGGACGCGCTGCCGGCCGTCGCCGACGGCATGCGCCTGCGACAGGTCTTCGACAACCTGCTGGACAACGCGATCGCCTACAGCCGCGAGGGCTGCTTCGTGACGGTCGACCTGGCGATGCGCGAGGAACACGTGGTGCTGACGGTCACCGACGAGGGCACCGGCATCGAGCCCGCCGACGTCGAGCAGGTGTTCGGCCGCTTCTACCGAGGCGAGAACGCCCGCCGGCTCCACGTGCCCGGCACCGGCCTGGGCCTCACGATCGTGCGCAGCATCGTCGAGGCCCACGGCGGCGTGGTGTCGTTGGAGAGCGCGCTCGGCGAGGGCACCAGCGTCTGCGTGCTGCTGCCCCGCTGAGGAGGGCCGTCAGCCCTCCGGCGGAGCCGGGCGGGGGCCGAGGTCGACCCGGATGTCCTGGTCGAGCACCTTGGACGAGCTCTCACCCCAGCCGAACGCGGTCTCGTCCGTGGTGACGTCGATCGGGAACCGGCCGGGGACGAAGAAGCCCGTGCTGTCGTGGGTCAGTGTCACGCCGAAGGCGCCGGGGCCACGATGCGCTGCCACCCCCGTCAGCGACGTGTGCGCCTCCTGCCCGGTGACGAAACGCATGACCCAGCCGCCGGCTGCCTCGAAGGGCGCGCGGCTCGGGTCCGCCATCCAGCCGGGTGCCAGGTCGGACACGGCCGGCGGGTTGGCGTTGGCGTAGGTGGCCGCAGGAATGCTGACGGTGACCCGGAGCCGTCCCACGGAGGGTTGGGGGTCCGTCGTCAGCCGCACCCCGGTCGCCTCCACGCGCACCGCGGTGTACGACGTCCACGCGGCCGACGCACTGACCGGCTCGAGCTCTGAGAAGGGCAGGTGGGCCACCGGAACGGGCTCCGGGTCGGACACCGACGGCTCGACGTCCGCGAGGAGGACGGTCTCGTCACCCCGGTAGCCGCGGAACTGTCCGGCGAGGTCGTCCTCACCGAGGTCGAGGGTCGTGGTGAACGACCCGGGCGTGACGGGGTAGGTGATGGAGAAGCCGCCGCCCGACGTCGGCACCACGACCCCTGTCGCACCCGCGACGACGGCGACCGAACCGACCAGGTTGGGCTCGACGGTGAAGGTCAGCGTGCCTGCCTGGGCCATGGCACCGGCGACGACCGTCCCGGAGATGACGAGCCGGTCCGGGGCTGCGTACACCGCTGTGAAGCCGGTCAGCGCCATCCCGCCCGAGGTGTTGGCGAAGGCCGGAGCCGTCGTCGCGACGGTGACCGCGGGGATCGCCCACACGGCTCCCCGGACGGCTGCCCGCCTGCTGAGCACGGTCGACCCCATGCTTCCCTGATCGGACACGGTGTACCCCCACGTTTCGACGAACCAGCGCCCCCACGGGCTGGTTCGGCGAGCGTAGGTCGACTTCAGCCCGTTGCCACCGGGCTGCACGGAACGTGCGGCAAACCTTGATCTGGTCGGCGAGCGGTCTGGTCCGCTGGTGCAGACCTTCGACCTCTCCCGGGTCAGCGTCGGTTCTTGCGCCGTCCCGACGTGCCCTCGACGTAGTCGTCGGTGCCGTAGCCGTAGTGGCCGTAGTTGCCGGCGCCGACGGTCCGCTTCGAGACCCGGTTGAGGATGATGCCGAGCGGACGGGCGTTGACCGTGCGCAGGTGGCCCAGGGCGTTGTCGAGCTCCGTGTCGAGCGTCCGACCGGCCGAGACAACGATGAAGGCACCGTCTGCGGCGTGCGCGACGACGGCGGCGTCGGTCACCGGCAGCAGGGGAGGGGCGTCGATGATCAGCATTCCCTTGGCGGTCAGGTCCGCGATGACGCCGCGCATGGCCTGCGACCCCAGGATCTCGCTGGGGTTGGGCGGCCGCGAGCCCGAGGTGAGCACGCTGAGGCCCTCGATGGTCGGGTGCGACTGGAGGGCGTCGGCCAGCTCGAGTCGGCCGGACAGCACGTCGGTGAGGCCGACCGTGTCGTCGACCCCGGCCGCGGACGCGACGGTCGGTCGCCGCAGGTCGGCGTCGACCAGGGTCACGGCCTGCCCGGAGCCGGCGATGGCGGCGGCGAGGTTGGCCGCGACGGTCGACTTGCCGTCGCCCTGCTTCGGACTGGTGACGACGATCGCGCGCGGCGGGTTGTCGACGTCCATGTAGGACAGGTTGGTGCGCAGGCGGCGTACGCCCTCCGCGGCGAGGGCGGCGTTGCCGGTGCTGGTGCCGACGAAGATGCCGGGCGTCTTGCCGATATCCGGCACCGAGCCGACGACCGGGACGCCGGTGTCACGCTCGATGTCCTCCGCCGAGCGGATGCGACGGTCGAGCAGGCTGCGGACGACGGCGTAGCCGAGCCCGAGCAGGGCGCCGAGCACGGCGCCGAGGAGCACGTTGCGCTCGACCTGCGGAGACACCGGGCTCGTCGGGAGCTGTGCCGACTCCGACACCTCGATGCGCATGCCCTGGCTGCCGCTGGACTTGCCCGCCTCGATGCTCTTGACCCGCTCCGCGAGCGCGCCCACCCATGCGTCGGCGAGCTGCTGCGCCTCCTCGGGCGTGCCGGCGCGGGCGGTGATCGAGATGACGACCGTGTCGGGCGTCTGGGCGGCGTCGATGCTGCCGACCAGGCCCTCGGGCGAGGTGTCGAGCCCGAGGTCGTCGATGACGATCGACGCGGTCTCGCGGTCCTTCGCCAGCACGACGTACGACGCCGCGCGCGACTTGGACAGCGAGTCGTTGAGGCTGTCGAGGCCGGGGTCGCCACCGCCACCGGAGGTGACGAAGCCCGACGAGCTCGCGGCGTAGACCTTGGGCTGGATGCTGCTCCACCCAAAGGCGGCCAGCGCGGCCACGAGGATGAACGCCGTCACGGCGATCCAGTGGTTGCGCAAGATGCGCAGGTAGTCGGCGAGCTCCACCGGATCCCCTTTACTTTCGGACGTCTTGAGAAGAGTAGGTGCCCGCGGAGGAGTCGTCCGGCGAATGGGGTGGCCCGTGGGGAAGTACAACATTCATCGAGGAAACCCTCATTCGAGTAAAACGCCACGGAACTCGAGATTGTGATCTATAGCCTTCGATCAACCCGGACGGCAGACGCTGACCGGCAGTGGTCGGGGGCGACCACTCACAACTTCAAGGTGGGGGCACCACAATGAGCGATCAGCTCACCAGTCAGTCACGCTCGAACGAGAGCGGCATCACCCGTCGGACCGCGCTGCGTGGGGCAGCGTGGTCCGCATCAGCGGTCACGGTTGTCGTAGCGACGCCGAACATCGCAGCGGCTTCGACCGGCACAGCCACCTTCTCCAACAGCGCGGCATACCGGAGCTCGAAGGACCAGAGCACGCACTACGTGACCTGGACCTTCACCATCATTGCTGGCTCGGCTCCGCTGACCAATCTGAAGGCCGACTTCTCTGGGGTCTCGGCTGTCTCGGACCTGACCGTGACTTGTGGGGAAACCACGTGGTCGGACACCGGCGCGATGTCTCGTATGTACGGCACGCTCGACGCCAACGGGTCCATCACGGTGACGGCCAGGTTCACGCGTACCAGCAACGGCAACGGCACGGCATCGTTGATCCTCTCAGCCGGATCTCCGAACCGGGTCATCGGAACGCTCACCGCTGGGTACACCGAGCAGCGCTGAGCGCTTCTGCCACCACTTCCTCCCCACTTCCCTGGCGCGCCTGGCCAACGCCTGGGGAGCTGCAACGGTTGTCCGTGGTGACTGAAGATCTGCGGTCAGCCAGGGCGGCAGGGCACTTCGGCTCAGAAGTCGCGCTGCCTCCCGTGGCGAGCCGTCGGTGAGACCGACGACCCTCAAGCGGCTCAGGAAGTCGATTCCAGGCACGGCAGACGGTCGGTGCTCGGCGTTGGTGGCAGCCTGCACGTGACGAGCTCGGCGAAGAAAGGTCTTGTCAACGTGTCCTTCGGCGAAGGTGACGACCGCCGGGGCAACAGTCGGAGTGCCGAACTCGCGTGCAGCCAACCCGATCGTGAGCAGTTGGTCCTTGCGGAGTGGGCGGTCGGCGCCGAGCCACGTGTCGGGGTCCGACATGAGTGCGTGCACATCGATCAGGCTCCGCAACCAGCGCCATTCGTCCTTCGCTGCGTGTCCGGCGGAGTGAGCCAACGCGTCGTAGCGAGACAACGTGGGCACCGAGTGACTTGCGACAACTACGCCTGTGCGGCGCGCCCACAGGGTGTCGAAGTCCGGAAAGGTTCCACGTGTGGGCGCGAGGTGCCAGTGGAGGTCTATGTCGCTGTGGGGTCCCGAGAGGGTGAGCTCGTTGCCGGTACGGGCGAGGTGACGCCACGCCCACGACGAGCCAGGCACGGGGTATCCGAGACCAGGGGTCCAGCCGGCCTCTGAAAGGGCTCCGTGCGCCCGCTCGAGGTCCGAGGGCGGAACGAGCAGGTCGATGTCGCCTGCCCCTCGAACCAAGTAGTCCCCGTGTGCCTGCGCGGCCAGGGCCAGGCCCTTGCACGCCAGGGCCCTCACCCCGACTGCGGTCAGGGTCTCGAGTGCCACGACGAGATCGGCAGCCAAGATCGTTGCTCCTGCCTGTTGACGGCCTGCCATAACCTCGACCTCCGACCTTGCTTGCCCCGGCAGGTCGAGGCGGTCCATGTGGGCCGCAAGATAGGGAACGACGTGGTGTTGTCTGGCTGCAGCAAGTAGTGATTGGGGGCTCAATGACCCGGGTGCTGTCCAGCGCCCCAGATCGTCCGATCGGATGTGCCGCAGGGCATCCCGAAGTGCTGCCACCGCGGACTCGACGTCATCGTCGGACGCGTCTTGCTCGCGACACCGGTCGGAATCGGACGGAGAACCGTCGCGACCTACCTTGTCGTCAACGACCTCCAAGACCTTGTGGGCCACCAGGTCCCACACCTGCTGCCGAGTGAGGGTTTCAGCCGACTCCGGACCCGCAGGTGGACCGAACGCCGCAACGACGTGACCGGTGACATCGTGAAGGCTCACAGAGCTCCCCTCCGGGACGGCCTCGAGGATGGTGGTGGCGATCGGGGAGAGGCCGAGCACACTCTCGTCCACCATCACCACGCTGCGTTCGCCCTCGAGGTAGTGGTCGGTGAGCGCGCCACGCCTGACGATCACGACGGGACGGCCAGGAGCTGGGTGAGCACGGGTCCGAGGTCGGCCGACTCGGCGTAACGCACGTGTCGAGCGCCACCCACGAGGTGAATCAGCTCGGCCAGGCGGTGGAGGGGCTTGTCCATGCTTGGCAGGTAGGACGACTGGGGCGCGATGGCTGCGATGGCGTCCACGGTCGCGAGTGGCTCGACGGTCGGCCCGCCCTGGTGCTCTGGATCCCGCTCGATCACGATCAGGGCGGCCAGCCGGCACTCGCGCTCAGTCGTGAGCAGTCCGAGCTCGGACGGGGCGACCTGCTTCTTCAGGTGCCCGCCGTCGATGATGGACAGCGGCTTGCGGTAGGTCAGCACGACTCCGTCCGGGGTGATGGCTGACGTCTCGTCGGTGAGGTAGGCGAACGTCCTCCCCAACGTCACCGACGCGGTGGTCTTCCCGGTGCCCGAGGCCGCGACGAGCACCGCGGTTCGGCCCGTCGCGGGGTCGGCGAGGGCGGCAGCGTGCAACATGACGAGCTCTCCCGCCCTGGCGTCGATCGCGGCTGTGGTGACGGCGGGGGACAGGTAGTGAAGGGCGCTCGCGACGTCCGGGCCGACGGCGTCCACCACGCCGGTGGTCGGATCGTCGTCCGTCAGCGCGTCGCGCCACGCTCCCAGCACGGGCCCGCGCAATGCCGGAGAAGCTCGGACCGGCACCACGACCCCGAAGGCCGAGATGTGGGCGACCACGTCCCGCTCGACCTCGAGCTCATCGGTGCTGGACATGCGCGCAACCCTAATGGGGATGCACCGGTTCTGATGGGAAAAGAATGGGCCCCCCGCGTGGGGTGCGGGGGGCTCCGGGCGCTCCGTGGGGTGGAGCGCATCTTCTTGGCTCGAAGTGGGGGCACTTGACGAGCAGACGTCTCGGCGGGGGCATTTGCCAATCTGTCTTGACTGAGTTTGCCAGACACGGCGCGTCCGCGCAGCATTTTTGACACAATCGCCGCGAGCGACCCGTTTGCCCGGGTCGCTCGGTCAGCCCACACCCCACAAGGAGTCACCCCATGAAGAACATCGCCCGCCTCGTCGTTGCCACCACTGCCATCGTCATGGTCAGCATCTCCGGCATGGCAGCCCCGGCCACCGCAGCCCCCAAGGACGTCCAGCAGCGCAACGTGTGGTGCTGCTGATCTCAAGCGGATCCCACAGGTCGTCCTCGACCCAGCGTGCGGCCGCGGGGCCCCCTCACCTCACACGCGTACGGGCGAAGCGACAGTCGAACGGGTTCGGAGACCTGTCGAGGCCGCCGCGCGACGGTACGCGTCGCGTGCGGCTTCGGCCAGGTCCACACTCTCGAGCAAAGCCGCGAGGTCGAACCAGGACTGAGCGGCCGCCTTGTCGGCACCGATTGCCGACAGCCGCAACACGGCCTGCTGGTAGTAGTCAGCGGCCTGCTCCATCCTGCCCTCTGCTGCACAAGTCCGGCCGGCCAACGTCAGGGCCTCCGCCTCGGCGAGGGGTGCGTGCCCGCCCGACGTGACTTTGACCTCCCCGATCAGGTCACGTGCCTGCTCCAGCTCGCCGGACAGGTACGCCGCGCGAGCCAGACCAAGGAGCGTCCATGCCCGATCGGTCGGGGATGCGCTGCTCCACTCCATCTCCGATGCCGCCTGCGTCAGGTTTTCACGTGCTTCGTCGACGGCAGGCGGGTCGAGCTCCAGCTGCAGGCGACCCACTTCGGTGCGTAGCCGCGCGAGGTTGCGCGCATCTTGGCCCTCGCTGAGGAGGGCAAGTGCCCGCTCGGCGAGCGGCACCGCGGCCGCGATGTCCCCCCGGTTGGCCTGCATCACACTCGCGTTCCAGTAGGCCGAAGCGCGGGCGCGCGGGGACTCCAGGGTCTCGGCCTGGGAGATGGCCTTGCTGCAGAGCCGCACGGCGTGGGCCGTGTCGCCACGCTCGAAGTAGGCGGCCGCGACGGTCACGGAGAGCTGGACGGCMTCGTCGCTCGCCTCGAGGCCAGCGGTGCGCAGCTGTGACAGCACCTCCTCACCGCAGGTGATCGCTCGGCCCAGGTCGCCGGTCTCCCGGTGGATGCGGCTGAGGGCGATGCCGGCCTTGATGCGGCTGACCTCGCTTACGGTGCTGTCGTCCAGGAGCATCTCGAGCTCGATGATGGCCTCGTCCTCCTGGCCGGCGGCCTCCAGTGAGCGAGCGTGCAGTAGCTTGGCGCGCTCACGCAGGCCGGTCCCGGCCACATCGCCTACCCGGCTCAGGGCTGCGTCGAGGTGCTGGGCGGCTTCGGCAGGTTCTCCCGACTCGAGGGCCAGCTCGGCGTAGTCGAGCGCCAGCCGCACCTCGTCAGGATCCTGACCCGGCTCTACTGCGAGCAGTGCATCGATCGTCACGTCGAGTCGCGCGGCGAGAGCGCTGAGCGCCTTCACCGTCGGCTTGCGAGCGCCGGTCTCGAGGCGGGAGAGATAGGCAACCGACATCGTGTCGCCGACCACCTCGCCCTGAGTGAGCCCACGGGCAACACGGATCGAGCGAAGCCGACGACCCAGCTCGTGGGCGTCGGCCTTGGCGAGCAGTTCAGCCTGACGTGCGTCCATCCGGCCATTGTGGCGGTCGGGCGAGCCGAGTTGTTGAATTCTGGCAAAAACCATCGTCAGGTTTGCCCAGATAGTCCTAACGGTCCATCACGCCATGGAGCAAGCGCGTGCGTCAGTGTGGTGAAGTGACGGGGAGAGGCGCAGGTTCCCCCCGTAGGGGTGGGTGACGGGTAACTGGTGAGCAACAGCACACCTCACAAACGGTCCATCTTCGTTCAAGTTTGCACGAATCGAGTGATGGTCGCTTAGCGTGGGGGTGTCAGTCAGGGGTTGATTGACGTCGTTCTCGGGGCCAGATGGTCTCGGCAAGTCATCCGTGGGGGATGCAGTGTCCGTAGTCAGTCGTGTGCCCGAGGTCGCCATCCGTCGACCCGAGGTCGTGCACCGCTCGATCCAGGTCGTCGGCCAGGAGACTAGCAACGCTGTCGACTGGCGGCGACGTCACGCGCGCGCTCTCATCTTCGGCGACTTGATCGTGTTGGTGATCGCGCTCGGTGCCGCTCAGGTCGTGCGATTCGGTGGAACCCCCGATCGACCGGTCAGTGGACTCGGCGCTTCCTACGCAGTGCTCGGCGTCGCGATCGCGGCGATGTGGTGGCTGTCGCTTCAGGCGCACCAGGCTCGTAGCCCCAAGGTCGTGGGCCACGGCTGGGAAGAGTACCGCCGAGTCATCCTGGCAACCTTCCGGGTGTTCGCCGTGCTTGCCATGCTGTCGGTTGCTCTCAAGATGGATGCCTCCCGGTTGTACCTGGCTACTGCCTTCCCACTCGGACTCGCTGGGCTCCTGGTCGAGCGCAAGATCGCTCGTCTGAGCCTCCACCGCGCCCGCGTCAACGGCGAGGCGGTGGCGAGGGTCCTGGTCATCGGAGGCGAGCGAGCGGCGTCGGAGCTCGCCAACTGGTTCTCCAAGCACAAGACCGCGGGTTACCAGGTGTGCGGCGTCTGGGTACCTGACGGAGGCATGCCCCTCGATGTGGTGCCCGACGACACCTCGGTCGTCATTCCAGTGATGTCGTCACGCACCGACTTCGCAGAAGCTCTGGCCATCTCTGGGGCGACCACCGTTGTGGTCACTGACACCGAGCATCTCGGGCATGAGTCGCTCCGTGATCTTGCGTGGCAGCTGGAAGGATCGAACATCGATCTGATCCTGTCTCCCAACGTGCTGAACGTGGCATCCTCGCGTCTCTTCCTCCAAGACATCTCAGGCATGCCGATGCTGCACGTCAGCGAGCCCCAGTTCGCGGCCGCCGGGCGCCTCGGCAAGCGCGCTTTCGACCTTCTCGGCTCACTGTTCATCCTGGCAGCGCTGTCCCCTGTATTCATGGCGACCGCTGTCGCGGTCAAGCTGTCGAGCCCGGGCGCCGTCTTCTACCGCCAGGAGAGGATCGGTCGCAGTGGCGAGCGCTTCGGGATGGTCAAGTTCCGCTCGATGCGACGCGACGCGGACAGCCAGTTGGCCGAGCTGTTGGCGGCGGAAGGCAAGTCACTCGCCGAACTGCCGAAGCTGACGAAGGACCCAAGGGTGACGCGCGTCGGCAGCTTCATCAGGCGCTACTCGATCGATGAGCTCCCCCAACTGCTGAATGTCCTACGGGGTGACATGAGCTTGGTCGGACCGCGGCCCCAGCGTGACTTCGAGGTCGAGCGATACGACCGCGTCGCGACGCGACGTCTGACGGTCAAGCCCGGGATGACTGGACTCTGGCAGGTCTCGGGTCGATCGGACCTGTCGTTCGATGAGGCAATCAACCTCGACGTCCACTACGTCGAGAACTGGTCGATGACGGCAGATCTTGCGATCCTGTGGCGTACGGTGCGCGCGGTCATTGCGACCGACGGCGCCTACTGATCCACGTTCCCGAAGCGCCAGCAGTCCAGTTATCAATCTCGGAGGAGATGTCTTGTCACGCGTGCTCATTACTGGCGGTGCTGGGTTCATCGGGTCGCGTCTGGCCCAAGAACTCAGCGAGCGGGGGCACACCGTCACCGTCCTCGACAACTTCCTGCCGAAGATCCACGGCCCGCAGCCGGAGACGAGTCCGCTCGTCCAGCACGCGTCACGGTACGCCCGGGTCCTGCGCGGTGACGTGACCTCGCGGGATGACGTTCGTGCTGCGGTTCAGGACCAGGATGCGGTCGTTCATCTCGCGGCCGAGACCGGCACGGGCGAATCCATGTATCAGATCGAGCACTACACGCGGGTGAACATCGGCGGCACCGCGACGCTCCTCGAGGTGTTGGGGAGCGAGAGCGAGCGCACCGTCCGAAAGATCGTGGTTGCTTCATCCCGGTCCATCTATGGCGAGGGGAGCTACGAGACCCCGGATGGGATGCGCGTGTGTCCTGACCGACGGGGTGAGTCCGACCTGCTCTCTGGCCTGTTCGACGTCACGCATCCCGGGGTAGGACCTCTGCGGATGATCCCGACAGGTGAGGACGCGAAGCTGCATCCGTCGTCCGTGTACGGCATCACCAAGCAGATGCAGGAATCGCTGGTAATGACTGTGGCCCCGACTCTCGGTATGGCGGGGGTGGCTCTCCGCTACCAGAACGTCTACGGTCCGGGGCAGTCCCTCACGAACCCGTACACCGGAATTCTGTCGATCTTTTCGACCCGCATTCGGCAGGGCAGTTCCATCAACATCTTCGAGGACGGTTTGGAAAGCCGCGACTTCGTCTACATCGACGACGTTGTGGCTGCGACGGCCGATGCGCTCGAGAGTCACCGGGCCAACGACAAGGTGTTCAACGTCGGCAGTGGGGTTGCCACGACAGTCAACGAGGTCGTCGCCGAGTTGATGAGCGCCCTGGGGATGCAGGTTCCAGTCGAGATCACGGGCAACTTCCGGCTCGGCGACATCAGGCACAATGTTGCGGACATTTCGCAGATCCGCGCCGCTCTGGGATGGTCTCCCCGCGTCTCGTTCGGCGAGGGGTTGTCGAACTTTGTTGGCTGGGTCAACACTCAAGCTGTCTCCGAGAGTGGGTACGAACGTTCGCTCGAGGAAATGCGGCAGAAGAACCTGCTGAAGTGATGTCGCCGGCAGCGCAACGAGCGCTCATCATCTCTCCCTCTTTCTTCGGGTACGAGCGCGACATCGTCGCTGAGCTCGAGGGGCAGGGGTGGTCAACGCTTCTCGTTGACGAGCGACCGTCCAACACTGCCTTGGTGCGCGCGCTCTTGCGGGTGCGCAAGCAGCTCGCAAAGGGCTGGGTCGACAGGTACTACCGGTCCTGGCAACGGAAGTTGCGCGGAGAACAGTTTGATTTGGTTCTGGTCGTGAAGGCTGAAGTGGTGCCCCGGTGGTTCCTGGAGCAATTGCGAGCCGACAACCCCAGTGCGCGCTTCGTCTTCTACACCTACGACGCTCTGGCGAACGCTGGCAACTGCCTAGAAGTGCTCGACTGCTTCGACACTCGACTGAGCTTTGACCGAGAGGACGTCGCGTGCAGAAACGATTTCAACTACCTCCCCCTCTTCTATGTGGACGACTTTGACGCCGCACCCAGCAACGCCTCACAGACGTCGCGTGCGTACGACCTGGCATTCGTCGGAACGCTGCACACTGAGCGGTACACGTTCGCGCAGAGGTGCTTCGCTGACTCTCACGCCACCTTCGGGTTCTTCTTCGTTCCTGCTCGGTGGTACTTCTTCGTCCTGAAGTACATCACTCGCGAGCATCGCGACGTGCCTTGGTCGGAGGTCTCGTTCGACCCGATGGCCAAACGGGGGATCGCCGAGATCTTCAAAACATCTCACGCAGTCCTGGACATGCAGCGATCAGGCCAACACGGGCTGACCATGCGAACATTCGAGGTCCTTGCGTCAGGGGCGATTCTCGTGACGACCAATGCAGCGATCACCCTCGAGCCGTTCTTCGACCCGGCCAGAGTTGTAGTCGTTCCAACCGATCCCGCTGAGATCGACTCGGCCGCCCTGTATGACCAGTTGGCATCCCGAAGCCGGCCAGGCGCAGCGCCACCGGGGTTCGAGAGGTACTCGCTCCGGTCCTGGATTCACGAAGTATCCGCTGGTGCTGCACCTGGGAAGGCCATGTCGTGAGAATCCTGATCGATACCTTAGGCGCACCGGAACGTTCGGGCGGCATGCGGTTGTACGCAGAGGAGCTCGTCAAGGCGTGGGCGGAGCTTGAGTCCGGGGACGACATCCACGTGGTTGGGTACCCGTGGGCATCCAAGGCGTTCGGTAACCACGGCGTACGCGTCCACGAGCTGCGCGAGACCGTCGCGGGACGGCTCGTCGGCCAGTGGCTCTACACACCCTTGGTCGCCCGACGCGTAAAGGCCGATGCGGTTCTGTCCATCAGCCTCGTCGCAAGCCCGCTCGTGCAGGGCCGCCCGCGGGTATGCACCGTTCATGACTGGCGACACCTGGTCCGCCCAGAAGAATTCGGCACGTCGCAGCGCGTCTATCGGCGCTCGTGGGTGTGGTCGACCAACCACGCCGATCTGGCGATCCAGATATCGCCAAAGACAGACGAGGAGACCGCGGGCATTGCGCCTCGGGCGCGACGCGTGATCGTGGAGAACGGGCAGGATCACGCCCGCCGCTGGCCGGTTCTTGTCCCGACAGAGCCCCAGGCGCGCTCTGTGGTCACCTTTGGCCACCACGCGAACAAGCGCCCCGATCTGGTCATTCGCGCGATGGCGGAGGTTGCTCAGGGCTCGGCCGTACGCACGCCGTTGACCGTTCTCGGAGCACGAGGCGAGTTCGCCAAAGAACTGCGGCGTCTCGCGACCGAATTGGGTATTGGCGACCACGTCGAACTACCGGGTTTTGTCGAGGAAAGCGACTACCAGAAACGGGTGCAGAGTGCTGCGGCGATCGTGCTAGCGTCGACAGACGAGGGTTTTGGTCTCCCCATATCTGAAGCATTCTTTTTCGGGATTCCGGCGATATCAACGAACGATAATGGAATCGACCGCATCCACGGGGACCGTGTGCAGGTGGTTCCGCCGACCCCGTCAGACCTCGCCGGAGCGATCGTAAGCTGTCTGCGGGCGCCGCAAGCAACAGAGCGCACGGCCTCGGGCACATGGAGCGACACTGCGCAGGGGGTCCGGCGAGCGCTGGGGGACCTCTTGATGGGAGACGCCTAATGGGCCTTTTGTCGATGCCATCCAAGAATTCGAGAACAATCGAGACCGCATTCGTACCTCGCGCCAACTCTCTGAACGCTGTACGACTGGCCCTGGCGTCCGCCGTGATCTTCACGCATGGGGCCGTGGTGACGTCCGGTTCCACCGATCCTCGTGGACTGTTCGATCCGCTGGTCGGACAGCTCCCCGTCGACGGCTTCTTCGCCATCTCGGGATTCCTGATAGTTCGTAGCTGGGGGCGAGCGGCAAACGCAATGTCATTCATAGAGGCTCGGGCAACTAGGCTGTTTCCGGCCTACTGGGTATGTCTCTTGATGACTGCAGTGATTTTCGCTCCTATTGCCGCGGCGCTGACCCACACCACAAGCGAGCTGGCGCGTGACCTGGCGAGCTGGCTCGGGTACCCGTTCGCAAACGGGTTCCTAATTGTCTTCCAGCACGACATAGCCGGTGGCCCGCATGCAGTCCCGTGGCCCGGGGACTGGAACGCGTCGCTGTGGACGCTAAAGTGGGAGTTTGCTTGTTATGTCATGGCGGTGGCAATTGGCACTGCCGTCCGCCGACGCCCCGACCTGATCTATCTAACTGTTTTTGTAGCGTGCTGGAGCGCAAGCCTCTATGCGGTCGTCAATGAAGTACCAAAGTTTGTCGGGGACGCGTCCCGTCTTGGCCTCATGTTCTCGGGCGGCGCGTTGTTGTTTCTCCTACGCCGCCGGGTCCGACTGTCATGGCCCATCATTGCAGGCGCAATAATGGTCATAGGGGTCTCTGCAGCTGCGCTCCCAGACTACCGACTGGTGGCCGCCCTCCCAGTGTCTTACGTCGTCCTGGGTGTTGGGATCCTTCTCCGACACCCGAGGCTTCGCTTGGACAACGACATCTCCTACGGCATGTACATTTATGGTTTTCCTGTCGAGCAACTCATAGCAAGCACGGTGCTGGTAAATTTGCCGTTCTTGATCTTCTCTGCCATTGCGGTCCTGCTCGCCGCCCCTCTGGCGTGGGGAAGCTGGATATTCGTGGAACGGCCAGCGTTGGGGTGGCATCGGAGACGTGCAGCGCGCTCCCGAAACCATCCAGAGGAGATGGCACCTACTCCCGCTCCTTCTTTGTACAACGATGTAGTAGAAGGTGCACTACCCGGACCCCACGGTGCTGCCTCGCTCAGGCCCCCATCTAGCGATCGTCGACGGTAGTGGCTGTGGAATGTAACGCGAACCAAGAAAGCCGCCGCGAAGTGCAAGTTGCGGTTGTCACCGTCACCTACAACGGCGCTGCCGTGCTCCCAGACTTTCTGCGCAGTCTAMGCGCGCAGACCCACCCAGGTGTGCGTCTGATAGCGGTAGATAACGCGTCCGAGGACTCATCGGCCGAACTGATCGAGTCCTTCGGTCTTACCGGTGTTGAGGTGTTCAGGAATTCTCGCAACCTCGGGGTAGCGATAGGCAATAATCAAGGCATCCGCCGGGCGAGCGAGCTAGGAATCGGATGGGTGCTTCTCCTCAATAATGACACGGTCCTGCCGCCGGATTACATCAGTGTTATGTTGTCCACTGCATCGGCATTACCCGGGTCCTTTGTTACGACATTCATCGAGTCGTCCGATCCAGTTGGTACGGTCTGGTACAACGACGGCACGATTCGAGACGCTTTCGCGTTCAAGGTATCGCATCCTGGCCGCGGCCAGAGAGGACTCCGGCCCCCGGAGGTCCCACGCGAAGTGGAGTACGCGCCGACGTGCAGTCTGCTCGGAAGGACGACTGACTTCCACAGGGCGGGGCTCATGGATGAGGACTATTTTGTCTACTACGACGATGTCGACTTCAGCGTCCGCGCGCGGCGATTGGGATACTCGTACGTCTTGGCGCCGTCAACAGTTCTGCTCCATAAAGAGAGTTCGTCGACTGGCGGAACAAAGTCACCGTTTTCTATTTGGTGGGAGTCGCAGAATCGGATCATCGCCGTCAGGAAGCTGCAAAGCCTGCCGAGTCGACTTTTTAGTTACGCATTCTTGGCAGCCTGGGTGGCAGCCAGATTCATTCTGCGGAAGGATGGAGTAAGCGCGAGTGCGCGCCGCCTCCGCGCATTCCGTGCTGGGCTGTTTGCCGACATTGGGCCGAGCCCGCAAGGCAGTCTGTATGCAGATATGCCAGGGGAGTGTCAGAGATGATCCTATCGGTAACAGAAATTGGAATTGTCTTCCTCGGCGTGACATGCGCAGCCGTTCTGTTGCAGCGGCGCGCGCTCCCATGGATCCTCAGTGCCGCTGCAGCCTTTCCGACAACCGCGGCCATAAATATCGGGTCCAATGCGAGCGTCACTCCGTTCTATCTAGTTGGATCAGCGACGCTCTTCTCGTTCTGGCTTACGGCGCTACGGCGTCGCGGGTCCGCGCAAGGCGCATTCCGGACCTTTGCTCTCCTTGCGCTCGTGGGAATCGTGGTCAGCGTCCTTTCTCCCCAACTGTTTGCGGGTGTTCCGGTGCTCGCGCCGGACATTGGAATCGATGCGGCTGTAAAGACGCCAACCGCGCTTGCCTACACGCCAGGAATGCGCTTCCAAATTGTTCTACTAGTCATCAATATTGCGATTGCCTTTGTTCTAGCGAATGCGGCCGCTCGATCGTCGCGGTTGCCCGAGGCGGCGTTTGTTTGCGGAATCGGTCTTAGTGCGATGTCGTTGCTCCTTCCTCGGGCATCGGCCTTGATCGATTCTTGGTTCCGGAACTATCCGGGAGCGGGCTACAACGCAGGCGAAACGCGCCACTTCGGGACCTTTTCCGAGCCGTCTTACCTAGCGGCATTTGCCCTGGCTAGCTCCGCCTACTTCGGCTATCGGATGTTCGTCGGCCGAGGCAGGGCCCGCGTGTGGCCGGGCGCGTGGCTTGCGCTCAGTCTGCTCAATCTTGCGCAATCTGCTTCTGGCACTGCAGTCGTTGCTGGGGGAGCGCTGGTTGTAGTTGTCGTCACAGCTGCATGGCTGCGCGGGGTGCATCGAAACCGGCGGATTCCTCCCGCCGTCGCTCTCGCCCCCCTGGTCCTAGCGTGCCTGGCTCTGATGCCGAATCCCTTGACTTCTTATGTAATCGACTTGGTGAGCACCAAGTCGGCTTCAGATTCTGCTGTCTCCCGCTTCGCCGCCGATATTCGGGCCCTTCACGTGATGCTTGATACGTGGGGGTTGGGCGCTGGCCTAGGTGCCAACCGAGCTTCAAGTTTTGCGACAACGTTGCTTAGCAACGTTGGCGTATTGGGAACGCTGCTGTTTGGCGTCGCTTGCGTGCGACTATGGCGAGGCGTGCAGTTCCGGTCTGCTCCAGCCGTGTGGCTGGCGCTACTCGCGCTCCTGCTGGCTAAGATTGCGGCGGAACCGGATCTCTCGACGCCACTACTCTGGATCTTGATTGGTGTCCTCGGGGCCGGTCAGGTCGAGAATGGACGGGCTGTTGAAACGGTTGCACAACTCGACCACCGAGGGCGAGCGTCTCGCCCCGCGCAGAGCTGGGAAGACCCAACACCAGTCGGACATCGTACGACTTGGCCCATAGGCGATGGGCGGATGAGGCAGTGATGGGGGCACACGCCGTTCGACCGCTAGACGTTCTTGTGTCCAACTCGGCTGCGAGTGCGATCAGGGCTGGTGCAAATAGTCTGGCGCTTGTAGCCCTACCGTTCCTCTTGTACCTACTGATGCCAGGACCCGAGTACGCAGCGTGGTCGGTCATACTGAGCCTCAGCTCGTTCGTCATGTACTTCGATCTGGGCATGTCAACGTCAATTCAGGCTATCGCGGCTGAAAATCTCGCCGCCGGGAACAGGGCGGCTGCTCGGCAAGCCGGCATCCGCGGCATGCAGGCGCTAAGCCTGATTGGTCTCCTTGCCATTGGCGGATCTGCCTTAGCCGCTTGGCATATCAAGGGGTTGTTCCCTGACCTTCCGCGCTATCTAGAATCTACAGTGGCTCTTTCGTTGGTTGTCGTTACGTTTGCCCAGTCATGCGTACTGGTGGCAAACGTGGGAGCGGGATACTTCGCTGGACTCCAGCGCCAGTTGGCGCCCTCGTTGGTTTTCGCTCTGGGGCGCCTTGGTGTTGTGGTTGGTGTCACTGCTGCTGCAGCCCTAAGCAGTTCATTGAGCATTCTCGCGTTCGCGTATTCCCTACCTTCGGCTGCAATTGTCTACATAATATGGCGATGGGTTACCACGAGCGCGCCCGCCGTACCGCAAGATTCAGATGCATATTCCTTCGCTAGGCTTCTTCGGTTTTCAGGCCCGCTGGCCTTGTGGGCGATTTGTTCGCTTCCGACCTTCGCGATGGCACCCGTAGTTGTTGGGCGCCTTGATTATGCCGCACTTCCGACATTTGCTCTGGCCGTTTCGGTAGGGATGGGCGTAATGGGGGCCGCGCAGGCGATTTTTAGTCCAGTGCTCTCGGAGCTGACTCGGGCGGCGAAACGCCCAGCCAGTATTGGGCCTGTCCTTGAGCGTGTAATTTCCCTGGGGGTTGCTCTGCCCTTCGCCCTCGGCGCAGTCGGGGTCGGACTTACAACTGCAGTGGCTGGCGTCCTAGCCGAGGGGTCCGTATCTACGATGGCCATTGTCTTGGTGATCTATGCGGCCGCCTTGCGGCACAGCATGTCTCCAATTAGTTTTGCGGCGATTTCAACGGGCCGGCATTCCAAGGTAAAGCTACAGCCAGTGTTGGACGCCATTTTCGCCGTAGTCTTAGTAATCGCGGGCGGCCAGCTATTTGGGGCGACGGGGGTGGCGTGTGCTCTCCTTTTATCATCGGTGCTGGCGGTAATGCTGACCACGTGCTCGGTTATGCCTGTCGTAGGGATTACGCAGTTTGTGGAACGGAAATTTGTATTTGTCCGTGTCGTCTCAGCAGTACTTTGGCAGGGGCCGGCGATTCTAGCAGTGTGGATCGCGGAGACGATTGACATAGGCGTAGCCGCGTCTCTATCGGTGATTTTCGCCGGAGTGGTCACGTCGTTCTTTGGAGTGCTTTGGACCGGGCTTCAAGCGCTAGATAGGGTGCGGCTTTGGCGAGCTGTCTCGCGGCCCGTGGTCATGCTGCAGCAAGGGAACAGAGGATAATGATAGATATGTCGACTGACGTCCTTGTCCGTGTCGCTCGAATGAAGTCGCGACTCTGGTCGTCGTTTTACTACCGCCGTGTGCTTGGTTCGTTCGGCCCACGGTCGATGATCCGACGCCCGGTCCTCGTTGCTGGCGGAAAGTGGATACATATTGGTGAACGTACTGAGGTCCGGGATGGGGCCAGGATTGAGGTCATTCATAGAACCGGCGAAATTGAGCCCAATTTGTCGATTGGCAACCGGGTATCGATAGAGCAAGATGTTCATATCGTTTGCTCGTCAAGAGTCACAATTTCCGACAATGTCGTTTTGGCGCCACGATGCGCAATTGTGGATACCAGCCATTCAAGCCCGACGGATGTGGCAGGCAGTGTTGCCGCGGAATTGGTAGGCGGCGAACACGAAGTCTATATAGGACCTGGCAGTTTCTTGGGGGTGGGGGTGGTTGTGCTCCCGGACGTTCGGATCGGAGCGAGGTGCGTCATAGGCGCTAACTCCGTTGTCGCAAGCGACGTTCCGGACGGCGCTGTAGCGGCCGGGGTGCCGGCGAGGGTGATCCGATCCCATTAGTAGCCACGAGGGACGCGAATGCCCGGGGTCTATGGCCTGTTCCGTGAGGTTCAGTTCACGTAATCGCCCCGACTTCTACTCAAGTGCGATACGCCACCCAAGCGCCCGTTTCGTTATCGTACGTCTTGATAGGTCGCGCTGGAGCCCCAGCCACCATCGTTTGCGGCGGGACGCTTCGTGTCACGACCGATTGCGCGCACACTACGGCGTGATCTCCGATGGTGACGTCTGGTAGGAGGACCGCCCGGTAACCGACGAAGGCTCCCCTGCCGATGATTATCGGGCCTTTCACCGCAACCGGTTGTTCCATGATGCGTCCGTGGTCGGGCTGCAGTCCATGGGTACCGTCATTCATGAAGACGTGATCGCTGATGACCGCACCGTCTCCGATTCGGACCTCCGAGTGAGCAACCAAGTACGCGTCCGTCCCGATATAGACGTCGTCCCCGATTTCGATCCGGCCGATGCCGTCGATAGCTGCTTGGTGCTGCACAGCGAAGAGTCGGGCGTCAGGGCCAACGCGGCATCGAGCGCCAATGCTGATAGAGGCTCCGTGGCCTATCGCTTTGGGACGCCCGACATCTGACCCGTCGCCGATGTGCACCCCGGCTGCGCGAAGCTTGGCGTGGACATAGGCGCGTCTAGCGCGGCTCAGCCGCCGTCGAACGTTCAACTTTGAACTCCTTCGCCGAGTTGCCGTGAGATGACGATCGTCGCGGTTGCCAGTCGCTCGATGCTGAGATCCGAGAAGGACGGAAACCGCCGGGGCGCAGTTCGGGCTGACCGCATAGGCGACTCTCGCGCCGCAAGAACCGGGCGGGAGCGCCTAGCTCGCGCTATTGATCATCCCGGCGCCAACGGTGACCCCGGTGGCCTCGTCGATCAGGATGAACGAGCCGGTCGTGCGGTTCTTCGAGTACGGGTCGCAGAGCAGCGGCACAGTGGTGCGCAGCTGGACGCGGCCGATCTCGTTGAGTGAGAGCTCGCCGGCCTCCTGGTCGCGGTGCAGCGAGTTCACGTCGAGGCGGTACTGGATGTCCTTGACCATCGCGCGGCCCATGCGGGTCGTGTGCTTGATGGCGAGCTTCTGGCGCGGACGCAGCGGCTCGTTGGTCATCCAGCAGATCATCGCGTCGATGTCCTGGCTGGGCTTGGGCGCGTTCTTCGGGCGGGCGATCATGTCGCCGCGGGAGACGTCGACGTCGTCCTCGAGGTGGATCGTCACCGACATGGGCGGGAACGCCTCGGAAATCTCCTGGTCGAAGAGCTCGACCTTGGAAATGGTCGACGTCATGCCGCTCGGAAGAACGACGACCTCGTCGCCCTTCTTCAGAACGCCGCCGGCCACCTGGCCGGCGTACCCGCGGAAGTCGTGGTATTGGTCGGACTTGGGGCGGATGACGTACTGCACCGGGAAGCGGGTGTCCACGAGGTCGCGGTCGGAGGCGACGTGGACGTGCTCGAGGTGGTGCATGAGCGTCGGGCCGGAGTACCACGGGGTGTTCTCGGACCGGTTGACGACGTTGTCGCCCTGCAGGGCCGAGATCGGGATGACCTCGAGGTCAGGGATGTTGAGCTTCGTCGCGAAGGTCGTGAACTCCTTGTGGATCTTCTCGTAGACCTCCTGCGACCAGTCGACGAGGTCCATCTTGTTGATCGCCAGCACGAGGTGCGGCACGCGCAGCAGCGAGAGCAGGACCGCGTGCCGGCGGGACTGCTCAGTGAGGCCTTGGCGGGCGTCGACGAGGACGAGGCCCAGGTCGGCGGTCGAGGCGCCGGTCACCATGTTGCGGGTGTACTGGATGTGGCCCGGGGTGTCGGCGATGATGAACTTGCGCGCCGGAGTGGCGAAGTAGCGGTAGGCCACGTCGATGGTGATGCCCTGCTCGCGCTCGGAGCGCAGGCCGTCGGTCAGCAGCGCCAGGTCGGTGTAGTCGTAGCCCTTGGACTGGCTGGTCGACTCCACCGCCTCGAGCTGGTCCTCGAAGATCGACTTCGAGTCCAGCAGCAGGCGCCCGATGAGCGTGGACTTGCCGTCGTCGACCGAACCGGCGGTCGCGAAGCGGAGCAGGTCCATCTCGCCCTGGGCGGCGGTGTGGGCGTCAGTGGTGCTGGCCATCAGAAGTAGCCTTCCTTCTTGCGGTCTTCCATGGCTGCCTCGGAGAAGCGGTCGTCGCCACGGGTGGCGCCTCGCTCCGTCACTCGGGCGATGGCGATCTCGTCGATGATGGCTGCGGTGTCGGTGGCCTCGGACTCCACGCAGCCGGTCTGGGTGCGGTCACCCACGGTGCGGAACCGCACCATCTTCTTCTCGACCTTCTCGCCACCCTTGGGCTGGATCTCCTGGCCGACCGACAGCAGCATGCCGTCGCGCTCGACGACCTCGCGCTCGTGGGCGAAGTAGATGGAGGGGATCTCGATCTCCTCGCGGTGGATGTAGTGCCAGATGTCGAGCTCGGTCCAGTTGGACAGCGGGAAGATGCGCATGTGCTCGCCGGCGTGGATGCGGCCGTTGTACAGGCTCCACAGCTCGGGGCGCTGCATCTTGGGGTCCCACTGGCCGAAGTCGTCGCGGTGGGAGTAGACGCGCTCCTTGGCGCGGGCCTTCTCCTCGTCGCGGCGACCGCCACCGAAGGCGGCGGTGAAGCCGTTCTCCTCGATCGCGCCGAGCAGGGTGCCGATCTGCATGCGGTTGCGGCTGGTCTTGCCGTCATCGACCACGTGACCCGCAGCGATCGCCTCATCGATCGTGGCCACGATCATCCGCGCACCCAGCCGCTCGACCCACGAGTCGCGGGTGGTCAGCACCTCGTCGAAGTCCAGGCCGGTGTCGACCTGGAGCAGCGGGAACGGCAGCTTGGCCGGGAAGAACGCCTTCTCCGCCAGGCGGAGCATGACGATGGAGTCCTTGCCACCGGAGAACATCAGGACGGGCTTCTCGAACTCGGCGGCGACCTCACGGAAGATGTGGATCGACTCGGCCTCGAGCTGGTCCAGCTGGCTCAGCTGGTAGTCGACGTGGGTGTTGGTCATGGCGTTTGCGACGGCCTCTCTCGGGGACAGCAGCCATCATCGTAGCGACGCGCCGCCTGACCGACGATTCGCACTGCCGGGCGTGGTCGGGGCGGGTCGCCGGAGGACCGGTTCGCGACTAATTCGTGTCGAGAGGTTTGACCCGGGTGTGATGGGGGTAACAACACGGCATGGTCGTCTGGGCGCTCATGATCCTCGCAGCGTGGATCCTGCTGTCGTTCCCCGTCGCCGTGGTGGTCGGGCGGATGTTCGCGGCCCGTCCCGACGCCGTGGCCGCGCCCGTTCGAGTCCCGTCCGTCGCGGTGGACCGGGTGGCACACCTCTCACGCGTCGAGTGTCGCCGCAGCGAGGCCTCACGATGGGCGCACGAGGCCCGGGCGCTCTCCAGGTCGCGCCGCCGTGTGGCAGTGATGTCCGGGAGTGCCGCACGCATCACCGGGTGACGGCCGGCCCTGAGGGTCGGACGGTGCCGGGACGATTGGTCTCGGTCGCGGTCCCTTCGTCACAATGGCGCGCATGCGGACCACCCCCCGGGCCCTTGCGGCCGTTCTCGCAAGCGCCCTGCTCGTCACCGGCTGCAGCTCGGCCGACGAGGGCGACCCCACGCCGCCGTCGTACGAGAAGAGCGACAGCGTGCAGGCGCAGGTGCTGCCCCAGCTCGCTGCCAACGGCGAGGACGTCGAGTCCGCCGCCGCCGCCGCCTGGGTCGTGGACGCCACGATCGCCGACGCGGAGGAGGGGACCACGGTCACCCTGGTCGCGAAGGACGACGACGGCTGGTCCGACGTCGACGAGCAGGAGACCGACGCCAAGGGCCGCGTCTCGCTCACCAGCCGCGACTCCGGCGACCTCCACGTGGTGGTCGGCGACGGCGAGGATGCGATCGGCACCAAGGTCTCGACCGACGACGCCCCCGAGGCGACCTTCACCGACGACTTCGACGACGAGGACAGCGTCGACGGCCCCGACGCCATGTGGCTGACGCGCGACCAGGGCTATACGGGCGTCCGCACCTGCTCCAAGGCCAGCGCGGACGCCGCCGAGGTGGCCGACGGTGTGCTGAAGCTCAGCGTGCTGGAGGACCCGGACCGCGAGGGCGACGAGTGCCAGCTCCCCGGGAAGCGCAAGAAGTTCTCCTACCGGCTCAACGGCCACGTCGGCACCGAGCACAAGGTCGCGTTCACGTACGGCTTTGCTGCCGCTCGGATCAAGACGCAGCCCAGCCGCGGCCAGCACTCGGCCTTCTGGATGCAGCCGGTCGGCGGTCAGGGCACCGGCGGCCCGAAGAAGGGTGGCGCCGAGATCGACGTCATCGAGTACTTCGGCGACGAACACCCCGAGGGCGGGCTGACCAGCTTCACCTACTTCCTCGACGAGAATGGCGAGAAGCAGACCGTCGGCGGCTGGCTCCCCAACGCCGACGAGCTGGGCGACGACTGGGCCGAGAAGTACCACGTGTTCTCCGTGGAGTGGACGCCCGACGAGTACGTCTTCCGCATCGACGACAAGGTCACCCAGCGCCTGAAGGGGGAGACCTCCGGGCGCCCGGAGTTCCTGATCCTCAGCCTGCTGTCCTCGGACTACGAGCTGCCGCGCTCCGACGGCAAGCTGCCCCAGACCATGGAGGTCGACTGGGCGCGGGTGTGGGAGACGGGCCCGAAGTGAGGTTCCGGGGTCTCGATATGCCCGCTCGTTCCTCGCGGGCTACTCGACCAGCGAGGGGTCGTCCTCGCGGGCTACTCGACCAGCCAGGTTTGTGACGGCGAGTCGAGGACGAGGGTGATCGGGCCGTCGTTGACGCTCTCGACGCGCATGTCGGCGCCGAAGCGGCCGTGCTCCACGTGGGCGCCGAGGCGTTCGAGCTCGGCGCAGACCGCGTCGTAGAGCGGCTCGCTCACCGGGCCCGGCGCGGCCGCCTGCCAGGTGGGCCGGCGGCCCTTGCGCGCGTCGCCGTACAGCGTGAACTGGCTGACGACCAGCACGGGCGCGCCGACGTCGCTGGCGCTCTGCTCGTCGCGCAGGAGCCGCAGGTCCCAGATCTTGCGGGCCGTCCACGCGACCTCGGTCGGGCCGTCGTCGTGGGTGACCCCGAGGTAGACCAGCAGTCCCGGGCGGTCGAGCTCGCCGACGACCTCGCCGTCGACGCGCACGCTGGCGGACAGCACCCGCTGGATGACGGCACGCACGGCGTTGCTCCTGCTCGCGTCAGACGCGGGTGAGGACGCCGACCTCGACGAGGTCGTCGACGTGGGTCTGGACGAGCGACCTGGCGTCGCCGGACTCGGGCTCGCCGAGCTCGACGAGGAGCGCCTCGCCGAGGCGGTCGAGGCTGGCCGACCCGTCACCGAGCRGGGTGAGGACGCGGGTGGCCAGCAAGGACAGCGCGACGACGGTCTCGCCGAGCATCACGCAGCCGACGCCGTCGCTGACGTGGAAGTCGACGAAGTCGCTGCGGCGTACGCGCTCGCCGCCGTCGGTGGTGTCGGGTCCGAGGAGCTCGACGACGGTCGGCTCGGGCGCCGACTCCGTCTCGATGTCGCGTGCCGGCGGGTGGTTGAGCAGCTGCTGGGTGACGGCGACCAGGTCGTCGGCCTCGCGGTAGTCGACCCGGTGCACCCCGCCCACCTCCTCGACGAGAGCGGCCAGGCGGTGCAGGGGCTTGTCGAGCGAGCGCAGGTAGGACGCGTTGCCCGACAGGTGGGCGATCGCCTCCGCGGTGGGGAGCTCGGTGAGCACGGGCGGGACGAAGCCCTCGGCGTGGCGCTCGAGCAGGAGCACCGCCGCCGGGCGGAGGTCGCCCGGTGCCTGGCGCAGGCCGAGGTCGTCGGGGGAAAGCAGGCCCTGCGCGGGGTCGTCGGTCGAGAGCAGCGGCTTGCTGTAGGGGAGCAGGTCGAGCGCTGCGGTGAAGGCGACGGTGTCGTCGGTGACGTAGCCGAAGTGCCGCGCGAGCGTCCGGGCGGCGGTCGAGCGCCCGCTGCCAGCAGGGCCGACCAGCACGACGCACCGGCCGGTCTCCGGGTCGGCGACGGCAGCGGCACGCAGCATCAGGAGGTCGCCCTCGTTGGCCTCCATGGCCTGCAGCGTGACGGCCAGGGCGACCTGGTCGCCGACGACCGACCCGCTGGGCCCGGCGATCGCACCATGGGCCGCGGCGTCCTCGAC
>NZ_JBFUJV010000022.1:0-73884 GCF_056401175.1 Nocardioides sp. P4_G10 | reverse complement strand
CCTCATGACGTCCCACGCGGGGGGCGCGCGGGTCGACGAGACGGGTGATCCGGACCGGCCGGTCACCGACCACCAGCAGGCCGTCGCGCACCTGGGCGACCGGGTCGAGGACGCCGAGGTCGGGCAGCGTCGACCAGAGCGCGCACGGCACGCGGGTCGCCGTCGACGACACGAGGCCGAGGCACCAGCCGTCGAGGTCGACGTACAGGGCGGTGCTGCTCGCGTGGACGACCCGGCGAGGACCGTCCGAGGCTCCACGCAGCCGATCGTGGACCCGCAGCGGTGCCGCGACGGGGATCGGTGCAGACATCACTCCCCAGACGCTAACGGCTCGTGCGACACTCGCGAATGTGAGAACTTGTCGGACCAAGGGGTGAATGTGCGCCAAGACTTGATAAGCGACCCGGAGGCCGTCGCCGCGCTGGAGCGTGCCGACGCACTCCACACGGCCCTGACGCACATCGTGCTGGAGGGCGGCGACCTGGCCGCGATCGCGGAGGCCGTCGGCAACGCGCTGGGCTGCGGCGTGGTCTTCACCTCCACCGACGGCCGCGAGCGCGCCGCGCACCTCGACGAGGCGCAGCGGGCCGCGATGACGGACGCCGAGCTGCTCGACCCGACCGGTCGCGTGCGGGTGGAGCGGATCGATCCCGAGGGCACGGCCGCGGGCAAGGGGGAGGCGCTGGTACGCCGCGTGGTCGCGGCCGGCGTGGACCTCGCGCGGCTGGTCGCGCTGCGCCCCGACGGCAAGATCCACTCCTCCGACGTGCAGGCGCTCGAGCGCGCCGCGATCGTGGCGGCGCTGCTGGTGACGCGCGTGGAGGCGATCACGGCGGTGGAGAACAAGTACCGCGGCGACTTCCTGCGCGACGTGTTCCTCGACCGGGCCGGCGAGGACGAGTACGTCGCCGAGCACGCGCAGGCGTTCGGCTGGCACCTCGACCGCCCGGTGATGGTCGTGGTCGCAGTGCTCGACCCCGACGCGATCGCGTCCCTGGCCCCCGACCCGGAGGACCGGAGGGCGTGGCAGGACCGCTTCGCCCACGCGTGGCGGCAGGTCTCGGCGACGGTGGACCCCACGATCGCGTCCGTCGCCTTCAGCCGCGAGGTGGTGACACTGGTACCCGTCGACCCGGCCGACCCCACCGATGCCCACGTCGCCGTCGACCGGATCATCGCCGCCGTGCGTGGCGACCGCGGTGGCGGCCGGATCGCCTTCTCGGCCGGCGTCAGCCGCGTCTCGAACGGGCTCGGCGAGCTGCCCGAGGCGTTCCGCCAGGCCCAGCGCGCCGTCGAGATCGGGCGCCGGGTGCACGGCGGGGGATCGGTGACCCGCTTCGACCAGCTCGGTCTCCACCGGCTGCTCGCCCTCGTCCCCGACGGCGCCGAGCTGACGTCGTTCGCCGCCGACGTCCTCGGCCCGCTCTCCGAGCGCACGCCCGAGGCCGCCGACCTCCGCGAGACGCTCCAGGTGCTTCTCGACACGAACTTCAACGTGGCCGAGGCGGCCCGCGCCCAGTTCTTCCACTACAACACGATGCGCTACCGCGTCGGCAAGCTCCAGCGGATCCTCGGCCCCGTCGCCACGGACCCCCACCTGCGCCTCGACGTCGCCGTCGCGCTCCGGGCGCTGGAGATCGTGGGCTGAGCGCCCAGTCCGCCGCCGGCGAGCAGTCCGACGGCGTGGGCGCGGCGGACACCGAGCGCACTGGGTGGCCGAGGGCGCGCGTGGTGGCGGCCATCGTCGTGGTCGTGGGAGACCAGTGCGGCCTCCCGGGCCAGGCGCACCGGCACCCGCAGGGATCGGACCAGCGCCCACAGCCGCGGGAGCCGGTGGGCGAGGTCGAGCACGTCACCCAGCAGGGCGAGCGTCGCCTCGTGGGACAGGTCGGCCAGGGCCACCCGGCGCTCCCCGACCCTCAGGTGACGGCCGCCCGCCGTCCGCGAGGTCTCGTGACGGTCGCTGCGCGATCTCTCGACCAGCTGGCTCGGGTCAGAGGACCTTCTCGTAGAACACCCGCGTGACGCCGTCGTCCGTGGCGTCGTGGGTCCGGACGTAGCCGATGCGCTCGTAGAGCGCCTGGTTCTCGACCATCGTCACGTGGGTGAAGAGATGGATGCGCGTGCAGCCGCGCGCGGTGGCGCGGGCCTCGGCCAGCTCGAGCAGGGCCCGGCCGACGCCGCGCCCGTGGTGGGAGGGGAGCACGGCGACGTTCTCGAGGACCAGCACGTCCGGCCCCTCGGCCGCGAGCACGACGAAGCCGACGGGCGACCCGTCCAGGCTGGCGAGCCACGTCTCGCACTCCTCGACGGCGGCGGCGTAGTCGGCGTCCAGCGGGCCCGGGCGCTGCCCGCCCATCCGGGGCAGGTAGGGCGAGTACGCCGCCGACGCGATGCGGTGCAGCGCAGGCGCGTCGCCCGGGTCAGCCCGACGTAGCTCGGTCACCCCGCGATTGTGGCAGCGCCCCAACCCGGGAGGCGTACGCCGAACCACTGCGCGGCGCCGAGCTCCTCGAACCGCTCGACCTCGGTGAACCCGAGCCGCTCCGCCAGCGCCCGCGACCTCGTGTTGCCGACCTGCGTGCACAGCACGACGGGCTCGCCGAGACGGTCGTCGGACCTGGCGAGGAGCGCCGCGCACGCCTCGGCGGCGTACCCGTGCCCCCACGCGTGCACCGGGAGGACGTAGCTGAGCTCCAGGACGCCGTCGGGACCGTGCCCCTCGACGGAGGACCCGCCCGGGCGGTCCGCCTCACGTCGGCTGAGCCCGATCCAGCCGAGGAACCGGCCGTCGCGCTCCATCACGTACTGCGCGGGCCGGTCCGCCGGCACCGCGGGGAGGGTGGCCTCGAGCGTCGCGCGGTCCTGGCCGCCGCCGAGGTGGTGGTTGACGACGGGGTCCGAGCCGAGGGCGAGGAACTCCTCGCGGTCACGGGCCTCGGGTGCGCGCAGGAGCAGCCGCTCGGTGCGCACCGATCCGCCCGGCCAGGCGTCGACGGTGAGAGGCAGGCCCATGCACGCAGGGTAGACAGCGGGCCGACCCGCCCGAGAACTTGTCAGCGACTCCGGCGTTCCTTCGGCAGATGTCGCCAGTGAGGGTGTGAGATGGACCGCACTAGTTTGTGGCTTCTCGGGTAACCACCCCGTCGAATCTGGAGGCCTGCACATGTCGATGTTCAAGTGGGAAGTAGTCGATCCCGCACCGGGGCAAGCAGTGCTGCCGATGCAGCGCCTGCCGTGGGGCAAGACGATCGGTCTCGGTGCCCAGCACGTGGTCGCCATGTTCGGCGCCACCTTCGTCTTCCCCCTGGTCATGGGGCTCGACCCCAACCTCGCCATCCTGTTCTCGGGCTTCTGCACCATCCTGTTCCTGCTGATCGTGCAGAACCGGGTGCCCAGCTACCTCGGCACGAGCGCGTCGTTCGTCGCCTCGGTCGCGGCGATCCGCGCGCTCGACCAGGACAACGACTCGTCGTACGTCACCGGCGCGATCCTCGTCGGCGGCCTCGTCCTCGCCGCGATCGGTGTGCTCGTGCACTTCGCCGGCGCCCAGCTGATCCACCGGATCCTGCCGCCGGCGGTCACCGGTGCGGTCGTCATGCTGATCGGCTTCAACCTCGCTCCCGTCGTCGCCGGGATCTACTGGCCCCAGGACCAGTGGATCGCCCTGCTGACGGCGGCCTTCATGGTCTTCGCGGCCGTGGTGCTCCCCGGCTTCTGGTCGCGCATCGCGGTCCTCCTCGCCCTGATCTTCGGCTACCTGCTGTCCTGGCTCGCCGACCTCGTCCTCGGTCCCATCACCTCCGTCCTCGGCGGCGCCACCGAGGCGACCGAGCACGACCGCGTCTCGTGGGCCGGCGTCGAGGCCGCGAACTGGATCGGCCTGCCGAGCGGCACCCTCGCCGACGGCGTCTCGGTCGTCCACGGCCCGTCGTTCTCGCTCACCGCGATCCTGCTCGTCCTGCCCGGCGTCATCGCGCTCGTCGCGGAGAACACCGGCCACGTGAAGGCCGTCGCCGAGATGACCGGCGAGGACCTCGACCCCTACATGGGCCGTGCGATCGGTGCCGACGGCATCGCGACCGCCTTCTCCAGCGCGTTCGGTGGCTCCCCGACCACGACGTACGCCGAGAACATCGGCGTCATGGGCGCGACCCGGGTCTACTCCTCGGCCGCCTACTACGTCGCTGCGCTGGTCGCCATCCTGCTCGGCCTCTGCCCGAAGTTCGGCGCGGTCGTCAACGCGACGCCCGGCGGCGTCCTGGGCGGCATCACGGTTGTCCTGTACGGGATGATCGGTCTGGTGGGGGCGAAGATCTGGGTCGAGAACAACATCGACTTCGGCAACCCCGTCAACATGGTCGGCCTCTCGGCGGGCATCATCGCCGGCATCGGCGGCGTGACGCTCACCTTCGGCGACGACTTCGAGCTCGGTGGCATCGCCCTCGGCACGATCCTGGTCATCGTCTTCTTCCACATGGTCAAGGGCCGCGGCAGCGACGGCTCCGGCGCCGTCACCCGCAACCTCAGCCACCCCGACTACGACGAGGGCGTCGACGACGCAGCCTCCGGAGGCACGCACAAGCTATGAAGCCCGCACCCTTCGCCTTCCTGCGACCGTCCACCCTCGAGGAAGCCCTCGCGGCGCTCGCGGGGGAGCAGGGGGCCAAGGTGCTGGCCGGCGGTCAGTCGCTCGTCCCGCTGCTCTCCATGCGGCTGGCCGCTCCCTCGATGCTCATCGACATCAACGCCCTGCCCGACCTCGGCCACGTCCGCGTGGCCGAGGACGGGGTCAGGGTGGGGGCCCTGGCCCGCCACGCCGAGGTGCTCGCCTCGGCCGAGGCGGCGCAGGCCCAGCCGCTGCTGGGCATGGCGCTGAGCCACGTCGCCCACCCGACGATCCGCAACCGCGGCACCACCGTCGGCTCGATCGTGCACGCCGACGCCGCGGCAGAGATGCCGATGGTGCTGCGGCTGCTGGAGGGATCGGTCGACGTCGCGTCGGTGCGCGGTCGTCGTACGATCCCGGCAGCGGAGCTGTTCGCCGGCCCGCTCGAGTCGACCCTCGCCCACGACGAGATCGCGGTCGAGGCGTTCTTCCCGGGCCTCGCGCCCGGTGCCGGCGTCGCCTTCCAGGAGATCACCCGGCGCCACGGCGACTACGCCCTCGTCGGCGTCGCCGCGCACGTCGAGACGGACGGCGAGACCGTCACCCGCGCCCGGGTGGGCTTCGTGTCGGTGAGCGACGTCCCTGTCGTCGTCGACGTCACCGACGCGGTCCAGGACCCGGCCGGCGACCCCGCCGCCACGGCCCTGGCCGAGCTCGACCCCGCCGAGGACATCCATGCCACCGCCGCCTACCGGACCCACCTCGTGAAGGTGCTGGCGCCGCGCGTCCTGGCGGCCGCGACCGACCACGCCCGTTCGCGGGCAGGAGAGGCGATCCACCCGTGACCACCGAACAGCTCCACGACGTACGCCTGCACGTCAACGGATCCGTCCACGAGGTGCGGGTGCCCGCCCGGCGCCTGCTGTCCGACGCGCTGCGCCACGACTGCGGGCTGACTGGCACGCACGTCGGCTGCGAGCACGGCGTGTGCGGCGCGTGCACCGTCCTGGTCGACGGCACGCCGATGCGCTCGTGCCTGATGCTCACCGTCTCCGCCGTCGACGCCGAGATCACCACGGTCGAGGGGCTGACCGAGGACGACGGGTCCGCCCAGGGTCGGTTGAGCCCGGTGCAGCAGGCGTTCTCCGACTGCCACGGCCTGCAGTGCGGCTTCTGCACGCCGGGCTTCCTCACCACCATCACGGCCGGCCTGCGCGAGACGCCCGACCCGACCGAGGACGAGGCCCGCGAGATGATCGCCGGCAACCTCTGCCGCTGCACGGGCTACCAGAACATCGTGAAGTCGGTGCTCCGCGCCAGCGAGATCGTGGCCGAGCGCGAGCGGGGTGACGCATGACCACGAAGATGTTCGGCGCCAAGGTGGCGCGCGTCGAGGACCAGCGCTTCCTGCGCGGCCAGGGCCGCTACGTCGACGACCTGCTCACCGACGACCCGCGGCTGCTGCACTCCGCGGTGCTGCGCTCGCCGCACGCCCACGCGCGCATCGTCGACATCGACGTCTCCGACGTGCTCGACCTCGAGGGCGTCATCGCCGTGTGGACGTGGGACGACCTCACCGGTCCGATGGCCGAGCCGCTCCCGCTGCTCATCCCACACCCGACGCTCACCCACGGCCGCACGCAGTACGCGCTGGCCAAGGACGAGGTCAACTACGTCGGCGAGGCGATCGCCTTCGTCGTCGCCGTCGACCGCTACGTCGCCGAGGACGCCGTGGCGCGGATCCGCGTCGACTACGAGTTCCTCACACCGGTCGTCGGCATCGCGGCCGCCCGTGCGGCGGCGACGGCCGTGCACGACGACGTGCCCGACAACGTCGGCGCCCGCATGGAGCAGGAGAACGGCGACGCCCGCGCGGCCATCGCCACGGCGCCCCACACGCTGACCCTCGACCTCGACGTCGAGCGCTCCGCCTGTACGCCGATGGAGGGGCGCGGCACGGTGGCCCGCTGGGACCCCGACACGTCCCGCCTGACGGTGTGGTCCTCGACCCAGACGTCGACCGGCGTGCGGGGCTGCGTGGCCGCCAAGCTCGGCCTCGACCTCGCCAAGGTCGACGTGGTCACCCCCGACGTCGGCGGCGGCTTCGGCGTGAAGATCAACCACCCGTGGCCCGAGGAGCTCCTCGTACCCCTGGCGGCCATGACGCTCGGGCGGCCGGTGAAGTTCACCGAGGACCGGCGCGAGCACTTCATCTCCTCGGCGCACGAGCGCGCCCAGCAGCACCACGTCGAGGTCGGCTTCGACGACGACGGCCGGCTGCTCGGGCTCAACGTCGAGTTCTGGCACGACCACGGCGCCTACACGCCCTACGGCCTCATCGTCCCGATCATCACCTCGACCCAGCTGCTCGGCCCCTACAAGCCGGCCAACTACCGCGTGGTCTTCGAGTCGCTCTACACCAACACCGTCATCGTCACGCCCTACCGCGGCGCCGGACGGCCGCAGGGCTGCTTCGTCATGGAGCGCACGATGGACGCGATCGCGGCCTACCTCGGTAAGGACCGCACCGAGGTGCGGGCGACCAACTTCATCCAGCCCGACGAGTTCCCCTACGAGCACGGCCTGGTGTTCCAGGACGGTCGCGAGCTGACCTACGACTCGGGCGACTACCCGGCCTCGCTGGTGAAGCTCAAGGAGCTCGTCGGCTGGGACGAGTTCGAGGACTTCCGCGCCGAGATGGCCGCCCAGGGCCGCAAGGTCGGCATCGGCCTCGCGTGCTACGTCGAGGGCACCGGCGTCGGCCCCTACGAGGGCGCCCACGTGCACGTCGAGACCTCCGGCAAGGTCAAGGTCGCGACCGGCCTCACCACGCAGGGCCAGGGCCACCAGACGGCGTTCGCCCAGATCGTCGCCGACACCCTCGGGGTGCGGTTCGAGGACGTCGAGATCACCACCGGCGACACCCGCAAGATGCCGTACGCCGTGGGCACGTTCGCCTCGCGTGCGGCCGTGATGAGCGGGTCGGCCATCCACCTCGCCGCCCTGCGCGCGAAGGAGAAGGCGCTGCGGATCGCGGCCGAGGCACTGGAGGCGTCCGAGGACGACCTCGAGATCGCCGACGGGGTCGTGACGGTGCGCGGCACCGACGCGTCCATCGACCTCGGCACCGTGGCCGTCCTGTCCAACCCGCTGCGCTACGCCTTCGACGAGGCGTCCAAGGCCGCCACCCAGTTCTCCGTCGGCGACCCCGGCAAGCCGCCGGTGGCCGAGGACGACGAGCCGGGCCTGGAGGGCAAGGACTTCTACTCCCCGCCGCGCTCCACCTTCGCCAACGGCATGCACGCCGTGATCGTGGAGACCGACCCGGACACCGCGGAGATCAAGATCCTCAAGTACGCCGTCGTGCACGACTGCGGCAACCTCATCAACCCGATGATCGTGGAGGGCCAGATCCACGGCGGCGTCGCGCAGGGCGTGGGCGGCGCGCTCTACGAGCGGATGGCCTACGACGAGTCGGGCCAGCTGCTGAACGCCTCGTTCATGGACTTCCTGATGCCCTACGCCACCGAGGTCCCGACGAGCATCGACATCGACCACCTCGAGACGCCGTCGCCGCTCAACCCGCTCGGCATCAAGGGCGCCGGAGAGGCGGGCGTCATCCCGTCGGCCGCCGTCTTCGCCGCCGCCATCGAGGACGCCGAGGGCTTCCCGATCATGTCGATGCCCATCTCGCCGTCCGAGCTCTTCGAGCTGCGCCTCGCGCACGCCGACGAACCCCACCCCCTGACTGAGGAGTCCGCATGAAGATCACCGGAGAGGCCACCCTGGTCGCCCCCGTGGAGCAGGTGTGGGACGCGCTGCTCGACCCCGCCGTGCTGGTCCGCACCATCCCCGGCTGCGAGCGGCTCGAGGAGACCGCGGCCAACACCTACGACATGACCGTCACGGCCGGGGTCGCGAGCATCCGCGGCACGTACGCCGGCACGTGCAGGCTCAGCGACCTGACGCCGCACGAGTCGCTGATGATGAACCTCCAGGGTGCCGGCGCTCCCGGCACCGTGGGCGCCGACGTGGCCGTCCGCTTCGAGGGCAACCCCGACGGCACCACCACGCTCTTCTACGACGCCGACGCGGTCGTCGGCGGCATGGTCGGCGGCGTCGGTCAGCGGATGCTGACCTCGGTCTCGCGACGGATGGCCGCGGAGTTCTTCGGCAACGTCGAGAAGGCGATCGCGGGCGGGCCGGCCGAGGCTGGTCTCGTGACGGGCGCGAGCGCGCCTTCCTCGACCAGTGGTGGTGACGCCCCCGCCGCTGGTGGGCAGGTGTTCACCGCTCCCGCCAGGCCGTCGGCCCTCGCGGGTGCCGGCTCCCAGCAGGACTTCCTCCTCGGCGTGGCCGTCGGCGCGGGGCTCGTCGCGCTCGGCGTGCTGCTGGGACGTCGCCGGTGACCGGTCTGTCGGTCGACTCCACCGCCCGGGCCCAGGCCGCCGCCGTACGGTCCGGGGAGATCTCGGCGACCGAGCTCCTCGAGCTGCACCTCGACCGGATCGAGGAGCGCAACCCCGAGCTCAACGCGATCGTCTCCCTCGACGCCGAGCGCGCCCGTGCCTGGGCGGCCGTCGCCGACCAGGCCCAGGCCTCGGGCGAGGAGGTGGGTCCGCTGCACGGGCTGCCCTTCGCGGTGAAGGACACCCACGCGCTGAAGGGCTGGCGCACGACCTACGGCTCGCCGATCTTCGCCGACTCCGTGGCCGACCACGACGTCCTCCTCGTCGAGCGGGTCCGCAGCGCGGGCGCGGTGTTCGTCGGCAAGACCAACGTGCCGGAGTTCGCGGCCGGGTCCCACACGTTCAACACCGTCTTCGGCGTCACCCGCAACCCGGTCGACCCGTCACGTTCGGCGGGTGGCTCGAGCGGGGGAGCGGCGTGCGCGCTCGCGTCCGGGATGGTGCCGCTGGCCGACGGGTCCGACATGGGCGGCTCGCTGCGCAACCCGGCGTCGTTCTGCGGCGTCGTCGGCATGCGGCCCTCGCTCGGCCGGGTTCCGGAGTGGCCGCTCTACAACCAGTGGGAGAGCACGTCCGTCGGCGGTCCGATGGCCCGCAACGTCGGTGACCTCGCGCTGCTGCTGTCCGTGCTCGCCGGTCCCGACCCGCGGGCGCCGCTCGCGCTGGGCGACCCCGGCCCGTCGTTCGCCCCGCCGCTCACGCCCGCGCCGCTCGCCGGGCTGCGGGTGGCGTGCTCGGTGGACCTCGGCGGCGCGTTCGAGGTCGACCACGAGGTCGCGGACGTCGTACGCGCGACCGCGGCGCGGCTCTCCGACGCGGGCGCGGCGGTGGCCGAGGCCCATCCCGACCTGTCCCTGGCCGACGACACGTTCCGCACGCTGCGCGCCTGGCACTTCCAGGCCAAGCTCGGGCGGCTGCTCGCCGAGCACCCGACCGCGTTCAAGGCGTCGCTGGAGGCCAACATCCGCGCCGGCGAGCCGCTGACCGGCGCCGACGTGGCCCGCGCCTACACGCAGCGCACCTCGCTGTCGGAGACGATGCGGCTCTTCTTCGGCGAGCACGACGTGCTGCTGCTGCCGACCTCCCAGGTGCCGCCGTTCCCGGTCGAGCAGGAGTTCCCCGAGACGATCAACGGGCAGCAGATGCCCGACTACCTCGCCTGGATGCGCTCGGCCTACTTCATCACCGTCACCGGGTGCCCGGCGATCTCCGTCCCCGCCGGCCGCACCGCCGACGGCCTGCCCGTCGGCGTCCAGCTGGTCGCCCGGCACGGTGCCGACCGTCAGCTGCTCGAGGTCGCCGCTGCCGTCGAGGAGCTGCTCGCCCACTGACCCGCGAGGGCCAGCACGGCCCGCTGGTTGACCCGCGACCGTGACGGGGCCGGGCGGAGCTCGCCGCGGCCCTCGAGCAGGCCGTCGGACAGGACGAGCTCGATGCCGACGCGAGCCAGCACGGCCTCCGACGCGAGGTTGCCGGACTCGACGGTCGCCTCGATCCAGGTGATGCCGCGGGCGCGGGCGACCGTCGTGACGGCGTCGACCAGTGCGGAGGCGATGCCCCGGCCCTGCTGGGCGTCGACCACCTCGAAGGCCAGCTCCGCGGCGTCGGGCGCGGTCGTCACGTAGCGGCAGATGCCCACGGGCTCCCCGTCGACGAGCGCCACCCACGCGACGTGCCGGTGGCCGTCGACGTCGGCGAGGGCGCGTCGGTGGCCGCTCGGGAGGCGCGGCATCGGGACGAGGAACCGCTGCCTGCGCGACCGCGTCGACAACCCCTCGAACACCGTCTCCAGGACGGCGACCTCGCCGCCGACGAGCGGGCGGAGCAGGACGGAACCGCCGTCCCGGAGCCGGACGTGGACGTGGACGTGGACCGGGTGGACCGCCCGCCCACCCGCTGCGCCGGTGGTGGGCGCAGTGGTGGGCGCAGTGGTGGGCGCAGCGGTGCGGGGGGCGGCCATGGTGGTGCTGCAGGTCATGGGGGATCTCCTTCAGGAACGGGTGGCGTGGAGCGAGCGCTGCGTGCGCCGGCTCGTCGGCGAGTGCGCCTGGAGCTCGAGCACGCGCGCCATCAGGCGGTCGGGGCGGCGTACGACGGTGCGCAGCTCCCGTTCGCGTGAGGTGGCGAGGACGGTGGTGAGCGAGTGGTGCATGAGCGGCTCCTGGGTCGGTGTCGGACTGAGTGGTCCGAGGTTGGTCCGACGTCCTTCCGGCGCCCTTCCGCAGCCCGTGCCGGCCGGGGAAGGAATCCGGAAGGCCGGGGGAAGGTCCGCCGACCAACCTCGGTGCCATGACCAGCAACCAGGTCGGCGCCTCGGCCCGACGTACCAGGGCCGTCACCCGTCGTGACATCGAGCTGTTCACCGCGATCAGCGGTGATCGCAATCCCGTCCACTACGACCAGGACCTCGCTGGGCGCTCCCGCTTCGGCGGCATCGTCGTGCAGGGCGGGGTGACCTCCGGGCTGCTCAACGCGCTCGTCGCCGAGCAGCTGCCCGGTCCGGGGAGCGTGTTCCTCGAGGTCTCGTGGCGCTTCCTCGCGCCCGTCCGGCCCGGGGACGTCCTCACGGCCACGGCGGTCGTCACCGCGGTCCGCGACGACAAGCCGGTCACCACGCTCGCGACGAGCATCACGAACCAGGACGACGTGCTCGTCCTCGACGGCACCGCCGTCGTCTGGCGCGACCCCGTGGTCAGCGCCGCCACTTCACCCACCACCCACCCAGACGCCGGATCGCCGGCACCGACACAGGAGAAGATCGCATGAGCACCACCACCGAGAAGGCGCCCCTCAACGGAGTCGACGTCCCCACGCTCTTCGGCACGCGCGACGCCGTGAAGCAGACGAACGAGATCGCGGAGTTCCAGTTCCGGGCCACCAACACCTGGGTGTCCGGGACGCACAGCCGCTCGACGTTCGCCGGCTTCTACGGCGCCATGCAGGAGATGCGGCACGCGCAGGACACCGTGGTCGAGTCCGACCACCCGGCCGTGCTCGTCGGCACGGACGTCGGTCCGACGCCGGTCGAGTACCTGCTGCACGCCATCGCGGCCTGCCTGACCTCCGGCATCGCCAACATCGCGGCGGCCCGCGGGGTCCGGCTCACGCACGTGTCGTCGTCCGTCACGGGCGACATCGACCTGCTCGGGATCCTCGGGCTCTCGGGAGGCACCGTCCGCAACGGCTACGAGCAGGTCAAGGTCACGTTCCGCATCGAGGGCGACGCCGACGAGGCCACCCTGCGCGACATCGTCGACCAGTCCCGCCGTCGCTCGGCGGTCTACGACGCCCTCACCAACCCGACGCCCGTCCACATCGACGTCGTGACGAGCTGAAAGACACCCCACGACGTTCTCCTCCTCCGCTGCGCTCCCCCGAACAACGCCGCGGGGACCCCGGAAGGAGCGCACCCGTGCGGGCGGCCGGCCGGACCACCGGCCGGCCGCTGGCACGGAGAACACCTGAAAGGAACGTTGCATGACCACCATCGACACCGTCGTCATCGGGGCCGGCCATGCCGGCCTCGCAGTGAGCAAGCTGCTCACGGACGCCGGACACGAGCACGTCGTGCTCGACCGAGGCCGGATCGGCCACCGCTGGCGCACCGAGCGCTGGGACTCCCTGCACCTGCTCACGCCGAGCTGGATGACCCGGCTCCCCGGCTGGAGCTACCGCGGGCCCCACCCGGACGGCTACCTCAGCGTCGGCTCCTTCATCGGCTACCTCGAGGCGTACGCCGCCTCGTTCGGCGCGCCCGTGGTCGACGGGACCACCGTGCACGAGGTCGCCGCCACGCCCGGCGGCCGCCCGGCACGTCGCTACCGCGTCGTCACCAGCCGCGGCACGTGGCACGCCCGCCACGTCGTCATCGCCACCGGGCCGCACGGGACGCCGCACGTGCCGGCGGGCCTGGCCGGACTCGACACCTCCGGGGTCGACCTGGTGACCTCGAACCACTACCGCAACCCCGGCCGGCTCGGGTCGGGCGGCGTCCTCGTGGTGGGCGCGTCGGCGTCCGGCATGCAGATCGCCGACGAGCTCAAGCGGGCCGGTCGCGAGGTCACCCTGGCGGTCGGGCGGCACACCCGGATGCCACGGCGGTACCGCGGCCTCGACATCTTCTGGTGGCTCGAGAACACCGGCCGCCTGGCCAGGACCATCGACGAGGTGGCCGACCCGGTGTCCGCGCGCGGGGAGACCTCGCTGCAGCTCGTGGGCCGCGACGACCCCGAGCGGTCCACCGAGGACCTCGACCTCGGCCGCCTGCAGGAGCACGGCGTCCGCCTGGTCGGACGGCTCGACACCGTCGACGGTCGTACCGCTCACTTCCGCGACGACCTCGCCGCCACCGTCGGTGCCGCGGACGCGAACCTGGACCGGCTCCTCGACAGCCTCGACCACTTCGTCGAGCGGATCGGCCTGGCCGGCCAGCTGTGGGACAGCCCGCGGCCCCGTCCCGTGGCGATCGGGAGCCCACGGCTCCAGGTCGACCTGCGCGCCGAGGGCATCGGCACCGTGCTGGTGGCCTCCGGCTACCGCCCCCACCACCCGTGGCTGCGGCTGCCGATCACCGACCCCGACGGGGCCGTCCGCCAGCACCGGGGCGTGACGCCCGCCGAGGGCGTGTACGTCGTCGGGCAGCGCTTCCAGCACCGGCGCGACTCCGGCCAGATCGACGGGGCGCGGCACGACGCCGCTGCGGTGGTCGCCCACCTGCTCGCCGCCAGCGGCGCGCCGGGGCCGGTGGCCGCTGAGTCCGGCACCGGACGACAGGAGCCGGCGGCATGAACACCCCACGCATGAGCACCGTCGACGTCGTCGTGGTGGGTGGCCGGGTCGCCGGCGCCTCCACTGCGCTGCTGCTGGCGCGGGCCGGCCTGTCGGTCGCCCTGGTCGACCGGGGACGGCGTGGCAGCGACACACTCTCCACGCACGCGCTCATGCGAGGCGGAGTCCTCCAGCTGTCCCGCTGGGGCGTGCTGGCCGACGTCGTGGCCGCCGGGACACCGGCCGTCCGGCGCACCGTCTTCCGCTACGCGGACGGCGAGGTCGCCGACGTCACCATCCGACCCCGGTCCGGGGTGGACGCGCTCTACGCACCCCGCCGGCACCTGCTCGACGGGCTCCTCGTCGAGGCCGCCGAGCAGGCCGGCGCGCGGGTGCTGCACGAGACGGCGGTGACGTCGCTGCGCCGCGACGGCTCGGGCCGCGTGACCGGCGTCGTCGGCCGCACCCGCGGCGGCCTCCCCGTCGAGCTCGCCGCCGGCCTCACCATCGGGGCCGACGGGATCCGGTCCAGGGTCGCCGAGGAGGCCGGTGCCAGGACCACGTGGCAGGGGCGGACGTCGAGCGCGGTGCTCTACCGCTACGTCGAGGACCCGCTGGGCGACGGCTTCGAGTGGACGTACGGCGACGGCGCGGGCTCGGGCGTCATCCCGACCAACGACGGTGCGTCGTGCGTGTTCGTGGGCACCACCCCCGCGCGGATGCGTCGGCTGCGCCGCCTCGGCGTCGAGCAGGCCTTCGCCGGGTTGCTGGCCGCGGCGGGTCCTGCCGCCGCGGACCGGGCGCGCGGGCTCCGGCCGGTCACCCCGGTCCGCGGCTGGGCGGGCCTGCCCGGTTTCGCGCGCGAGTCCTCCGGTCCCGGGTGGGCGCTCGTGGGGGACGCGGGCTACTTCAAGGACCCGATCACGTCCCACGGCATCACCGACGCGCTGCGGGACGCCGAGCTGCTCGCCGGGCAGGTGCTCGCGTCCCACTCCGGCGCAGTCCCGGAGCACGCGGCGCTGGAGCGCTACCAGGAGACCCGCGACCGGCTCTCGCGCGAGCTCTTCGCAGTCACCGAGCGCGTGGCGGCGTACGACTGGGACGCTCCTGGCATCCGGTCGCTGCTCCGCCGGTTCAGCGCGGCGATGGGCGACGAGGTCGAGCACCTCGAGCAGCTCGATCGCGCTGACGTCGCGGGCTGAGCGCCGTACGCCAGGACGGCCGCGGGAAATGGCGTCGATCCGGGCGCGCCGACCGGCGTAGAGTCGCATCGCTCGCGGCTGGGAGGGTGCGATGCACGTCGACATCAGTCTCCTCGGAGGGTTCGCGGTCGTCGTCGACGGCCGCGCCGTCGCCGCGCACGCCTGGACCCGCCGCAGCGCCGCCACGCTGGTGAAGGTGCTCGCGCTCCGGCCCGGCCGGCAGCTGCCTCGTGAGCAGCTGGTCGACCTGCTCTGGCCCGACCTGCTCCTGGAGCAGGCGGCGCCCCGGCTGCACAAGGCCGCGCACTACGCGCGGGCGGCCGTCGGGGTCCCGTCGGCGGTCGTCCTGGCCGGCGACGTGGTCTCGCTGCTGCCCGACGTGGAGGTGGCGGTGGACGTCGAGCGCTTCGACCGTGCTGCGGGCGACCCGTCGTCGGTGGGGGAGGCGATCGACCTCTACCGCGGCGACCTGCTGCCCGAGGACCTCTACGAGCCGTGGGCCGACGCCGAGCGCGAACGCCTCCGGGTCTCCTACCTGGAGCTGCTCCGCTCGGCCGGTCGCTGGGCCGACCTGGTGGCCGCGGAGCCGCTCGACGAGGAGGCGCACCTCCGGCTGGTCCAGCAGCACGTGGAGGGCGGCAGCCGGGGTCAGGCGCTGCGCCAGCTCGAGGCGATGGCCCGGACCTGGCGCGACGAGCTCGGCCTCGAGCCCGGACCCGCCGCCCGCGCCCTGCACGCGCGCGCGCAGGCGATGCCGCCGGTCGAGCCGCCGTCCGCGGCCCCGGGTGCGAGCGCGACCCGGGTGCCGCGGCCCGCGACCGCCACGGTGGGCCGCGACGGTGACGTGACCGCGGTCCTCTCCCTGCTCGAGGACCACCGGCTGGTGACGTTGCTCGGCATCGGTGGGGTCGGCAAGACCCGGCTGGCGGCCGAGGTGGCGCACGCCTGGGGCGAGGCCACCTCGCGACGGACCTGCTACGTCGACCTCACGAAGGTCGCGGACGCGGGGCTCGTCGCCGAGCTGGCCGTGAGCGAGCTCGGCATCCGCTCCGGCGACAACTCCAACGTGGTGCAGATGCTCGAGGAGGCGCTCCAGCGCCAGGACCTGCTGCTGGTCCTCGACAACTTCGAGCACGTGGTCGAGGCCGCCGACCTCGTGGCGGACATGCTGCAGTGGTCCACCGACCTGAGGGTGCTGGTGACCAGCCGGGCGCGGCTGCGCGTCGCCGGTGAGCACGTCCACGAGGTGCACCCCCTCGCCGTCGAGAGCAGCGAGGGATCCGGTGGCCTTGCGGACGCCGTCGCCCTCTTCGACCAGGTCGCCACCGCCGTCGACCCGCACTTCGAGCTGGCGCACCACACCGCGGACGTCGTGGCGATCTGCCGCGCAGTGGACGGCCTGCCGCTCGCGATCGAGATCGCCGGGGGACACCTGCGCACCCTCTCCCCGTCGCTGCTGCGCGAGCGGCTGACCAGCCGCCTGGGATCGGCGGCCGGCGCGGGGCGCGACCTGCCGGACCGGCAGCAGACCATCCCGGCGACGATCGACTGGAGCCTGCAGCTGCTCGGCCCGGCGGAGCAGCGCCTGTTCGGGCTGTTCACGGTGTTCCACGGGGCCGTGCCGCTGGAGGCCGTGGAGGCGGTGTGGGCAGACGGCGACGTGGTCGACCCGCTCAGCGTCCTGGTGGACCACAGCCTGGTGCGGCGTACCACCGGCTACCGCAACGAGCCGCGCTTCGGGATGCTCGCGCTCGTGCGGGACCACGCCGCCCGGTTGGTCGACGGGGACTGCGAGGCCGCCCGGGCCGGCCACGCGGCGTACTTCTCGTCCTGGCTCGACGACCTCTACGAGCGCCGCTGGACCGACGCGACCTACCGCTGGCTCGACGACATCAGCGAGATGCTGCAGGAGGTGCGGGCGGCGCACGCGTGGGCGGCGCGCACCGGCGACCTGCCGCTGACCGCGCGCATCACCGCGGCGCTGGGCGCCTACTGGTTCCTCGAGGGCAACCACGCCGAGGGGCTGCGCTGGATCGACGAGATGCTCGCCGTGGAGGACCAGCTCGACCCCTACATCTCGGCACGGATCCACCTGGCGGCCGGGTTCATGGCGTTCCCCTCCAGCCGTCCCGAGGCACGCACCCACTGGGAGCGCGCGACGGTCCTGTTCCGGGAGCTGGGGGAGACCCGGCTCGTGGCGTACGGGCTCGCCGTCACCTCGGCGACGTACATCGCGGACGTCGAGCAGACCGGGCTCGCCATGCGGACGAACGACGAGGCGCTCGCGCTGGGGCGCGGCGTCGGCAGTCCCGCGCTCGTCGCGCAGGTGCTCAACATCCGCGGTGAGCTGACGCGGGTCGCCGGGCGCGACGAGGAGGCCCGCGAGGCCTACGAGGAGGGCCTGCAGATCTCCGGCGACCTGGGCGACGAGATGTACGTCAGCGTGTTCCTCTCCAACCTCAGCTACCTGGCCGACCACCGCGGCGACCACGAGGAGGCCAGGCGGCTCACCCACCAGGCGCTGCGCATCTGCTGGTCGCAGGGCCGGCGGCTGATGGCGGCGTGGACCGTGTCCCAGCTGGCCGGGCCCGAGCACGCGCTGGGTCGCCCGGAGCTGGGGGCGGTGCTCGTCGGCGCGGGCGACGAGGCGCTGCGCGTCCTCGGCGCCCGGCGCCACCCGGGCGACGTGCCCGAGCACGACCGGGTGGTGGCCGCGCTCCGCAGCGCCCTGGGTGACGAGCGGTTCGAGGAGCTCCGCGCCGAGGGTGCGCAGCTGACCCTCGACCAGGTCCTCGCGCGTGTCCTCGATGGCGACGGCGGTGTGGAGGAAGCTGTGCACGAACGTGTGGAGAAGTGCTGAGACCTGGGGACGGTGTGGGCATCGCTGTGCACGACGCGCCGGAACCCGGAGTATGTGGAAATAGCCTCGCCGAAGGCCTTGCGGACGGTGTGACGCAGGGCATAGAACTCTCCCTACGCAGCCCCGCAAGGGGAGGCGGGATGGCTCTGGACGACGAGTCCGCACGACGGGAACCGGTACGCCGGGGAACGTCGCAGGCACCAGGTGATGAGGTGGCTGGGACGAGACGGAGAGAGCGATCGACCGGGAGCATCACCACGACCGGTCACCAGAAGGGCCCTTGGCGCTCATACCGCCGAGGGCCCTTCGCCTTTCCCCCGCACGCCCTCCCGCCATGCCGCCGCCCGGCAGGTCTTGCCGAGGAAATGGTGATCCGTCGGCAAACTCTGCCGTGGCCACCACGACGGCCGGATCGGTTGAATTCTCCCCATGAGCGCGCGGCGGATCAGGATCGGCATCGACACCGGGGGCACGTTCACCGACGTGGTCGCCTTCGACGAGGACTCGGGTGAGCTGGTCACCACGAAGACCCCCAGCACGCCGGGCAACCCGGCAGACGGCTTCATCGCCGGCATCGAGAAGATCCTCGACATCGTCGGTGCCGGGGGAAGCGACATCACGGCCGTCTCGCACGGCACGACGGTGGCGACCAACAAGCTGCTCGAGGGCAAGGTCGAGGCGCTCGGCTTCATCACCACCGAGGGCTACGAGTTCATGCTCGAGATCGCCCGCCAGTCGGTGCCCGACGGCTACGGGAACTCCTACTTCTGGGTCAAGCCCGACCGCATCGTCCCGGCGGACCGCGTGCGCACGGTGGGTGGTCGTCTCGACTTCACCGGTGCGGAGATCCGTCCCTTCGACGAGGAGGCGGCCGTCGCGGCGGCCCGCTGGTTCAAGGACCAGGGCATCACCACCATCGGCGTCTGCCTGATCCACGCCTACGCCAACGACGCCCACGAGCTGCGGATGCGCGACATCCTGCGCCGCGAGCACCCCGACGCGATCGTCTCCATCTCGAGCGAGGTGCTGCGCGAGTACCGCGAGTACGAGCGCTCGATGACCACGCTCGTCGACGCGGCCGTGAAGCCCAACGTCAGCCGCTACGTCACCAACATCTCCGACCGGCTGCTCGGGTTCACCGGCAACGAGATCCCGTTCTACGTGATGAAGTCCAACGGCGGCGTGCTGTCGGCCGACGAGGTCGTCCACCAACCGATCACCACGGTGCTGTCCGGCCCCGCGGCCGGCGCGCTGGGCGCCGCGCTGATCGCGAAGGTCGCCGGCTTCCCGAAGATCCTCACCTGCGACGGAGGCGGTACGTCGACCGACGTGTCCGTCGTCCTCGACGGCGAGCCGACCCTCACCACCGAGGGCACCGTCGGCGCCTACCCGAGCAAGATCCCGATGATCGACGTCGTGACCGTCGGCGCCGGTGGCGGCTCGATCGCCTGGCTGTCGCCCGAGGGCACTCTCAAGGTCGGCCCGCACTCGGCCGGCGCCGACCCGGGCCCGCTCTGCTACGCCAAGGGCGGCACCCAGCCGACCATCACCGACGCCCACGTCACCCTCGGCCGGATCCCTCCCCACCTGCTCGGCGGCGAGATCCCGCTCGACGTGGAGGCCGCCCGGAAGGGCATCGCCGACCTCGCCGAGCAGCTCGGCCTCGACTTCGAGCGCTGCGCCACCGGCATCCTGGAGATCTCGGCCTGGAACCAGGCCAACGCCCTGCGGCAGGTCAGCGTCAAGCGCGGCCTCGACGTCCGCGACTTCATGCTGACGACCTTCGGTGGCTCCGGGTCGCTGCTGGCCTGCCGGCTCGTGGACATCCTCGACCTCGCCGGCGTCGTCGTACCCCCCAACCCGGGCAACGTGAGCGCCTTCGGCCTGCTGACGGTCGACGTGAAGAACGACTACGTCCAGACCCACGTCGCCAAGGAGTCGGTGCTCGACCACGCGGCCGTCCAGTCGATCCTCGACGACCTCACCGACCGGGCCCGGGAGGCGCTCGCCAAGGAGGGCTTCACGGCCGACCAGCACCGCTTCCAGCGCACCATCGACGTGCGCTACGTCGGGCAGGCCTTCGAGGTGCGGGTGGCCGCGCCGGAGGGCAAGGTCGACGAGGCGTACGTCGAGCAGGTGGCCGAGACGTTCCACAGCGAGCACCACCAGCTCTACGGCTACGACTTCCGCGGCGACCGCGACCAGCAGGTCGAGTGGGTCAACCTGCGCGTGACCGGCATCGGCCCGATCACCCGCCCCGAGATCCCCACCCTCGACAAGGCCGAGGGCGACGTCCTCGAGCGCGCCGTCCGCAGCCGGCGCGAGGTCTGCTTCGACGCCGAGCAGGGCTACATCGACACCCCGGTCGTCTGGCGCGCCGACCTCGGCGCCGGCGACACCTTCAGCGGGCCGGCCATCGTCGAGGAGTTCGGCTCGACCATCCCCGTCCACCCCGGCTTCGAGGTCGTGGTCGACGACTGGGCCAACCTCGTGATCCGGAAGGAGTCGGCTCGATGACCGACGTCAGCACCCGCGCAGTGGACCCGGCCTACGTCACCGCGAAGCCGGTGAACCCGGCCGGCCTGCCGACCGCCTACGAGCACGGCGGCCGCCTGACGGCCGAGGGGTCGAGCGTCGACCCGATCCTGGTCGAGATCGTCCAGGGCACGCTCGCCAGCGTCGAGATGGAGGTGGAGACCGCGATCGGTCGCACCAGCCGCTCGCCGATGATCCGCGACGCCCACGACTTCCGCGCGGGCATCCACGACCGCCAGCTGCGCAAGCTGACCGGCCGCTCCTACAGCGCGCTCGTGCACCCGATCGTGCGCGACTACCCGATCGAGGAGATGCGCGAGGGCGACGTCTTCTTCCACAACGACGTCTACGAGTCCGAGGGCGGCATCGGCCACCTGCCCGACCTGTGCGTCACCGTGCCGGTCTTCCACGAGGGCGAGGTCGTCGCGTTTGTGCAGGCCTTCGGCCACCACGACGACATCGGCGGTGCCGTCCCGGGCTCGATGCCCAGCAACGCGACCACCGTCTACGAGGAGGGGCTGGCCGTCCCGCCGATCAAGCTGTGGGACGCCGGCGTGCCCAACAAGTCGGCGCTGCGGATCATGACCCGCAACTCGCGGATGCCCGACAGCCTCGCCGCCGACCTCGACGCCGAGTGCTCCGCCTGCCTGATGGGCGCGCGCCGGCTCGGCGAGCTGTTCGAGCGCTACGGCCGCGACGCGATCGAGACGTCGTTCGACGCGATCCTCGACACGACGACCGAGACCTACCGCCGAGAGATCCTCTCCAAGATCCCCGACGGCACCTACGTCTGGGAGGACTACGCCGAGCACGACGGCGTCGACGAGCCGCAGCTGCACACCCAGCGGATCACCCTGACCAAGGTCAGCGACGCCCCCGCCGACCCGGAGAACGGCCGGCCCGCCGGGCCGCGGCTGATCATCGACTTCACCGGCACCAGCGCCCAGGCGAAGGGCCCGATCAACCACTGCGGCGACTACGTCGGCGGCAACTTCCTCAAGAAGTGGCTCGCGCCGATCCTGCGCAACCTCGCGGACACCCCCGAGCGGATGGCCGAGCTCGACGTCAACGAGGGCATCGTGCCGCTGATCGAGATGCGCTTCCCCGAGAAGGGCACGCTGCTCACGCCGATCCACCCCGGCCCGACCAACGCCCGCACCTTCGTGATCCTGCGGCTGCTCGGCGTGCTCGCCGGCGTCGTGGCCAAGGCCGTCGACGGCAAGATGCCCGCCGACCAGGAGACGATCCGCTACACCGGCGTCTACGGCAAGGACCTCGACGGCAACGACTACCTCATGCGCGAGGTGCTCGGCGGCGGCTCCGGCGGTCGCTACTACGCCGACGGCGAGGACACCATCCACGTCGTGCCCGACTCCCGCAACCTGCCGACCGAGTTCACCGAGTCGCGCTTCCCGTTCATCGTCGAGCGCCTCGGCCTGGCCCAGGACTCCGGCGGCGCGGGGGAGTTCCGCGGCGGCCTCGGCTACGAGAAGCACATCCGGATGCTCAAGGACGCGCACTTCATGTCCATCGCCGACCGCTCGATCCTGGCCTGCTGGGGCGTGCGCGGCGGCAAGGCCGGCATGCCGTTCCAGGTCGTCATCGACCCGGGCGGCCCCGACGAGCGCGAGGTCGACGCCCTCGCCGACGCCGAGGAGATCAAGGCCGGCCAGCTCGTCCGGATCCGGACGACGGGTGGCGGCGGCTGGGGCGACCCGCTCGCCCGCGACCCGGAGTCCGTCGTCCGTGACGTGGTCTGGCGCAAGGTGTCGGCCGAGGCCGCGCTGCGCGACTACGGCGTGGTGCTGACCGGCTCCGCCGACGACGGGAGCCTGGGCTTCGACGACGCGGCCACCTCTGCCGAGCGCGCGGGTCGGGCCGCCTGGAGCAAGGACGACGACGCGTTCTTCGACCGTGGGCCGGGCTACGCCTCGCTGGCCGACGGCGCGGCCTTCGCCGAGGTCGACCGGGTCTGACGGGGCTGACGGGGCTGATGGTGGCGCGCGTCGCGGTCCTCGGCGGGCACGGCAAGACCGGGCGTGCGGTGTGCTCGGCGCTGGCCGACCGCGGCATCGACGCCCGCCCCCTGGGGCGTGCCGAATGGCCGGACCTCGCGTCGGCGGTGGCCGGCTGCGAGGCGGCGTACGTCATCGCGCCCAACCTGCACCCCGACGAGCCGGCCTACGTCGCCTCCGCGCTGGCCGCGCTGGCCGGCGCCGGGGTCGAGCGGGTGGTCTACCACTCGGTCGCCTCGCCCTACGCGCCCGCGATGCCGCACCACGTCGGCAAGGCGGTCAGCGAGGACCTGGTCCGGCGCAGCGGGCTCGGGTGGACGATCCTCCAGCCCGGCGCCTACCTGCAGAACCTCGACCTCACCGGTCCGGTCGACCTGCCCTACTCACCCGACGTGCGGTTCGGCTTCCTCGACCTCGCCGACCTCGGTCGCGCCGCGGCCGTCGTCCTGACCGAGCCCGGCCACGGGGGAGCGACCTACGAGCTCGCGACCCGCGTCGCGACCGTCCGTGAGCTCGGCGACGAGGCGGGTGTCCCGGTGCGTCGGGTCGACGACCCCGGCGCCCACCCCTGGCTGTCGGCGATGTTCGCCTACTACGACGACCACGGGCTGCCCGTGGGCACGCACGTGCTGGACATGCTGCTCGGACGAGCCTGGGCTGGGTGACCCGCCTACGTTTCGCGCTGGGCGAGCAGCCGCCGGTACTTCGTGTAACCGTCTCCGACGATCACGAAGAGCGCGGCCACGCCGAAGAGCTGGGCAGCGACGCCGTCGGCGAACCCGACCACGGCATCGGTGGTCTCGGGTCCCACCGTCGATCGAGCTCCGAAGTCCGTGGCGACCATCACAGTGACGATCATGGCGAGGCAGAGGATCAGCCAGCCCACGACAATCACCCGCATCGTCGCTGTCACGTCGTCGAAGTCGACGTCGCTGACACCGACGCGCACGAGGTGCGTCGCCATGGCCGCGCCGGCGAGACTGGTGGCGGCGCCGGTCAGGACGGAGAAGTAGGCCGACGATGGAACGTCCTCGCCCGACACGGCGAGCAGCACGAACACGACGTTCAGCGCGGCCGCCGCCCAGTAGGCGACGAGCCACCGGCGGCCGTACGACGTACCTCGTTGCCCTCGAGCCATCATGTGCCCGTCAACGGCCACCCGGTGTCCTGCGGGCTCGCAGACTCGACCTCGCAGTAGTCCGGGTATCCCATCCATGGCCAGTAGCCACTCTTGAGTCGCGTCACCCTTCCCTCGGGATCGGTGTCGAACGCGAGGTGCCGACTCGTGGCATCGGGCGCAGCGCCCGGGTTCTCGGTGTCGTCCACGATCGCCAGCGGACCACCCGAGTTCGAAAGGGCACCCTCCACGATCCCGATGGAATCCCCGTAGGCAGCGTCGAGCTCCTCCGTCGTGCTACCCACGCGGATGCCTTCGGGTGTCGTGACGTCGGGGTTGTCGATGACGAAACCCATCACCCCGTCGTACGGATCGGCCACGAGCGCGATGCCGAGGTCCTCGTTGGTGGCCAACGTGCACTCACCGGTCTGGGGCTTGGGCGAGAGCGCCTCACCCAGCCACGCCTCGACGTCCATGATGCTGAGCGACAGGGCGTCGCGCGACCCGAGGTCGAGCTCCCCGAGGCCGTCCTGAGTCAGCACGATCGCGTCGTCGGCTCCGGGGGAGTCCGGGGAGTCCGGGGAGTCCGGGGAGTCCGGGGAGTCCGGGGAGTCCGGGGAGTCCGGGGAGTCCGGGGAGTCCGGGGAGTCCGGCGACGTGTCGACCGGTGCCACGGGATCGGTGTCGCCACCCTGACCGCCACAGGCCGCGAGGGCGAGCGCCATCACACCGCCCGCGAGACCATGCCGAGTCATGTGGATCCTCCCGGACCGACGGTACGCCTCGGCGAGTCGGGACGTCCACGGCACTCCGTGTGTCCGCGCACGTGCGCCGGACGTTGCCCTTCGATCCGGGTGCCAGCGGCCATGACCGTCGCACGTGCGGGCGAGGGGTCCGCGGCCTGCCGAGGCAGAAGAGGGGGTCTGTGCGTGTTGTAGGAATCCACCGGGCCACGTGACCGCGCGCAATTGCAGGTGCGGCCGCGCGTCCCGTGCGGTGGAATGCCTGCATGGGTGGAGTGGACGAGCCGGGGCTGCCGACGCTGTACGAGTGGGCGGGCGGCCTCGACCCGCTGCGCCGGATGATCGACTCCTTCTACGACCGCGTCGAGGCAGACGACGCCCTGGCCGGCTTCTTCCCCGGAGGGGTCTCGCAACGGCACCGGGAGCACGTCACCGACTGGTGGGCCGAGGTGCTCGGCGGCCCGACGACCTACACCGATCGGCACGGCGGCTACGAGTCGATGCTCCGCCACCACGTGGGGCTCGACATCACCCCGGCACAGCGGCACCGCTTCGCCGCCACGATGAGCCTTGCCGCCGACGACGCGGACCTCCCGGCCGACCCGGAGTTCCGCGCGGCGATCATCGGCTACCTCGAGTGGGGCACCCGGCTGGCGATGGAGAACTCCCGGCCGGGAGCGCAGGTGGTCGAGCAGGCGCCCACGCCGCGGTGGGGCTGGGGCGTCGCGCCGCCCTACCGGGGATGAACGGGGAGGAGCGCCGGATGACCTCGCACGACACGTACGCCGACCTCGGTGAGGCGGCCTGGCGGTGGGTGCTGGACCAGGTGCGGTGGGACGACGGGCCCTGGATCCCCGAGACCGTGCCGCACGACGGCGGCCCGCCCGAGGAGCGCGACGGCATGCACAGCGGCATCGGCGGGCTCGCCCACGTGCTGGCGGAGGTGCGCGAGGCGCGTGCGTGGACCCACGAGGAGCAACGGCTCGCCGACGGGATCGCGACCCGGATCAGGGGCAACCTGGCGACGACGACGGCGTACTCCTACTTCGACGGCCTGGTCAGCGACCTCGGCGTGCTCAGCGCGCTGGGGGCCGAGGGGCACGGGGAGGCGATCGCCCGGCTGGCCGAGCTCGCCACCGACGACGGCTGGGAGCAGCCGTGGATGGCGCCCCCGCGGTTCCCCCCGCACACCCGCATCAACGACGTCACCCTGGGCACGGCCGGCAACCTCCTCGGCGCCGTGTGGGCGCACCGGCACGGCACCCCGGGCGCGGCCGAGCTGGCCCACCGCACGGCCGACCTCCTGCTGGCGGAGGCGGAGCCGACCGAGGCCGGGACCAACTGGCCCTTCGTGCCGTGGCGCTACACGGAGCAGGTGCGGGCCGAGCGCGGTGACCGGCAGATGCCCAACTGGTCGCACGGGCTGGCCGGGATCGCCGCCTCCCTCGCCGTCGCCGGCGTCGAGCTCGACCGGCCGGACCTGGTGGACGCGGCGCGCAGCGGTGCGGAGCACCTCGTCACCCTCGGTGACACGAGCGACGGCGGATTCGTGGCACCCCACGTGATCCCGCCGGAACCCGACATGGACGAGGTGACCTACAGCTGGTGCCACGGCCCGACCGGCACCTCGCTGCTGTTCACAGCGCTGGAGCACGCCGGAGTCGCTGCGGTCGCGGGGGAGACGCCGGCGCAGTGGCACCGCCGCTGCCTGCGCGCGATCCGCACCTCGGGCATCCCCGAGCGCCGCCACCCGGGCTTCTGGGACAACGACGGCCGCTGCTGCGGCACCGCCGGGGTGGGCGAGGTGTTCCTCGACGCCTGGCAGCGGCTCGGGGTCGACGACGACCTCGTCTTCGCGCAGGTGCTGGGCGACGCCCTCGTGGACCGCGCGGTCGTGGAGGGGGACCGCGCCTGCTGGCGCTTCACCGAGCACCGCAACGACGACCCCCTGCTCCCGCCCGGCATCGGCTGGATGCAGGGTGCGGCCGGCATCGCGGCGTACCTCCTGCGGCTCGCCCGCGTCCTGCGCGAGGGACGTACGACGCCCGCGGTCGCGCGCCTCGACACCTGGTGGAACCTGCCGTGAGTGGTCGCGCTCTCTCCTTCGGCTCCGTCGCAGAGGCGTACGAGCTCTATCGCCCGGACTACCCGGTGGAGGTGGTCGACACCGTGCTTGACTACGCCGGGCGTCGCGTCGCGTCTGCACTGGAGATAGGTGCAGGTACGGGGAAGGCCACCCGCGCGTTCGCCGCGCGCCACATCGCGGTGACGGCGACCGAGCCCGACGCTGCGATGCTCGCCGTGCTCGGAAGGCACGTCCCGGACTCGGTGCGCACCGTGTGCGCGACGTTCGAGGACCTGCCGATGACCACGCGGTACGACCTCGTCTACGCGGCGGCCGCCCTGCACTGGACCCGGCCCGAGGGCCGCTGGGAGCGCGTCGCCTCGCTGCTCGTGCCGGGCGGGGTGTTCGCCTCGTTCGGGGGACCGGTGCGCCTGGCCGATCCGGCCCTGGAGGAGGCTTTGTGCAGCGCACGCGAGCCGTACCTCCCCGACGACGAGGTGCCCTCACCGGACGGCACCCCCGCGGACAGTCCCCTGCAGTGGCCCGGATCCGAGCTGGAGGCGTCCGAGTGGTTCGACGACGTCCGTCAGGTCCTCGTCGAGCGCCGGAGCACAGTTCCTGCGGTCGACTTCGTGGGCCTGTTGTCGACGGTGTCGGCCTACCTCGAGCTCGACCCCGACGTCCGCGACACCGTGCTGCGGCGGATCCACGGCGTGCTGCCCGACCGGGTCGCGGTCGCGGCGGACATCACCCTCCACCTCGCGCGTCGGGTCAGCGACGCCTGACCGCCGCACGTGCGGCAGGTCGGGCTACGGCTCGATCAGGCCGGCCCGGATCGCGTAGCGCGTCAGCTCGACCCGGTCGCGCATCCCGAGCTTGCCGAGGATGTTGGCGCGGTGCCCCTCGACGGTCTTGAGCGCGATGTGGAGGTCCTTGGCGATCTCGCGCGACGAGCGGCCCTCGGCGATCAGCTTGATCACCTGGTCCTCCCGCGCGGTGAGCACCGACGTCGGCACCCGCTCGCCGCGACGCATCCGGTCGAGGTAGTCGCGCACGAGCGTGCTCTCGGCGCCGGGGTAGAGGAAGGTCTCGCCGCGCATCGCCGCCCGGCAGGCGCCGACGAGGTCCTCGTCGGCGACGGACTTGAGGACGTACCCGCTCGCACCGGCCTTGAGGGCGCCGAAGAAGTACTGCTCGTTGTCGTGCATCGACAGCATGAGGATCTTGGGAGGGTTGCGGCGCTGCGCGATCTCGGCGGCCGCCTGCAGCCCGGTCATCCGGGGCATCGCGATGTCGAGCACGACGAGGTCGACCTCGGTGTCGCGCACCCGCTCGACGGCCTCGGCGCCGTCGGCCGCCTCGGCGACGACCGACAGGTCGGGCTCCTGCTCGAGGATGAGGCGTACGCCGCGGCGCACGAGCGTGTGGTCGTCCGCCAGCAGGATCCGGATCACGCGCTCGCCTCCGTGGTCGTGTCGACGGGCACCTTGAGCCGCACCGTGGTGCCGTGGCGCGGCTGGCTGATCACCGACAGCTCGGCGCGGACCAGTGCGGCGCGCTCACGCATCCCCATCAGCCCCGACCCCTCGGTGAGGCCGGTGAAGCCGCGGCCGTCGTCGCGCACCTCCAGCACGACGTGGGCGCCGAGGCGTTGCATCGAGATCTCGACGGAGCGGGCGTCGGCGTGCCGGGCGGCGTTGGTGAGCGCCTCCTGGGCCACCCGGTAGACCACCACCTCGGCCTCCGGGCTCAGCGCCGGCAGGCCGGGTGCGAAGGAGCGGCGCACCGACGCGGAGCTGTGGTCGGCGAACTCGGTCGCCAGCGCGGCCAGGGCGCTCGCCAGGCCGAGGTCCTCCAGGACTCCCGGCCGCAGCCGCCGCGCCACCCGGCGTACGTCGTCGAGGCCGGCGCGGGCGCTCTCGCGGACCGCCGCCAGCTCGGGCACCAGCGCGGGCGGCGACTGCGACTCCAGCTGCTTGAGGCCCAGCAGGACGACCGTCAGGCTCTGCCCGACCTCGTCGTGCAGCTCCTGGGCGATGCGGTGCCGCTCGGCCTCCTGTGCGGCAAGCGCCCGTGCGTCCCCGGTACGGCGCTCCTCGGCGAGGCGGGCGAGGAGCCCGTTGACGCTGCGCGCGATGCCGAGGACCGGGCCGGACCCCTCCTCGGGGAGCTCGGTCGGCTCCAGGTGCTCGATGCCCTCGAGCCGTGCGATGAGGCGGTGCAGCGGCGCGAGCGCCCAGCGGATGAGGAGAGCGTTGGTCAGGATCATCACCACCAGCCCGGCGCCGATCACGACGAACTCAGACGGCACGGCGTCGGCCGAGACGCGGGCGGGGGAGAGGAGCAGCAGCAGCGCCGCGACCACGAGCACGACGCCGTTGATCAGACAGATCGTCCAGAACAGCGGGAGGTGGCCGGGCAGACGCATGTCACCAACCCTCCCATCCCCAGCCGTTCCAGATGGGGTCAGGCACCCATGGTCGCGACCACCCGGTCCGCGAAGACTTCGTGGCATGCCGCCACCGGACGAGAACACCGCCGTCGACCCGACCGGCGCGGCGTGGGTGGTCTGGCTGGTGATCGTCGGGCCGGGCCTGCTGTTCGCCACGCTGACGTGCGTACGCCGTGTGGCTCCCGGCGAGCTCGTGCTCGTGGTCCGGCAGGGCGAGGTCGTGCGCGTCCGGCGCAACGGCTTCGTCGCCCGCTGGCCGGGCCTCGAGCGGTTCGAGACCGTGACGACCGACCCGCGGGTGGTGCCGCTGGTGATCCGCTCGCGGACCAGCGACGGCGTCGACGTCGTCGCCCTCGCCGACCTGACGGTGCAGGTGCGCGACGTCGAGCCGGGCACGGCGTACGTCCCGCCGGCGCAGGCCGCGCGGCTCGCCGAGGACACCGTCGCCCGCGCCGTCGAGCAGCTCGAGGTGGAGTCGCTCGTCGACGACCTCGAGGCCCTCGAGACGCGGTGGCCCGGCCAGCTCACCCGGCTGCTGCCGGTCGGCACCGCGGCCACCGCCCTGGCGGTCACCGAGGTCGAGGCCCGGCTCACCGGCGGCGCAGCATGAGCGACACCCCCTACCTCCTCGAGGTGGCGGTGTCCGTCGCCCTCATCGCCTCCGCGATCGGCTTCGCCGTCGGGCTCGCGATCGGGCGCGGACGCCAGCCGCGCTGGCAGGAGAAGGGCAGCTTCGTGCACAAGGTGTCGATCGGCTTCGCCACCCTCGACCGGCTCGACGCGGTCCTGCTGCGCTTCGAGGTCGAGCCCGCCTCGCGGCTGTCCGGCGTCGAGGTCGGCGAGCTGCGGCTGCCGCCCGGGTCGGGGGTCGCCATCCTCGCGCGCGGGAAGGAGGTGCTCGTCCCCGACGCCCGCACCGGCCTGCGCACCGGCGACCAGGTCCTCGTCGTCGCCGCCCTCGGCCAGGTCGCCCAGGTGGAGGAGCGGCTGCGGTCGGTCAGCCGCTACGGCCGGCTCGCCAGCTGGGCCGAGGACACGGACGACCCGGCGCGCTCGGCCCGCTCCTTCGGCGTGCCCAGGCGGGTCGCGTGATCCTGACCTCCGCCGCCCTGGCGGTCTTCATCGTCGCGTACGCCCTCATCGCGACCGAGCGCGTCCACCGCGTCGCTGCCGCCCTCGGCGGCGTGGCCGGCATGGTCGTCATCGGCCTCGTCGACGCCCAGACGGCCTTCTTCGAGGAGCACACGGGCGTCGACTGGAACGTCATCTTCCTGCTCTTCGGGATGATGATCATCGTCGGCGTGCTCAAGCAGACCGGGCTGTTCGAGTTCCTGGCGCTGTGGGCGGCGCAGCGCTCCGGTGGGGAGCCCTACAAGCTGCTCGTGCTGCTGGTGCTGATCACGGCCGCCGTCTCGCCGATCCTCGACAACGTGACGTGCGTGCTGCTCGTCGCGCCGGTCACGCTGTCGGTCTGCCGGAGGCTCGGCCTGCCGCCCGCGCCGTACCTCATCTCGCTGATCCTGGCCTCCAACATCGGCGGCATGTCCACCCTCATCGGCGACCCGCCCAACATCATCATCGGCAGCCGGGCCGGGCTGAGCTTCGTCGACTTCCTCGTGCACTCGCTGCCGCTGACGATCATCCTGCTGGCGCTGTTCGTCGTGATGGCGCGCTGGCTCTTCCGCAAGGACCTCGACCACGAGGTCGACGTCCACGGGCTCGACGACCTGCGCCCGGCCGAGGCGATCACCAACCTCCGGATGCTGCGCCGGTGCCTGGTGGTGCTGTTCCTGGTGATGATCGCGTTCGGCCTGCACACCGTGCTCCACCTCGACCCGTCGGTCGTGGCGATGATGGGCGCCGGCGCCATGGTGCTGGTCTCGCGGACCGAGCCCGAGGAGTTCCTCGAGGAGGTCGAGTGGGACACCCTCGCCTTCTTCATGGCGCTGTTCGTGCTGGTCGGCGCGCTGGTGCAGGTCGGCGTCATCGGCGCGATCGGCGAGTGGGCGGCGGAGGCGATGGGCGACCGCGAGCTGCTCGGCGCGACGGCTCTGCTCTTCGGCTCGGGCGTCATCGGCGCCTTCGTCGACAACATCCCCTACACGACCGCCACGGTGCCGATCGTCGAGGACATGGTCGCGACGACGGCGACGTCCGGTGCGGACAGCCCGCTGTGGTGGGCCTTCGTCTTCGGTGCAGACCTCGGCGGCAACGCCACCGCGGTCGCGGCCGGCGCCAACGTCGTCGTGCTGGGCATCGCGGCCAAGGCGGGGGAGCCGATCAGCTTCTGGGGCTTCACCAAGTACGGCGTCGTGGTGACCGTCGCGACGCTGCTGGTCGCCTGGGTCTACGTCTACCTCCGCTACTTCGCCTGGGCGTGAGGAGCGGCCACCGCTGATTGTCAACATCTGCTCAGCAACCCGCGCGCACCTGACATCTGTTGCCGGTGGTGAGGGTGCGCCAGATCACTACGGTTGCCGCATGAGGGTCCTGCTCGCACTCGGTGGCAACGCGATGACGAACGCCGACGGCCGGGCGCGCCCCGAGGACCAGATCGAGGCGGCCCAGGTCGCGATGGCCGCGGTCGCCGGTCTGCTCGAGCACGACCACGACGTGGTCATCACCCACGGCAACGGCCCCCAGGTCGGCAACCTGCTCGTCAAGAACGAGCTCGCCGCGAGCGTCGTGCCCCCGGTCCCGCTGGACTGGTGCGGCGCGCAGACGCAGGCCACGCTCGGCTTCGTGCTGATGGACGCGCTCGACCACGAGCTCGCCGCGCGGGGGATCGACCGACGCAGCGCCGCCCTCGTCACCCGCACGTTGGTGGACGCCGCCGACGAGGGCTTCACCCGTCCGACCAAGCCGATCGGGCGCCACCTGCCCGAGGCCGAGGCCCGGGTGCTCGTCGACCACGGCGAGACGTGGGAGGACCGTGGCGAGAAGGGGTGGCGCCGCGTCGTCGCCTCGCCCGAGCCGCAGGAGATCCTCGACGCCCCGGCCGCGGTCGCCCTCATCGAGGCCGGCTACGTCGTCGTCGCCAACGGTGGCGGCGGCATCCCGCACGTACGCCGTCCCGACGGCTCGCTCGCCGGCGTCGAGGCCGTCATCGACAAGGACCTCGGCGCAGCCCTGCTCGCCCGCACCACCGATGCCGACGTGCTCGTCATCGCCACCGACGTGCCCAACGCGGTGATCCGCTGGGGCGAGCCCGACGCCGAGCCCCTGGGCCGGATCACCGTCGAGCAGCTGCGCGCCCACGCCGCCGACGGCCACTTCGCGTCCGGCTCGATGGGGCCCAAGGTCGACGCGGTCTGCCGCTTCGTCGAGACCACCGGCGGCACCGGCGTCATCACCAGCCTCGACCAGATCACCGCGGCGGTCGCCGGCGACGCCGGCACCGTCGTCGTACCCCGATAACTCCCACCGAGAAGGAAGCAGCTGACATGCCCAGCGCCATCGAAGTCCGCAAGGTCCCCATCCACTCCGTGGCCGACGCCTCCGAGCTGACGAAGCTCGTCGACGACGGCGTCATCGCCGCCGACCGGGTCTTCGCGATCATCGGCAAGACCGAGGGCAACGGCGGCGTCAACGACTACACCCGGATCATCGCCGACCGCGCGTTCCGCGAGGCGCTGGTCGCCAAGGGCGCCGACCCGGAGCAGGTCAAGGGCATCCCGATCGTCTGGTCCGGCGGCACCGACGGTGTGATCAGCCCGCACGCCACGATCTTCGCCACGACCGACGTCCCCGAGGACGACCCGTCGCGCGAGGAGATGCGGCTGACCGCGGGCTTCGCGATGAGCGAGGCGATCCTGCCCGAGGAGATCGGCTACACCGCGATGATCGAGAAGGTCGCGGCAGGCGTGAAGGTCGCCATGGAGCGTGCCGGGATCACCGACCCCGCCGACGTGCACTACGTGCAGACCAAGACCCCGCTGCTGACCATCCACACCATCCGCGACGCCAAGGCGCGCGGCAAGAAGGTGTGGACCGAGCACACCCACGAGTCGATGGACCTCTCCAACGGCGTCACCGGCCTCGGCATCGCCGTCGCCCTCGGCGAGATCGAGATGCCCACCGACGCCGACGTGATGCACAGCCGCGAGCTCTACTCCTCGGTCGCCTCCTGCTCCTCGGGCGTCGAGCTCGACCAGGCGCAGATCGTCGTCGTCGGCAACGCCAAGGGCGTCGGCGGCCGCTACCGCATCGGTCACTCGGTGATGAAGGACGCCCTGGACGCCGATGGCATCTGGGACGCGATCCGGACCGCCGGCCTCGACCTGCCCGAGCGCCCGCGCACCAGCGACCTCGACGGCAAGCTGGTCAACGTCTTCCTCAAGTGCGAGGCCAGCCAGGACGGCATGGTCCGCGGGCGCCGCAACGCGATGCTCGACGACTCCGACGTGCACTGGCACCGCCAGATCAAGGCGTGCGTCGGCGGCGTCACCGCCGCCGTCACCGGCGACCCGGCGGTCTTCGTGTCGGTCTCCGCCGCCCACCAGGGCCCCGAGGGTGGCGGCCCGGTCGCCGCGATCGTCGACCTGGGCTGAGGTTTCGTCCACACCCTCCGCGGGGCCGGCAGGACACTGTCGGTCCCGCGTGATGGGGTGTACTCGTGAGCGACCCGACCACCCGCTACCGGCTCGTCCGGCCCGACCGCGAGGTCGTGGTGCCCGAGCTCGACGAGCACCAGCAGCGCGTGGTCGACCACGAGGGTGGCCCGCTCCTCGTCCTCGCCGGTCCCGGCACCGGCAAGACCACGACCCTCGTCGAGGCGATCGTCGACCGGATCGAGCACCGGGGCGCCACGCCCGACTCCGTCCTCGCCCTCACCTTCTCCCGCAAGGCCGCCGAGCAGCTGCGTGACCGGGTCACCGCTCGCGTGGCGCGCACGACRTCGGCCGCCGCGTGCTCGACGTTCCACTCCTTCGCCTACGCACTGGTCCGCAAGTACGCCCCGGCCGAGCTCTACGAGGGAGCCATCCGGCTGCTCTCGGCTCCCGAGGCCGACGTGGTGCTGCGCGAGCTGCTCCGCGACAACCCCGAGTCGGTCGTGTGGCCCGAGCAGCTGCGCCGGGCGGCCGGCACCCGCGGCTTCGTGCGCGAGGTGCAGGCGGTGCTCGCCCGGGCGCGCGAGAAGGGGCTCGACCCCGCCGGCCTGCGCGCGCTCGGCATCGAGCACGACCTGCCCGAGCTGATCGCGGCCGGGCTGTTCCTCGAGCAGTACCTGACGGTGCTCGACAACCTCGGCGCCACCGACTACGCCGACCTGATCCGGCGCGCGGTCATCGAGGCCGAGGCGCACCGCGACGAGCTCCGGGCACGCTACGCCCACGTCTTCGTGGACGAGTACCAGGACACCGACCCGGGCCAGGTCGCACTGCTGCGCGCCATCGCCGGTGACGGTCGCAACCTCACCGTGGTGGGGGATCCGCACCAGTCGATCTACGGGTTCCGCGGCGCCGACGTGCGCGGCATCCTCGACTTCCCGGGCAGCTTCCCGACCTCGAGCGGCTCGCCCGCCCCGGTCGTCGTGCTCCGGCGCACCCGCCGGTTCGGGCCGCGCATCCTGCTCGGCGCCGGCCGCGTCGCCGGCCGGCTGACCCTCACCGGCAGCATCTCCGCCGAGGCGCGCGAGGCCTTCCTGTCACCCGAGGCCGTGCCGGGGCCGCAGGGCGACGGCCGGGTCGAGGTCGTCACCTACGACACCGAGCGGGCCGAGGCCGAGCGGCTGGCCGACCTGCTGCGCCGGGCGCACCTCGAGGACGGCATCGCCTGGGACCGGATGGCGGTGCTGGTCCGCTCCGGCCGCACCAGCATCCCCCCGCTGAGGCGGGCGCTGGCCGGTGCCGGCGTGCCCGTCGAGGTGGCGTCCGACGACCTGCCACTCGTCCACGACCCGGCCGTGCTGCCGCTCCTCGGCGCGCTGCGCGCGGTGGTCAACCTCGACAACGACGACCCCGACTCGCCCGACTTCCTCGACCCCGGGCGCATCGAGTCGCTCCTCCTCTCGCCGCTCGGCGGGCTCGACGCCTCCGACCTCCGCGCGCTCGTCCGCCGGCTCCGCACCCGCGAGAAGGAGCTGGCAGACGCCACGGCCCGGCGCACGAGCCGCGAGCTCCTGCGGCTCGCCGTGGTCGAGGAGGGCTTCCTCGAGGGCCTCGACGGTCACGACGTCGAGCGCGCCGCTGCCCTGGCCGCGCTGCTGCACGCGGGGGCCCGGATGCTCGCCGACAGGTCGAGCGTCGAGGACGTGCTGTGGCACTTCTGGTCGGAGACGTCCTGGCCACAGCGGTTGCGTCGCCAGGTCGACCTCGGCGGAGCGGGTGCCCGCCGGGCGCACCGCGACCTCGACGCGATCGTCGCGCTCTTCGAGCTCGCCTCACGCGTGGTCGACCAGCGTGAGCACATCGGCGTCAAGGCGTTCTTCGCCAACCTGGTCGAGCAGCAGCTGCCCGCCGACACGCTCGCGGAGCAGGGCGCCCGCGGCAAGGCGGTCCGGCTGCTCACCGCCCACCGCTCCAAGGGCCTCGAGTGGGACCTCGTCGTCGTCGCCCACGTCCAGCAGGAGGGCTGGCCCGACCTGCGCCGCCGCACCACGCTGCTCGGCGCCGACCGGATCGGCGTCGACGCGTCCGGCCACCCCGACCTCGTCCCGCCGGTCACCGCACGCGCGCTCCTGATGGAGGAGCGCCGCCTGTTCTACGTCGCGTGCACCCGGGCCCGCCGACGACTGGTGGTGAGCGCAGTGAAGTCGCCCGACGACGACGGCGAGCAGCCCTCGCGCTTCCTGGAGGAGCTCGGCGTGACCATCGAGCACCATGACGGCCGCCCGGCGCGTCCGTTGTCGCTCGGCGGGCTCGTGGCCGAGCTGCGTCGCCACGCCGCCGACCCCTCCGTGTCGCCTGCGCTCCGCGAGGCCGCCGCCCGCCGCCTGGCGGCGCTCGCGGCCGAGGAGGTCGACGGTCGCCAGCTCGTGCCGACCGCCGACCCGTCGACCTGGTGGGGCACCCGCAGCGCGACCCGCTCGATCGAGCCGATCCGCGACCCCGAGCGGCCGGTCCCGGTCTCCGCCAGCATGCTCGACTCGATCCTGCTCTGCCCCGCGCAGTGGTTCTTCGAGCGCGAGGCCGGGGGCGTCTCGGCCGTGCACCAGTCCGCCAACCTCGGCCAGATCCTGCACGCCCTCGCCGAGCGCGTGGCCGTCGGCGAGCTGCCGGCCGAGGTCGACCCGATGATGGCCGAGGTCGAGGCGGTCTGGGACCGGCTCGCCTTCCGCACGCCGTGGTCGCGCCAGCGCGAGCTGGCCCGGATCCGCAAGGCCGTGGGCCGCTTCGTCCAGTGGCACCTCGACAACCCCCGCGAGGTCGTCGGCGCCGAGCAGCGCTTCCAGAGCGTCGTCGACGTCGACGGCCGCCCCGTCATGCTCACCGGCTTCGCCGACCGGCTCGAGATCGACGACTCCGGCCGGGTGGTCGTCGTCGACTTCAAGAGCGCCAGGGCCGCGCCGTCCGGGCCGTCCGTCGCGGGCAACCTCCAGCTCGCGCTCTACCAGTACGCCGTCGACGCGGGCGCCCTCGACGAAGCGGCCGGTCGCGCCATGGCGTCCGGCGGCGCCGAGCTCGTGCAGCTCGGCATCGACGACGACTCCCCGAGCGCCAAGGTCCAGGGCCAGCCGGCCCACGACCCGGACGGTGCCGAGCGCACGGTCCTCCGCCAGGGGCTCGCCCGCGCGGCCGCCCTCGTGCGAGCCGAGAACTTCCCCGCGACGGCCGGCCCGCACTGCCGCGACTGCCCGTTCGTCGCCATCTGCCCGGCCAAGGGCGCAGGGAGCGTGACCGTCCAGTGAGCGAGCAGACGCAGACCGAGCTGGCGTTCACGCCGATCCGTCTCGACACCGCCGAGGACCTCCGGGTCCTGATGAAGGCCGAGCACGCCGCGAGCGACGAGCAGTGGGCCGCGATCACCGCACCGCTGCGACCGACCGTCGTCGTCGCCGGCGCCGGCAGCGGCAAGACCACCCTCATGGCGCAGCGCGTGGTGTGGCTGGTCGCGACCGGCAAGGTCCGTCCCGAGGAGGTGCTCGGCCTGACCTTCACCACCAAGGCCGCCGCCGAGCTGCGCCAGCGCGTCACCGCCGCCCTCGGCGCCGCCGGGCTCCTCGACCGCTCGGTCGTCGTCGAGGGGGAGGACGTCCTCGAGCCGACCGTCGCGACCTACCACGCCTACGCCGCCAACCTCCTCACCGACCACGGCCTCCGCATCGGTCACGAGCCCGACACCCGGGTCGTCTCCGACGCCTCGCGCTACCAGCTCGGCGCCCGCGTCATCGAGCGGTTCACGGGCCACATCGAGCTGCTGACCGACCATCCCGCGACCGCCATCCAGAACCTCCTCGCCCTCGACGGCGCGATGAGCGAGCACCTCGTCGACGAGGACGACGTACGCCGCACGGACGAGGAGGCCCGCCGTGGCTTCGAGCGGGCGATCGCGGAGGAGCAGGCGGGCAAGGCCCGCAAGACCTACCTCGAGCCGCCCGCCAAGGCGGTCAACGCCATCGACCGGCGGGCCGAGCTGCTCCAGCTGGTCCGCGGCTACCGCACCCTCAAGGCCGACCTCGGCCTGATGGACTTCGGCGACCAGATCGCCCTCGCGGCACGACTGGTCGACGACCAGCCCGAGGTGGGCGAGATCGAGCGTGCGCGGTTCAAGGTGGTGCTGCTCGACGAGTACCAGGACACCTCCGTCGCGCAGGCCACGATGCTGGCCCGGCTGTTCTCCGGCCCCGACGACGACCACGGGCTCGGCCACCCGGTCATGGCCGTCGGCGACCCCAACCAGGCGATCTACGGCTGGCGCGGCGCCTCGGTGTCCAACATCCTCAACTTCGCCGACACCTTCCCCGCCACCGACGGCGAGCCCGGCCGGCTCCCGCTGACCGTCAACCGTCGCTCCGACCGGAGGATCCTCGAGGTCGCCAACCGGCTCGCCGCACCGCTGCTCGAGGCCTACGGCGACAAGGTCGCCCGGCTGCGCGCGTCCGCGATCGCGGGGGAGGGACTCGTCGAGACCCACGTCCACGAACGAGCGCTCGACGAGCTCGACTGGCTGGCCGGCGCCGTCAAGCAGGCCCACGGCACCGGGAAGGCCTGGTCCGACATCGGCGTGCTCAGCCGTGACAACGCCCAGGCAGAGGAGGTCTACGACACCCTCACCTCTGCGGGCATCCCGGTCGAGGTCGTCGGCCTCTCGGGCCTGGTCCGGCTCCCGGAGGTCGCGGAAGTCGTGGCGACGCTGACCCTGCTGCACGACGTCACCGCCAACACGTCGATGCTGACCCTGCTCACCGGGCCTCGCTGGGCGATCGGCCCGCGCGACCTGCGGCTGCTCGCCCTGCGGGCCGCGGAGATCGCCGGCGTCCGCGGTCGCAAGGAGGCCGCGACGGTCGCCGACCAGCTGCTCCAGATCGCCGACGGCATCGACGCCTCCGAGCTGCCCGCGCTCAGCGACGCCGTCGAGGCGCCCGGCGAGGCGTCGTACTCGTCCGAGGCGCTCGACCGGTTCGCGCTGCTCGCCACCGAGCTGCGCCGGCTGCGCGCCCACGTCGGCGACCCACTGCTCGACGTGGTGCGCCGGATCATCGACACGACCGGCGTCGACGTCGAGCTCGCCTCGGCCACCTCGCCAGCGGCCTCCGCGCGTCGCGACAACCTCGACCTGTTCGTGAAGGCCGTGGCCGAGTTCYAGTCCGTCGACGGCGACGTGACGTTGCCGGCGCTGCTGGCCTACCTCACCGCGGAGGACGACCAGGGCAACGGCCTCGACGTCGCCACCCCGACCGCGGCCGACTCGGTCAAGCTGCTGACGGTCCACCGCGCCAAGGGCCTCGAGTGGTCGTCGGTCTTCTGCGTCGGGGTGGGGGAGACCCGTTTCCCGAGCAACCGTTCCCGCACCCTCTGGACGTCCTCTCCAGCCGTGCTCCCCGCGCCGCTGCGGGGCGACCGCGCTGACCAGCCGCAGCTCGCCGGGCACGACAAGGCCGCGCTCGACGCCTACCGCGCGGCGACCAAGGCCCACGACGCCGAGGAGGAGCTGCGCCTGGGCTACGTCGCCTACACCCGCGCGGCCCACCACCTCGCCGTCACGTCCTACGTCTGGGGCCAGCGCGCGACGCCCTTCGGGCCCTCCGACTACCAGCGCGTGGTCCGCGACCAGCTCGAGGAGTGGGGCGAGCGCGTCGAGCACTGGATCGAGAAGCCCGCCCCCAAGTCGCCCAACCCCAACGACGACGTCGACCCGTCCCGCCCCTGGCCGGTGCCGGGCCCGGGGGAGGAGGCGGCCCGCCGGATCGCGGCCGCCGAGCTGGTCCGCACGATCGATCGCACCGCTCCCGACGAGGGCCTCGACATGGTCGAGGCCGCCCGGGTCGCCGAGTGGGACGACGACCTCGTCCAGCTGATCAGGGAGGCACGTGCGGAGCGGTCGACGTCGATCGACCTCCCGCTGCCGAGCAGCCTGTCCGCCACCTCGATGGTGCGGCTGCGCGACGACCCCGAGACGTTCGCCCGCGAGCTCGCCCGGCCGATGCCGCGACCGCCGGCGCCCGCGGCGCGGTTCGGCACCGCCTTCCACGCGTGGGTCGAGGACCGGTTCGGCCAGCAGGCCCTCATCGAGCCCGACGAGCTGCCCGGCCGCGCAGACGCCGGCATCGACGACGAGGCCGACCTCGGCGAGGTGGTCAAGCGCTTCGAGGACGGTCCCTTCGGCGACCGCGCCCCCCACGCCGTCGAGGCGCCGTTCGCCCTCGTCCTCGCAGGCCAGGTCGTCCGCGGCCGGATCGACGCGGTCTACGCCGAGCCGTCCGACTCGGCCGCCGACTTCCTCGTCGTCGACTGGAAGACCAACCGCAACGAGACCGCCGACCCCCTCCAGCTCGCCCTCTACCGCCTCGCCTGGTCCGAGCTCACGGGCACGCCCCTCGAGCGCGTTCGGGCGGTGTTCCACTACGTCCGCTCCGGTCGCACCATCGAGCCGACCGACCTCCCCGACCGGGGCGCCCTCGAGAAGCTGCTCGCTGAGGTCTGACCCGCCCGAGCGGTGCCCAGGGCGGGTTTCGCGCGCCGAGAACCATCCTCACCCACCGCCGCCCGGCGCGTCGTACGCCGACACGCGAACCAGCGGTGTCCCACCCACATTCCAGCCCGGAGGAAGGTGGCTCACGCACCGCCCAGGACGTCACCCAAGCGCGGCGTTCAGTGCGATCTCGACCATCTCGCCGAAGGTCTGCTCGCGCTCCTGGGAGGTGGTCTCCTCGCCGGTGACGATGTGGTCGGAGACGGTGCAGATCGCGAGCGCGCGGCGGCCGTGCTTGGCGGCGAGGGTGTAGAGCGCGCTGGCCTCCATCTCGACGGCGAGCACGCCGTACGTCACCATCTCGCCGAGCAGCTCGGGACGGGCCGGGTAGAAGGAGTCGCTCGAGAAGATCAGGCCGACGTGGAAGGGCGAGCCGTCGCGTGCCTCGGCTGCCTCGACCGCGCCGCGCAGCAGGCCGAAGTCCGCGACGGGGGCGTAGTCGATGCCGTGGAAGGCGATCCGGTTCATGGAGGAGTCGGTGCACGCGCCGGAGGCGATGATGACGTCGCGCACCCCGACGCGGTCGGTGACCGCGCCGCACGAGCCGACGCGCACGATGGACTGGACGTCGTAGTCGGTGAAGAGCTCGTTGACGTAGATGGCCATCGACGGCTGGCCCATTCCGGATCCCTGCACGGAGACCGGGTGGCCGTTCCAGCTGCCGGTGAAGCCGTACATCCCGCGCACCTCGCTGTAGCAGCGCGCGTCGTCGAGGAACGTCTCGGCGATCCACTTGGCCCGCAGGGGGTCGCCGGGCAGCAGGACGGTGGGGGCGATGTCGCCGGGCTGGGCGCCGATGTGGGTGCTCACGGCGCCCAGCCTAGGGAGTCCCGGGGACAGGGGCGGTGGCGACTCAGCCGGCGTTGGCGACGATCTCGTTCGGCGTGTGCGGCAGGTCGAGGCTCGACACGACCCGGCCGCGGTCGAGGTCGACGACGTGCACGCGGTCGTGGTCCGGGTCGGTGACGTACGCCGTCGCGCCGACGACGTGCAGCGCCGGACGGGGCTGCTGCCAGTCGAGGGGCTCGCGCCAGCGTCCGACGACGTCGATCGCGTCCACCCGGTCGCCGGTCTCGGGGTCGAGGACGTGGATCGCACCGTCGGTCCCCAGGACGAGCGCCTCACCCTCCGGCCCGCGACCGAGCGAGCGGAAGCTGTAGCTCGTGCCGAGGTCCACCAGGCGCAGGGAGGCGTCGCGGGCGTCGACGAGTGCGACCCGCGTCGGGCGCTCCAGCTCGGCGTCGGGGTCGGTCTTGTAGTCGCCGAGCAGCACCGGGGAGACCTCCGAGCCCGCCTGGTTGCCGATGCGCCCGTACGCGTCCGGGCTGGCCACCTTGGTCATCTGGCGACCGTCCACCACGACCGCCCCGTCCTCGCACCCGAAGACGGCGACGTCCTCGGCGAAGGCCTCGCCGTGCACGCCGGGGCACTCGTCGGTCTCGGTGAGCACCGCGCCGGACGGGCTGACCAGCCGGACGCCCGATCGCGACTCCTCGTCGCCGACGGTCAGCAGCAGGTTGCGGTCCACGAGGCGTACGGCGACGCCGTGGTGGGCCTCGTCGGCGGCGGCCGTCGACACCTGCGGTGCCCCGTCCGCCAGGTCGTCGGGGTCGAGCACGGTGACCGTGCCGGTGCCGTCGTCGAAGAGCGTGGTGATGCCGTCGTGGGCCACGACGTGCCCGGCCTCGGCCGCCTCGAGCAGCACGCCGGTCAGGCCGGGGTCGCCTGTGTAGTGGTGCGCGTGGTCGCCGTGCTCGTGCCCCCACGACCCGAGGTCGAGGACGTGCCAGCCCAGGTTGCCGCTGACGAGCGCGTGGCGGCCGTCGCCGGCGGGCGAGACGCGGACGAAGCCCTCCATCGCCTCGTCGGYGACGACCTCACCGCTGGCGACGTCGACGACCATCACGCCGCCGTCGTGGGTGAGGGCCAGGCGCGGCGTCGCGGCCGCGACCTCGGTGCCCGCCGGCTCCCCCGCGGAGTCGGTGGCAGGTTCGGTGTCGGTCGAGCCGCCGGGCTCGCTGGCGGTGCCGCAGGCGGAGGCTCCCGTCACGACGAGGGTGGCGAGCAGGACAGGGAGACGAGTCGGCTTCATGAGAACGATTCTCAACACAGATGAGAACCATTGTCAAAGAGGTACGGCGCTAGCCTGACGCTGTGAGCCCCGAACGCCTTCTCCCGCACGTCGCCCTCTCCGCCCACGCGCACAACCGGATGGGGCTCCGGCGGACCGACGACGCCTGGCTCGCCGAGCAGATGGCCGACCCCGCCACCCGCGTCCTCGTCGTGGCGGGCAACCGGGTCCGCCCGGTCGACGGTGCCGTCAGGTGGGTCGGTCCGGAGGAGGCGCCCGAGGGCACTCTTGTGCTGCTCGGTGACAGCGACGGCGTGGTGCACCTGGCCGTCATCGTGGCACCGGGCGAGGCGCCCGGCGAGGCCGAGGAGTGGGTGCCGCTCCGCTCGGTGCTGACCCTGCTCGCAGAGGGCAGCCCGCAGCATGCGCCGCTCGTCATGCACGCCATCGGTCTGGCCGAGTGGCACCACGCCACGCGGTTCTGCCCACGCTGCGGCGGCCCCCTCGCCAGCCGGTCGGCCGGGCACGAGCTGCGGTGCACGCAGTGCGACCGTGCCCAGTTCCCGCGCACCGACCCGGCCGTGATCATGGCCATCACCCACGGCGAGGGGGAGGACGAGGCGATCCTGCTCGGTCGCAACACCGCCTGGCCGGCCGGTCGCTGGTCCACCCTCGCGGGATTCTGCGAGCCGGGGGAGACCCTCGAGGACGCCGTGCGCCGCGAGGTGATGGAAGAGGTCGGCGTGCAGGTCGGCGAGGTCGCCTACTTCGGCAGCCAACCCTGGCCGCTGCCGGCAAGCCTGATGCTCGGCTTCACCGGACGCGCCGTGACCACCGACATCGACGTCGACGGCGCGGAGATCGAGGAGGCGCGGTGGTGGACACGCGCCGCCTTCGAGGCCGCCGGCCGGTCGGGCGAGCTCGTGGTGCCCCGCGGCATCTCGATCTCGTCCTCGCTCATCGAGAGCTGGTTCGGCCGCCCGCTCGACGGCCCCGGTTGGGACTGAGGTCGACGCCGCTCAGGCGCAGTTGTCGCAGATGCCCGTGGCGGGCAGCGCGAGGAAGCAGGTCGGGCACAGCTTGTCGACCCGGTCGCTGGCCGCGACACGCGGGCGCGACGTCGTCGCACGCGTCGTGGTCGCTCGCGGCGTACGAGGCGTGGTCGAGCGCGTGCCCGGCACCCGCTGGGGAGCCGGCGGGGAGTCGTCGCGGATGTCGAAGCCGAGCCGCACGAGGTGCTTGCTCGCTCCGGCACCGCCACCGGGGATGTCGGCGGGGGTGAGGGTGCGCCCGGTCGCGAGACCGTGCGCGATGCCGGCGATCGCCGCGGCGTCGTACTCCTTGCCGTGGTGCATCAGCACGTGCGTCGACACTCCGCCGCGCACGAGCATGTAGTTGGCCCCACCCGCGGCGTCCCAGGTCTCCATCGCGGTGAGGACGTGGTCGCGGTCGATCGAGTTCAGCAGTGACACGACGTCAGGCTAACCCCGGCGTGGTGCGAGCTCCACGCCAGCGTCACGAGATCGCGGCCAGCTTCTCCTTGACCTGCGCCACCGACGGGTTCGTCAGCGTGCTGCCGTCGGAGAAGAGCAGGGTGGGCACGGTCTGGTTGCCGCCGTTGGCCTGCTCGACGGTGAGCGCGGCCTCGGGCTGCTGCTCGATGTCGACCATCGAGAACTCGATGCCCTCGCGGTCGAGCTGGCTCTTGAGGCGGTGGCAGTAACCGCACCACGGGGTGCTGAACATCGTGAAGGTCATGGATCGAGTGTCCCCTCCGGCGTCTAGGGTTGAGGAGGAGGGTGGTCGCCACCCTCCACCAGCCCCAACCACGACGTCGCAGGAGTTGTTCCGTTGCTCGAAGCGCTCGACCCCGAGCAGCGACAGGTCGCCGAGGCGCTGCGCGGACCGGTGCGGGTCCTGGCCGGCGCCGGCACCGGCAAGACCCGCGCGGTCACCCACCGGATCGCCCACGGCGTCAGCCAGGGCGTCTACGCGCCCACCGAGGTGCTGGCGCTGTCGTTCACGACCCGCGCGGCGGGTGAGATGCGGGAGCGGCTGCGCGCCCTCGGGGCGCCGGGGGTGCAGGCGCGGACCTTCCACTCCGCCGCGCTGCGCCAGCTGCGGTTCTTCTGGCCGCGGGTCCACCAGCGCGAGCTGCCCGAGCTCGTCCAGTCCAAGCTGGCGATGCTCGCACTCGCCGCGCGACGACAGCGGCTCGGCGTCGACCAGGCCACGCTGCGTGACCTCGCCAGCGAGATCGAGTGGGCCAAGGTCTCCAACGTCGGCCCCGACAGCTACGCCGCGATCGCCCGCGCCCGCGGCCGTGCGGTGTCCAACCTCGACCCCGAGGTCGTGGCCCGCGCCTTCGACGCCTACGAGGAGGTCAAGCGCGGCCAGGGCCGGATGGACATGGAGGACGTGCTGCTGTTCGGCGCCGGGCTCCTCGCCGACAACGAGGCGGTGGCCGCCCAGGTCCGCCGCCAGTACAAGTGGTTCGTCGTCGACGAGTTCCAGGACGTCTCACCGCTCCAGCACGCCCTGCTCGACCTGTGGCTCGGCGGGCGCGACGAGCTGTGCGTCGTGGGTGACCCCGCCCAGACGATCTACTCCTTCGCCGGTGCCGACGCGCGCTACCTGCGTGAGTTCACCCAGCGCTTCCCCTCCGCCACGAGCGTCGACCTGGTCCGCAACTACCGCTCGACCCCCGAGGTCGTCGCCGCGGCCAACCAGCTGCTCGCCGGCACGCCCAGCAAGGGTGTCGACCTCGTCGCCCAGCGTCCCGCCGGCGCTCGCATCACGTGGCGCGAGGCCACCGACGAGGTTGCCGAGGCCGAGGCCGTCGCCGACCGGGTGACCGCCCTGCGCGCCTCCGGCACCCCGGCCAGCCGGATGGCCGTGCTGCTGCGCATCAACGCCCAGTCCGAGCGCTTCGAGGAGGCCCTCGCGGCTCGCGGGATCCCCTACGTCGTACGCGGCGCCGCGCGGTTCTTCGACCGTCCCGAGGTGCGGCAGGCGATCACCCTCGTCCGGGGCGCGGCCCGCTCGGGCGAGGCGTCCGGCCCGGTGTCCGAGGCTGTGGTGGCCGTGCTCTCGCAGATGGGCCACTCCACCGAGCCGCCCGAGGGCAGGGGAGAGGTCCGCAACCGGTGGGAGTCCCTGCAGGCGCTCGTCGACCTGTCGGCCGACTTCGGCCGCGAGCGTCCCGAGGCGGGCGTCGGCGACTTCGTCGACGACCTCGACCGTCGCGCCAGCGAGCAGCACGCGCCGGTGGCGGACGCCGTCACCCTCGCGACGATCCACTCCGCCAAGGGCCTGGAGTGGGACGCCGTCTTCGTGGCCGGCATGCACGAGAAGATGATGCCGATCTCGCAGGCGCAGACGCCCGCCGAGATCGAGGAGGAACGCCGCCTCCTCTACGTCGCGATGACCCGCGCCCGCGACGAGCTCACCGTGTCGTGGGCCACCGCCCGGGAACCGGGCGGCCGCTCGACGCGCGGCAGCTCGCCGTTCCTCGCGCCCCTGCTCGACGGCGTGCCCGGCGTGTCCGCGCAGCGGCGCGAGCGCACCAAGCGCAACCGCGCCGCGATGCACTGCCGCGAGTGCGGCAAGGCGCTGTCGACGGCGTCGGAGAAGAAGATCGGCCGCTGCGCCGACTGCCCCGCTTCTTACGACGAGGCGCTCTTCGAGCGGCTCCGGGAGTGGCGCCTGGCGCGATCCGCGGAGGACAGCGTGCCGGCGTTCGTGGTGTTCACCGACGCGACCCTGCAGCTGATCGCGGAGCACGTCCCCACTGACGAGACGGGCCTGCGCAAGATCAGCGGCGTCGGCCCGAGCAAGATCGCCAAGTACGGCGACGAGGTGCTCGCGCTGGTCGCCGCAGCCGGCGACTGACGGTGCGCACGGGCGCCGAAGGGCGCTCGGGAAAAGAAATCTCGGTAATACCCATTAAATGGTTTGCCCCTGACGATGTGAGGGGTCTAACGTTCCTTTTCACAACAACCCGCGCATGGGATCGCTGACAACGATCCGCGCCCGACGCCCCGAAGGAGGTGGCCCCCATGGAGAACTACACGAAGACCATGACGGCTTGGACGCCGTCCTTCGGCATGCCCGCTGCAGGCCACCGCTGCGCCACTGATGTGCGCGTCCTCGGTGTCGATGTTGCAGCTGCGCTCCAGGGGACCGCTGTGTCCATCGAGCGCGTCAAGGGCGTCTTCCCGGGTCTTCCCGCCTGGAGTCCACCGACGAGTTGAGACAACTCGCATCGGCAGCCTCCAGGCCGCGGAACCCGAAACCCGGGATCCGCGGCCTTTCTGTTTGTCCCAGTGAGTCACACACCGCGATCAGGTCAACGAGAAGGAGGTGAACAACATGACCATCAGCGTTCTCGACCGCAACCGAGCTGCCGACAAGACCGAGGTGGAGCCCCAGGCCCCGCTCGGAGCCCTGCACGACGCAGCTGCCGGAGTGAATGAGGAGCTGCTGCCCTGCCGCGTCAACGACGCAGAGCTGTGGTTTGCCGAGTCCCCCGCGGACGTGGAGCAGGCCAAGGCCCTCTGCATCGACTGCCCCGTGCAGGCGCTGTGCCTCGACGGAGCCCTCGAGCGGCGTGAGCCGTGGGGCGTCTGGGGAGGCGAGCTCTTCCTCCAGGGCGTGGTGATCCCGCGCAAGCGGCCGCGAGGCCGGCCCCGCAAGTCCGAGCAGGTCGCCGCTCAGGCCGGCCAGAACCAGAAGGACGGGGCCGCCGCGTAGGCGCCACCGCTCCACCACCTCCGGAGAAGTACAGGAACACATCAGCCATGAAGACCTACCGAAATGGACGAAACGACATGAATCTCATGCATGAAGAACTCGCACGCGCGCAAATGACCGCGCGCCTGGGAGAGGCGCACGAACTGCGGCGAGGCCACCAGCTGGCCCTGGCCCGTCGTATGAGCCGCAAGGCCGAGCAGGCCGCGCAGCAGGCGCGTCTCGCCCTCGCTCGCGCGATCTGACGTGTTCCGAGGCCGACCTGGCCTCGGGACGGCTCTCGCCCTGATCGCGGGTGAGCACACACAGCGAGCCGGTACGTCGTCACCGTGACGACGTACCGGCTCGCTGCCATTTCCCGGAGGTCCGGCCCCCTCGCGGCCGCGTCGCTCGGGGGTAGCCTCGAGGCGTGAGCGACCTCGTGACGTGCGACTTCTGCGGCACCCAGGCACCCGAGGGGGAGACCCTCACGTGGACGACCTCGGTCGAGAACGGCCGGCGGCGCGCCTACTGCGACACCTGCTCGCGCACCCACCTGAGGGCGATGGAGAGCAAGCTCGACAGCGAGTGGTGGTGACCCGACCCGGTCAGCCGGCGTCGAACCCCGCGTCGAACCAGGCGCACCCGCAGTAGGGGTGGCGCTGCCAGCGTCGCGCGGCCGGCACCGGGTCGTGGTCGACGCGCCACGACGTGAGCCACGTGTGCGGCAGCTCGCTCCGCGACCATGAGGCGAGGTCGCGGGCGACCGCTCCGGCGGCGAGCGCGAGCAACGGCCTCGGGACCGCTCCCGGTGCAGCGCGATCGCCCTCGTCGAGCACCGCGGCGGCCACGCACCGTGCGCACGGTCCGACGCCGGGCGCGATCCACGGGCCGACGTCGACGGCGTAGGGCTGCACGCCCACCAGCACGTGGGGCAGCGAGTCGACGCACCACGCGTCGACCGTGGCCGAGACCAGGCGTGCGGGGGTCACCGCGATCCCGACGGGGGCGCTGCGGTCGAGGACGACCCCGGCCGCTGTGAGCGCGGCGACGACGGTCCCGGTCCAGGCGTCAGGGCAGTCGAGCTGCGCGCGTGTGCCGCCGGCGTACGACGGGGGGACGGGGCGGGTGGGCACCCTCCGACGGTGCCACGACGGCGACGGGCGCGGGCCGTCGTCCACAGGGCGCACCACCACCAGAAGCAGCAGCAGACGCAGCAGCGGCGCCACCCGAGGGGTGACGCCGCTGCCATGAGCTCAAGAGCTGAGGCTCACGCCTTGCCGAGGATGCGGTTCAAGTTGGTGCCGCAGACCGGGCAGACGCCCTTGGCCATCTTGGTGCCCTTGTCGTTGACCTTGATCTCGCCCTCCGCCTCGCGCTTCTCCTTGCACTTGACGCAGTAGAACTCACCGCTCCAGGTCTCCGCCATGACGGCCTCCTTGCTTGTTTTTCTTGGTCGTCGCGACGGGGAAGTCTCTCGGGGAAGCCCGCCGGGGAGAGCCGACGGTTGCCAGCACTCCGCCGACGACCCTACGCCACGCGTGAGCCACGCTCACGCACCACACGCGCTGAGCGTGAATCCGGGTCATTTCACGCTCAGCGGGATCAGTACCCTCGGGCCATGCCAGAGACCTCTGCAGACCTCGCCCACCTCCGCCTCGAGCGCCCCTCCGAGGGGGTCGTCCTGCTGACCCTCGACAACCCCGGGATGCGCAACGCGATGAGCGACGAGATGACCTCGTCGTGGGTCGCGGCCATCGATCAGGTAGCCGCCGACCCGTCCGTGCGCGCGGTCGTGGTGACGGGGGAGGGGAGCGCCTTCTGCTCCGGTGGCAACACCTCGTGGATCGCCAGCGAGCCCGACGCGAGCGTGGACCGGCTGCGGTCCCGCATGCTGCCGTTCTACCGGGCCTGGCTGTCGATCCGGCGCCTCGAGGTGCCCACCATCGCTGCCGTCAACGGAGCCGCCATCGGGGCCGGCCTGTGCCTCGCCCTCGCCTGCGACATCCGCTACGCCGCGGACGGCGCCAAGCTCGGCGTGCCCTTCAACAAGCTCGGCATGCACGCCGGCATGGCCGGCACCTGGCTGCTGCCCGACGTGGTCGGCCCCGCCCACGCTCGCGACCTGCTCCTCACCGGCCGCGTCGTGGAGGCCGAGGAGGCGCTGCGGCTCGGGCTGGTCTCGCGCGTCATCGACAAGGGGTCCTTCCTCGACGAGGTGCTCGAGACGGCGGCCGGCATCGCGGCGACCGCCCCGATCGCGGCGCGCCTGACCAAGATCGCGCTCGCCGACGGTGGCCACGCCGACTTCGAGGCCGCGCTCCAGTGGGAGGCGCTCGCCCAGCCGATGACGCTCGCGACCGCCGACCTGCAGGAGGGCATCGCGGCCGCGAAGGAGAAGCGGTCCCCGGAGTTCCGCGGGCGCTGACCGGCGCGAGGCCCCCGGCGGGGGAACGAAGAAGGGGCCCCGCAGCCCTCCGACGCCTGCCTTCCCCAGCTGGCGTCGAGGAGCCGTGGGGCCCTTCTGGGCGCAAACCTAGGGCCGGCCACCCGCGCGGTCAACGGGTGGGTGTCCACCCCTGTGGACAGGCCTGTGGAGACGGTGTGCACCGCGGTCCCTCGGGCGTGGACGAAGCCGTCGCGCGTGGGGAGGACCCTGTGCGCGACACGCCCGGCGCGAGCGCCGTACTGTGCGGTGACCAGCGGTTTCACCCGCGACGGGGCTGTGGAGGAGAAGAAGTTGGGCGAGGAGTCGACGGCGGGCACCCACCGCGGTCCCGTGGCGACCCTGCGACGCATCGCGTTCCTGATGGAGCGCCAGCGCGAGGAGACCCGCCGGATCGAGGCCTTCCGCAAGGCGGCGCGCACGATCCTGCCGCTGCCCGAGGACGAGGTACGCCGACGCGCGGCCGACGGGACGCTCACCGAGCTGACCGGCATCGGCCCCAGCACCGCTGCCGCCATCACCGACGCGTGCAACGGGGTCGTCCCTGAGCGCCTCGTCAAGCTCGAGGCGACCGCCGGGCCCCTGGCGCGTGGCGGGGAGGAGCTGCGGGCCAGGCTGCGGGGCGACCTGCACTCCCACTCCGACTGGTCCGACGGCGGCTCGCCGCTGGAGGAGATGGCGATGACGGCCATGGAGCTGGGCCACGACTACCTCGTGCTCACCGACCACAGCCCACGGCTGCGGGTGGCCAACGGGCTGAGCGCCGAGCGGCTGACGCGCCAGCTCGGGGTCGTGGACGCCGTCAACGAGCACCTCGGCGGGTCGTTCACCTTGCTGAAGGGGATCGAGGTGGACATCCTCGACGACGGGTCGCTCGACCAGACCCCGGAGATGCTGGGCCGGCTCGACGTCCGCGTCGCCTCGGTGCACTCCAAGCTCAAGATGGACGCCGCACCGATGACGAAGCGGATGGTCGCCGCGGTCCGCAACCCGCACACCAACGTCCTCGGCCACTGCACCGGCCGCCTGGTGACCGGCAACCGGGGCGTGCGTCCGCAGAGCCAGTTCGACGCGAAGGCGGTGTTCACCGCCTGCGCGGAGGAGGGCGTGGCCGTGGAGATCAACTCGCGGCCCGAGCGCCGCGACCCGCCCACCAGGCTGCTCGAGCTCGCCCGCGACCTCGGGTGCCTGTTCTCCATCGACTCCGACGCCCACGCGCCCGGCCAGCTCGACATGCTCGACTACGGCGCCGCCCGCGCCACCGAGGCCGGGATCGACCCCGACCGGATCGTCACCACCTGGGAGCGCGACCGGCTGCTCGAGTGGGCCGCGGCCCGGCTCTGAGCGTGGTTCCGCCCCCGCGAGTCCACCCCCGAGTGTGGGTGCCGGGGGCTAGGTTCGGCACATGAGCACCCCGGCCAGCCCGCCCGACGTGGAGGTGCGCCGCTCGCGCCGCCGCCGCCGGACGGTCTCGGCCTACCGCGACGGCGACCGCATCGTCGTGCTCATCCCGGCCGCCATGAGCAAGCGCGACGAGGCGACGTGGGTCGCCGACATGGTCGCGCGGATCGAGCGGCAGGAGAAGCGCCGGCTGCGCTCCGACGACGACCTCGTGGCTCGCGCCGCCAAGCTCAACGACCTCTACCTCGGGGGCCTCGCGGTCCCTGCCTCGGTGCGCTGGGTGACCAACCAGAACGCCCGCTGGGGCTCGTGCACCCCCGGCGACCGCACCATCCGGCTCAGCGACCGGCTGCAGAAGGTCCCCGGCTGGGTCGTGGACTACGTGCTCGTCCACGAGCTGGCCCACCTGCTCGAGTCGGGCCACACGCCGGCGTTCTGGGCGTGGGTCGACCGCTACCCCCGTGCGGACAAGGCCAAGGGCTACCTCGAGGGCTACTCCGCGGCCGCCCGGCTCGAGCCGCCCCCGGGCGTCGACGAGGACTGAGCCGAGGACTGACGCACCCGCGCGACTGCGGCCTCGATGAGGACGTACATGTCGTCGAACGTCGCCGGCAACGCGTCGACCGGCCACCAGCGCACGTCGAGCGACTCCTCGCTCGTGGCGTGGGCGGCGTCCGGCTCGGCGGTGGCCAGGAACCGCACGTCGAGGTGGTGGACGGTGCCGCGGTCGGAGCAGAACTCGACCGCGTGCTCGTCGAGCGACAGCGGCGCCTCGTCGAAGTCGAACGACGTCAGCCCGGACTCCTCCACCAGCTCGCGCCGGGCGCCGCCGGCCAGCGAGGCGTCGCCGGGCTCGAGGTGGCCGCCGAAGGCCAGCCACGCGTCGGCCTTGCGGTGGTGGTTGAGGAGCACCGCGCCTGCGTCGGGGGAGACGACGATCGCGCCGGCGGTGAGGTGGTCGGGGAAGCATGCCTTGGCCAGGCCGTCGGGGTGCGCGGCCAGGTGCGCGAGGTAGCGGTCGCGGAGGGCGCCCTGCTCAGGCGTCGGCGCGACCCAGCGCGACAGCGTGGCGACGGCGCTCGCGTGGAGCGTCACTCGGCGGGGCGGGTGCCGCTGTCGCCGCCGTCGAGCAGGTCGCGCAGGCCGGCGTCGAACTCCTCCTCGGACAGCTCGCCGGGCGTCACCGAGTCCTCCCGGAAGCCCAGGGGGTCGTCGAGGTCGGCGGCGGTGGGCAGCAGGTGTGGCGACATCCAGACCCCGTCGCGAGCCTCGGCACCCTGGCGCGTGCGGAGCGAGCCCCAGAGGACCGACGCGTCCCGGAGTCGGCGGGGCCGCAGCTCGAGGCCGACGAGGGTGGCGAAGGTCTGCTCGGCCGGTCCGCCCGCGGCGCGCCGGCGGCGTACGGTCTCCTGCAGCTTGGCCGCGGCGGGCATCCGCTCGGCCGTGGCCTGGCTGACGACCTCGTCGACCCAGCCCTCCACGAGCGCGAGGGTCACCTCGAGCTTCTCCAGCGCGGCCTTCTGCGCGACCGACGGCTCGGGGTCGAAGAGCCCGCCCGCGAGGGCGTCCTGCATGGCCTCGGGGTTGGTCATGTCGACCTCGCGCAGCTTGGTCTCCATCCCGGAGGTGTCGAAGTCCATGCCTGCGCCGTACTCCGAGACCGCCCCGATGAGGTGGTCGCGCAGCCAGGGCACGCCGGCGAACAGCCGCTGGTGGGCTGCCTCGCGGAGCGCGAGGTAGAGCAGCACGTCGTCGGCGGAGACGTCGGGCAGCTCGTCGGCGAACGCCGCGACGTTGGTGGGGAGCAGGGCGGCCTTGCCGATCGGGCCGAGGGGCAGGCCGATGTCGGAGGCGCTGAGCACGTCACCGGCGAGCGCGCCCAGGCCGCTGCCGACCTGGGAGGCGACCATCGCGCCGCTCGCCTTGCCGAGCATCGCCATGAGGGGGCCGGCGAGCTGCTTCATCTCCTCGGGCATCGCCTGGCCCAGGGCCTGGGTGGCGGAGCCGGCGATCGGCTCCACGAGCACCTTCCAGACCGGGATCGTCTCGACGATCCACTCGGCCCGCGACCACGCGGCGGTGGTGGTCACGCCCGAGGGGAACTCGGTAGTGGTGTCGAGCCAGTGGTCGGCGAGGCGCACGGCGTCGGCGACCGCGCCCGACTGCGCGGGGCTGACGGTCGGGTCGGGCTCCTGGGCCGCGGCCCGGCGGGCCAGGTCGGTGACCGTCTCCCAGTTGACCGGGCCGTCGTGCGGCGCGAAGAAGGACTGCATCTGCGCCATCAGCGAGTTGAGGTCGGGCAGCCCGCCTCCCGGGCCGAACCCGCCCATCTGGGAGAAGATCTGCTCGAAGGGCGTGCCCTTGAAGGGGTTGTTGTCGTCGGGACCCTGACCGGACGATCCGGGACCACCGGGGGTGTCACTCATGACGTCCACGGTACCCACCGCGCCCAGCAGCGGCACCCCTAGACTCGGCCGGGTGAGCCACCCCTCGTCCGATGCCGTGCGCCTCGTCGCCATCCGCGACACCCCGCTCGACGTGACCGAGGTCCTCGACGCGCTCGGCGACGACGGTGCCGGCGGCCTGACGCTGTTCGTGGGCCAGGTCCGCGACCACGACGGCGGGAAGGGCGTCACGGCGCTCGACTACTCCGCGCACCCGACCGCTCTGGCCCGGCTCGAGGACGTCTGCCGGCAGGTGGCCGCCGACCACGACGTCCGGGGCGTCGCGGCCGTGCACCGGGTGGGCGAGCTGCGGATCGGGGACCTCGCGGTCGTCGTCGCCACGACCGCGGCCCACCGCGGCGACGCCTTCGCGGCCTCGCGCGACCTCATCGACACGTTGAAGGCCGAGGTGCCGATCTGGAAGCACCAGGTCTTCGACGACAAGACAGAGGAGTGGGTCGGCACGCCGTAGGGCCTCCCGGTCCGGACCCTTCGCGGCCCCTACCCTCGACCTGTGGAGATCCTGCTGTGGCTCGTGCCGTCGGCCGCCGTGGCCGTCGCGGCGATGGCGTGGGTGTCGTGGGCCGGGCGGGACGGCCGCGGCGAGGTCGACCGCGACGTCGCCGTCGAGCGCCTCGGCCGGGCCCTCACCAAGGAGCCGCCGGCGGGCACACGTCGTACGTCGGCACGGGTGCGCGACCGCAGCACCGGCATCGCCGTGCGGCCCAGCCACGGGGCCGGCCCGGGCGACGGCGCCACCCGACGCGCCTCCTGAGCGACGCGCGTTGCCGCGGAGTTGCCGCCGTTTGAGAGAGTTGCGCCCATGACTCAGCGGACCAGGGCGGGATTGCTCGCGCTGTGCCTGCTGGCAGTGCTCTGGGCGACGGCTGCGTTCGTGCCCCTGCCATACGTCACCTACTACCCAGGACCGACCGTCGACATACTCGCCAAGAACGCCGGCAACGAGATCGTCGAGGTCGCCGGCCACAAGGCCTACTACGACGACGGCGAGCTGCGGATGACGACCGTCTACGTCAGCACGCCGCAGGAGGACGTGAGCCTCCCCGAGCTCCTGCGCGCCTACTTCGACCCCGACGCCGCGGTCTGGCCGCGCTCCTCGATCTATGCCCCCGAGGAGACCGACGAGTCGAGCGACCGCCAGTCCGAGGCCGCGATGGTGTCCTCCCAGGACACCGCGGTCGCAGCGGCGCTGACCCAGCTCGGCGAGAAGGTCGACCCGCTCGTGGAGGTCCTCGACGTGACCCCGGGCCTGCCGGCCGACGGCAAGCTCGAGGTGCGCGACGTGCTGCTGCGGGTGGGTGGCACCAAGGTCACCGGCCCCGAGGACGTCGTCGACGCCGTCGACGCCGCGTCGCCCGGGGAGCCGGTCGCGTTCGTCGTACGCCGTGGGAAGAAGGAGGTGGCCGTCGACGTGACCCCTGAGAAGGTCGACGGTGACCTCCGCATCGGCATCACGCCGGGCGTCGGCTTCGACTTCCCCTTCCAGGTCAGCGTCGACATCGCCGACAACATCGGCGGGCCCAGCGCCGGGCTGATGATGTCGCTGGCCATCTACGACACCCTCACCCCGGGCTCGCTGACCGGTGGCGCCGACATCGCCGGCACCGGCACCATCACGCCGGCCGGCAAGGTCGGACCGATCGGCGGCATCCAGCAGAAGATCGCCGCCGCCCGCGACGCCGGCGCGGAGCTGTTCCTCGTCCCGGCCGACAACTGCGACGCCATCGGGGGAGTGGATCCCGGCGACATGCGCCTGGCGAAGGCCACCACGATGGACGGTGCCGTGAAGACCCTGGACGACTGGGTCGCCGACCCCGACGCCGTCCTCCCCAGCTGCGAGGAGACCGCCTCATGACGAGCCCCACCGACCCGACCCCCGACGCCGTCCCCGACCCCGGCGCTCCCGACGCGCTCCCCGAGGACCCGGCCCTGGCGGCGGCGGTCCTCGAGATCGAGGCGCACGTCGCCCAGGAGGGGTGGGACCAGCCGGCCCGGCTGTACGCCCTCGTCGACACCGCGACGCTCGTGGCCCAGGAGCCGGCGCTCGCTGCGGCGATGGCGATCGACGGCCCGGGCGCCGACGGGTCGTTCACGCCCATCGAGCAGGACGGGCTGCCGCCCGGCCAGGTGCTCGAGGACGCGCTGCACACCATTGCCTGGCCCGAGAGCGTCGCCGGGTGCGCCGCCGTCATCGAGCGGCTCGTGCTCCCGCCCGCCATCGACGACGAGATCCCCGACGAGCCCACCGCGGCGGAGCTGTTCGCACGCGAGCACCCCGATCGCCAGGAGGTGCGGATGGTCGCCGGCGTGACCCGCGCCGGTGCGTCGTACTGCGCCCTGCGCCTGCGCGCTCACGACGACGAGCAGTCGGTGGTCAACGGCACCGAGCTGGTCCCCGGTCTCCTCGACCTCCTCCACGCGACGTTGCACGACCCGTCCCACGACACCCAGCCCCGCCCCGACGAGAACCCCTGAGGCCATGAGCAATCCCTTCGACCGACCCAGCGGACCCACCGGACCCGACGGCCCCCAGCGGCCCGGGGGCAACGGAGGATCGGGCGGCGCGCGTCCGGCGACCGCGTCACGCCGCCCCGGCGCGCTCGTCATCACGGCCATCGTGCTCGTCCTCGGCTTCATGCTGCTCAGCGCCTTCGCGTCCTTCTGGACCGAGCGGTTGTGGTTCGGTTCCGTCGGCTACCAGGAGGTCTTCACGACGCTCCTGCTCACCCGCATCGGGCTGTTCTTCGTCTTCGCCGGGCTGATGGCCGCCGTCGTCGCGGTGGCGATGGCGATGGCCTACCGCTACCGGCCCGTCCTGTGGCCCGGTATGCCGGGGATGCCCGACGACGGGATGGACCGCTACCGCCAGCTCCTCGCGCCGCGCATGGGCTGGGTCATCGGTGTGGCTGCCGCCGTGATGGGCCTCTTCGCCGGTGCGTCGGCGTCGGGTCAGTGGCGCAGCTACTCCCTGTGGCGGCACAGCAAGGAGTTCGGCACGAGCGACCCCTACTTCAACAAGGACGTCGGCTTCTACGTCTTCGACCTGCCGTTCTGGCACTACATCGTCGACTTCGTGATGGCCCTCGCCGTCGTCGGCCTCATTGCCTCGCTGCTGATGAACTACCTCTTCGGCGGCATCCGGCTCTCCGCCCGTCCCGGCGAGCGGCTCACCAGCGCCGCGCAGATCCAGGTCTCCGCGCTGCTGGCGCTCTTCGTGCTGGCCAAGGCCGTGGACTACTGGCTCGACCGCTTCGACCTGGTCACCAACTCCGGCTCGATCTTCACCGGCATGGGCTACACCGACGACAAGGCCGTGCTGCCCGCCAAGGAGATCCTCGCCGGCATCGCGATCGTCTGCGCCCTGCTGTTCCTCGCCAACATCTGGCGTCGCACCTGGCTGCTGCCGTCGGTCGGCGTCGCCCTGTTCGCGCTCTCCGCGATCATCCTCGGCCTCATCGTCCCGACGCTCGTCCAGGCGATCCGGGTCAACCCCAACGTGCCGGACCGCGAGGGCCCCTACATCAAGGCCAACATCGACGCGACCCGCGCGGCCTACCAGCTCGACCAGATCGATGTCCGCGACGTGGGCGGCACGGCCGTCACCGGTGACGACGAGCTCGAGGTGCTCGACGACACGACGGACGGCATCCCCCTGGTCGACCCGCAGATCGTGAGCGAGATCTTCGAGCAGCAGCAGCAGGTCCGGGCGTACTACTCGGTGCCCAACGTGCTGGACGTGGACCGCTACGAGTTCGACGGCAAGGACCGTGCCGTGGTGCTGGGCGTGCGCGAGCTCGACCAGAGCGGCCTCGCCGAGGGCGACCAGAACTGGTCGAACCTCCACACCGCCTACACCCACGGCAACGGTGTGATCGCGGCCTACGCCAACCAGCGACCCGAGGACGACTCGGTCCAGCAGACCGGTATCCAGTGGGCCGAGGGCCAGGAGGCCGACGAGGACGCGCTGACCCGCCTCGCGGGCGAGGACGGCTACGAGACGCGCGTCTACTTCGGCGAGCAGAGCCCCAGCTACAGCATCGTCGGCCAACGTCCTGGCGGGGCGCCGGTCGAGTTCGACCTGCCGCGCGGCGACCGCAGCGAGGACGAGGTCGCGACGACGTACGACGGCAAGGCCGGCGTCCCGATCGGCAACATCTTCAGCCAGCTGCTCTACGCGGTGCGCTTCAGCGAGCCCAACCTGCTGCTGTCGAGCCGCGTGCACGAGAACTCGAAGATCCTCTACGACCGCAACCCGCGCCAGATGGTCGAGAAGGTCGCCCCGTGGCTGACCGTCGACTCCGACCCCTACCCGGCCGTGGTTGACGGGCGGATCCAGTGGATCCTCGACGGCTACACGGTCACCGACAAGTACCCGCTCTCCCAGCGCGAGTCGCTGGAGGAGATGACCGAYGACTCCCTGCAGGAGAACACCGGCTTCCAGACGCTGCCGACCGACGAGATCAACTACCTCCGCAACTCGGTGAAGGCCACGGTCGACGCCTACGACGGCACGGTGACGCTCTACGAGTGGGACGAGGAGGACCCGATCCTCCAGGCGTGGGAGGAGGTCTTCCCCGACGTCGTCCAGCCGAAGGAGGACATCCCCGACGCGCTGACCGAGCACCTGCGCTACCCCGAGGACTTCTTCAAGGCCCAGCGCTTCCAGTTCCAGCGCTACCACGAGACCTCGGCGTCGGCGTGGTTCGAGGGCTCGAGCCGCTGGGAGGTCCCGAGCGACCCGCAGCGCACCACCCGCCTGCAGCCGCCGTACCGCCTCTTCACCGACACCGGCGACGGCGAGACGTGGTCGCTGACGTCCGTCTACGTGCCGCGGCGCAAGGAGAACAACCTCGCGGCCTACATGGCGGTCAACAGCGACGCGACCAGCTCCGACTACGGCAAGGTCTCGGTGCTGCAGCTGCCCAACGAGCCGTCGGGTGGTCCGCTGCAGATCGCCAACACGTTCGCCACCAACGAGGACGTCAGCCAGGCGCTCCTGCCCTACACGACCGGCGACGCCGACCGCGTGCCCGGCAACCTGCTGACGCTGCCGATCGGCGACACGTTCATGTACGTGCAACCGGTCTACACGCGCCGGGCCGGCGAGTCGAACTTCCCGATCCTGCGCTTCGTGCTGGTCTCCTACGAGGGCAACGTCGGCATCGGCGAGACCCTGCGCGGAGCAATTGCCGACTCGCTGATCTTCGCCGACGACGGCGGACGGGACCAGAACCAGTCCCCGCAACCCACGGACGAGCCCAGCCCGACCGACGGGCCCAGCGCCGAGCCGTCGCAGTCGCCGGGCTCGCAGCCGACACAGCAGCCTGGGGAAGAGGCCACTGTCGCGGAGCTGCTGCAGCAGGCAAAGGACAAGTTCGCCCAGGCTGACGAGGCCCAGCGCCAGGGGGACACGGTGCGGTGGGCCCGGCTGATGGAGCAGGGACGCCGGCTCGTCGACCAAGCCGTGCGCCAGATCGGCTGACCCCGATTTGGGCGCGGCCGCCCACCCCTGTAATGTTCTGTTCACCGACGCGGGGTGGAGCAGCTCGGTAGCTCGCTGGGCTCATAACCCAGAGGTCGCAGGTTCAAATCCTGCCCCCGCTACAAAGTAGGAACAGCAGTCAGAGGCGGTTTCCGGAGAGATCCGGGAAGCCGCCTCTGATTGCATTTGGCCCGCGACGGGAGCTCGCCGACAGTCCATGTGTGCACCTGCCTCCGAGGATCTGCGGCGTGATGGACGCTTCGGCACCGTCCTGACGGGCTTCGTGCTCGCCGGTGAGCCGGCAGGTCGTGGGAGACTCCCGGAATGGAGACCGCGGCACCCTGGCTGCGCTGGACCCGCGCCGGGACGGTCGCGACGGTCGCGACCCTCCTGGCTGTCGGGGCACACGTCCAGGCGGGAGGTCCCGCCCCCTCGCTTCCGGTGCTGGCGTTCCTCGTCCTAGGCCTCACCGCGGCCAGCGCGACGTTCCTGGCCGGGCCGGCGTCCACCTTGCGCGTCGTGCTGCTGACGGCTGGCGGTCAGCTCGTCGCGCACCACGTCCTCACCGCAGTGTCTGCGCCCGCAGTGGCCGGCTCGGCCACCGGAGGCATGGCGGGCATGGCGGGCATGGCGGGCATGGCGGGACATCATGCCGGCCACGTGCTCGAGCGCGGAGCGCCCGGCGCGGTGCCGGGAGTCGCCCCGCTGTTCCCGCCTCTGCTGCCCGCTGATGCACGGATGATGGCCGCCCACCTCGCCGCGGCTGTCGTCGTCGGCCTGTGGCTCGCCGCAGGGGAGCGGGCTCTGTGGACCCTGCTCACGCACATCTGGCGCTCGCTCCGCCTCCCCGTCTCGACGGCACCGTCGACGCCGGTGCCCGGCCGCGCCCCGGCCCCGCAGCTGGCAGGGACCACGCTGGCCCGCATCGCGGCCGGCAGCGTCGTCCGACGCGGGCCACCGGCCCTCCTCGCCATCTGACAAGTCCCACCCGCCACCCGGCTGGAGCGATGCCCCGCGCGCCGCCCCCGGGGCATCGGCGCGTTCCGTCCTGCCCGGCCCCACCGAGGGTGACCCGGGCTCATCGAGGAGACCCATGACCCAGCTCGACGCCCGTCCACCGACCGACCCCGACGACCCCCGGCCCGCCCGCCGTACGACACCACGAACAGGGTCCCGGCCGGGTTCCGGCGGATGGTTCCGCGCGGTGTGGCGATGGCACTTCTTCGCCAGCATCGTCATCGTCCCGGTGCTGCTGGTGCTGGCCACCACCGGCCTCATCTACCTCTTCCGGTTCCAGCTCGAACCGCTGCTCCACCCCGACCTGCTGAAGGTCGAACAACCCGCCGGGATGGACTTCCAGCAGCCGTACAGCGCCCAGCTCGACGCGGCGCAGCGCGCCTACCCCGACGCCACCCTCACCTCGGTGGCCGAACCCCGCTCCGCCGAGCGGCCGACCGTCATCAACGCCGAGATGCCCGACGGGACGGTCCGTGAGATCTACGTCAACCCGTGGGGCGCCGAGGTGCTGGGCTCGATGAACCCGGACACCACCCTCAGCGGCTACGCCGTTCGGCTGCACGCAGACCTGATGTCCGGCGTCTGGGGCGACCGGCTCATGGAGCTCGGTGCGTGCTGGGCACTGGTCAGCGCCCTCATGGGCTACTACCTGTTCTGGCGCGGACGACGCGCCCGCGCCCGGAAGCCCACGTCCCTGCGCTCCTGGCACGCCCGCATCGGCGCAGTGGCCGGCGTCGGCCTGCTCACCCTCCTCGTCTCCGGCCTCCCGTGGACCGGCTTCTGGGGAGCGCAGGTCCAGGAGCTCGCCACCAAGCAGGGCACCTCGATGTGGAGCCTCGACCACGGCGCCGAGTCAGACCCCGCATCCACGCTGGACGAGTCCCTCCCGCACAGCCACGCCGTGCCCTGGGGCGCCGGCAAGACCGAGGTCCCGCGCTCCGACGCAGAAGGGCACGAAGGAGCGGTCGCCAACGTCGACACCGCCATCGACGTCGCCGCCGGCGAAGGACTCAGGCACCCGATGACGGTCGCGCTCCCCGACGGCGAGGATGGCGTGTACTCCGCCATCGGCTATGCCTTCGATGCCCCGTCGGACGAGCGGACCGTGCACGTCGACCGGTTCGGCGGACAGGTCGTCTCCACCTACGGGTACGACGACTACCCGCTCCTGGCGAAGGTCGTCTCCCAGGGAATCGGGTGGCACGAAGGCCGCTCGCTCGGCCTCGTCTCGTTCTGGGCAGCTGCCGCCATGTGCGCCCTCGTCATTGCTTCCTGCGTCACCGGGCCACTGATGTGGTGGCGACGGCGTCGCCGTGGCGCCGGCCTGGGAGCCCCGCGCGGACGGATGCCGATCGCGGCGTCTCCGTGGCTGCTGGTGGGGCTGATCGCCCTCGGCGTCCTCCTGCCCTTCTTCGGCGTCACCCTGCTCGTCGTGCTCCTGCTCGACCAGCTCGTCGTACGTCGTGTCCCGTTCCTCGGCAGGTGGTTCAGCGCTCAGTAGCGGGACCGCGGGAGGCGGTGCCGGCGATGCGGAGGGCAGCCAACGCCGTGTGCGGGTCGGGAACCGTGACGGTGACCGTGCGGCCGTTGACCAGGTGGAGGCGCAGGGCCGGGCCTGTCCGCACGGTGCAGACGGTCCGTCCGGGGGTCCACCAGAAGCCGTAGCTCACGGCCCACCACGGAACGTCGACGACCGAGGCGTTCGCGATGGCGGCGAGGGGGTACTTCGCCCGTGGCCAGCCGAGGACCCCCCAGTGGATGCTGACGCCATGGGGGCCGCAGGAGGCGCGGACGGCGGAGGCGGTCACCACCTCGCCCAGGAGCCCCACGAGCGCGATCACGGTGAAGGCGACGACGGTCTCGGGCACCGATCCGCTGCTGGCGGCCAGGCCGATCAGGGGGACCAGCAGGAGTCCGCTGACGATCACGCTCGGCCAGTTGGTCGCGCGTCCGGTGTAGGCAGTCGTGCTCATGACAGCTCCTTGACGAGGGTGATGACGTCGGACGAGTCCAGTCCGTAGCGCCTGGCGAGGTCGATGGCTTCCTGGACGGCATGCCGGACCGGGGCGAGGTCGCCTGTCTCGGCGGTGGCTGCGATGCGCGCCCCGCGGCCGCGGCGGAACTCGAGGATCCCGGCCTCGCGGAGCTGACGGTAGGCAGCCAGCACGGTGTTGCGGTCCACGGACAGCGCTTCTGCCAGCTCGGCCGCGGGGGGCAGCTGCTCGCCGACCGACAGCTCCCCGCCGTGCAGGCCGCGGACGACGCAGGCGGCCACCTGGTCCTGCAGCCGCTGCGTCGAGGAATGGTCCAACGTCCAGTGCATGGTGCTAATCGTACTAGCACTATTCAGGACTGGCTACCCCATGCCCGGCGCAGGGACCTGCTCGGGCCCTCCTGCCTCCGCACGGGGAGCAGGAAGCATGGTGGTCACCAGGAAGGCGGCGACCACGGCCACCACGACCTGCGGGGTCACCGAGACGCCGTCGGCGCCGAGCAGCAGCGTCGCCAGCAGCGTCGAGGTGAGGGGCAGTCGCAGCATGGCGGTGCACATCGCGCCGATCCCCATGCCGATCGCCGGCGCCAGGGCCATCCCGGGCAGCTCGGAGACGGCGATGCCGACGACGGCACCGATGAACATCGCTGGGAAGACAGGCCCGCCACGGAAGGCACTCAACGACAGTCCGTAGGCCAGGGTCTTGCAGGCAGCTAGGAGGACCAGGACCCCGGTCGAGTACGCGGTGGCGTGCTCGACCAGCGCGGGCATGGCGTCCTGACCGGAGAACAGGACCTGCGTGAAGCTGTGGTCGGAGACGAGCTGGTAGACCATCGCGGTCGCGCCGATGGCCAGGCCGAGCACCGTCGTCACCAGCACCCGGTTGAGGTGCACCAGCGGTCGCAGCGACAGGCCGATCCAGCGGATGAGCCAGCCGAGCAGCGCGCAGGCGACGCCGATCGGCAGCGCCCACAGCATGGTGGCGACGGTCGGGTCCGTGGCCGGCGGCACGGACGTCAGTGCCAGTGAGAAGCTCCCGAGCCCGGTCCAGCTGTTCATGCCGACGAAGACCAGTGCGCCGACGCCGGACGCCAGCAGCCCCGGAAGTGCCACCAGGGTCAGCGTCGCGCCGCCGATGCCGGCCGCCTCCATGATCAGGAACGCGGCGAGCAGCGGTGACCCGAGCAGCGTGCTGATCGCGGCGAAGCTGCCGGCCGACGCCATGATCGTGAGCGCCATCGGGGGCGCGTCCTTCTTCGTGAGGTGCACGGTCAGCGCCGCGAGCCCGCCACCGATGGCGATCAGCGGTGCCTCCGGTCCGAGGACGGCGCCGAGGCTCAAGGTGGTGAAGGCGGCCAGGATGACGCCGGGGAGCTCCTTGGGTGTGGGCGGACCTCCACCTGCGTGGAAGCCGAAGGCGGGGGAGTGTCCGCCCGTGCCGGGCAGGTACCGGATGGTCAGCCCGGTCAGCAACCCACACACGGCCAACCAGGGCACCGGCCACCAGGCGGGCGCCCCGCCGTCGAGCACCGCGTCGGGCAGGTCGACGAACACGAGCTCCTGGACCTGGGCGACGAGCGCCAGGAAGCCGTAGGCGACGGCGGAGATGGGCACGCCCAGGGCCGCCGACAGCAGCAGGGCCGACAGGTACGGTCGCGAACGAACGACCGCCGCCGGGTCCATGGTTGCTGTGTCACCCTCGGTGGCCATCGCCTCACTCCCTGCTGCTCGTGCTCGGGCGTCGTCAGCAGCCCGACGAGCAGGCTCGAGGCACAGGGCCCAAGGCTGGGGAAGAGCCCGCCGACCACGTACGTGGTGTGCCAGTAGGTCACGAACCCGGGCACGGCGGCCTCCTCCGCAACGGGTGACTCGACGCACCCCCGTTCGTCCTAGGGTCCGAAAATCCTTTCCCCCCGCGCGTAGGAGCTCCCCATGCCCAGACGGTTCCACCTGGCCGTGTCCGCGGCCGCGACAGCAGCCCTGATCGGTGCCATGACCAGCCCACCGGCGCACGCCGATCCGAACAACAACACGGTCCGCAAGCTCACGAAGGCCGTGACGGTGGACGGGGTGGTCGACCACCTGGAGGCGCTCCAGGACATTGCCGACGAGAACGGAGACCGGGCCGCGGGCCGCCCCGGCTACAAGGCGTCCGTCGACTACGTCGTCGAGCAGCTCGAGGCCGCGGGCTATGACCCGACGGTCCAGGAGTTCCCGTTCACCTACGCCGAGGAGTTCTCCGAGCTCGCGCGTATCACGCCGAGCCCCCGCGTGTTCGTGCAGGGGAGCGAGTTCCTGCGCAACGCCTTCGACTCCGGGACCCCCGAGGGGACCGCGACCGGCACCCTCTTCGTCATCCCCGCCGCCGACGCGACCGACGGCTGCGAGGCCGGTGACTACGCCGGCATGGCGGCCGGCCAGATCGCGCTGATCCAGCGCGGAGGGTGCGGGTTCGCCATCAAGGCGCTCGCCGCCCAGAACGCGGGTGCGGCCGGCGCCATCATCTACAACAACACCGCCGGCATGATCAACATGATCGGCGACGCCACCGGGTTGACGATCCCGGTGGTCTTCGCCAGCCAGGTGGCCGGGGAGAACCTCGTGACCACGCCCGGCGCGACCGTGAGGGTGAAGGTGGACTTCACGTCCGAGCAGCGCACGGCGTACAACGTGCTGGCCGAGACCAGTGCCGGCAACGACGACAACACCGTCATGGCCGGCGCCCACCTCGACAGCGTCCAGGACGGTGCGGGCATCAACGACAACGGATCCGGCAGCGCCGCACTCCTCGAGACCGCCATCCAGATGGCCAAGGTCAAGCCCACCAACACGGTGCGGTTCGCCTGGTGGGGTGCTGAGGAGGAAGGCCTTCTCGGCTCGGAGTACTACGTCGGCCAGCTGACCGACGCGCAGGCCGAGGACATCGCCCTCTACCTCAACTTCGACATGGTCGCCTCGCCCAACTACATGTTCGGCGTCTACGACGGGGACAACTCCGGCGGGACCGCGGCACCCGGCTTCATCCCGGAGGGCAGCGCCCAGATCGAGGACGTCTTCGAGAAGTTCTACGCCGACCGCGGGGAGCCTTCGCAGGACAGCGAGTTCTCCGGTCGATCCGACTACGGGCCGTTCATCGCGGTGGGCATCCCTGCCGGCGGCCTGTTCACCGGCGCGGAGGTGGCCAAGACGGCGGCCGAGGCGACGCTGTACGGCGGCGTGGCGGGCGCGTCGTACGACCCGTGCTACCACCAGCCGTGCGACAACCTGACCGGAGCCGGGCAGAACGCGGCCCTCTACGACCAGCTGCGCGCGGACTACACCCTCATCGGCAACATCAACGTGCACGCGCTGGACGTCAACTCCGACGCCATCGCCACCGCGGTGCTGACGTTCGCCTACGACACGTCGACGGTCAACGACGTGCCGGGACACCCGGGTCGGGGCCAGGTCAAGACCAGTGCGTCCGAGCGGACCCTCGCCACGATCAGGGACCAGCGCACCCGCTGACGAACGACGACAGACAGTGAGGGCGGGCCGCCCCGGGCGGCCCGCCCTCGCCAAGCCCGGGCARCATCGCCCGGGCGGTCACGCCGAGACCAGGCCCGACCCGTCCACCGGGGCGGGCGCGTCGGCCCGGGCCCCGGTGCGCTCGGCGCCGATGCCGGCCGCCACGACGAGCAGGATGCCGACGACCGCGATGCCGTTGGGCACCTGGCTCAGCACGAGGAAGCCGATCACCAGGGCGAAGGCGGGCTCGAGGGCCATCAGCGTCCCGAAAGCGCCGGTGGTGAGCCGTCGCAGTGCGAGCAGCTCCAGGGCGAACGGCACGACGGGCAGCAGGATCGCCAGGCCCAGGCCGTACAGCAGGAGCTGGGGCGTGAGCTGTCCGACGACACCCGGACCGGCGACCAGGGTGGCGACGAGTGCAGCGACGGGCATCGAGATCGCCAGGCCGCCCAGCCCGCTCACGGCGTCGCCGACGCGCTGGGTCAGCAGGATGTACGCCGCCCAGCACACGGCGGCGCCCAGCGCACAGGCTACCCCGACCGGATCGGCCGCGCCGGTCCACGGCTGGGTCAGGAGGAGCACGCCGACGGCAGCCAGCGCCGCCCACGACCGACCCACGCCGCGGCTGCGCCACACGGCGATCGTCAGGGGCCCGAGGAACTCGAGCGCGCTGGCGGTGCCGAGGGGGAGGCGCGCGACAGCCGCCATGAAGAGCAGGGTGACCCCTGCCGTGACCACGCCGAGCGCAGCACCCGACCACAGCGCCTCGCGCGAGTAGAGCGACAGCCGGGGGCGGACGATGACCAGCAGGAGGATCCCCGCCCAGAAGAGCCGGATCCAGGCCGCGCCGGACGCACCCAGGTCGTCGATGAACCCGACGGAGGCGGCCAGGCCGAGCTGCACACAGAGCATCGACGCCACAGCCATGGAGGCGCCTGCGCGAGCCCGGGAGGGGAGGGTGGTGGAAGCCATGTCCCCAGTAGACGGCGCTCGGATCGTTCGTGTCCACGTGACTTTGCTGGACGGTCCGTTCGCCTAGGCGACACAATGGCGGCATGGACGTCCGCCGCCTCCGCATGCTGCTCGAGCTCTCCCGCCTCGGGTCGATGCACGAGGTCGCCGACGCGCTCGGGACGACGACGTCGAGCGTGTCGCAGGGGATCGCCGCGCTGGCCCGCGACGTGGGCAGCCCGCTGCTCGAGCCAGACGGCCGGCGGGTGCGGCTGACGCCGGCCGGGCGGCGGCTGGCCGACCACGCCGTCACGATCCTCGCCGCGGTGGAGGCCGCGCGCCTCGACCTCGACCCGACCGCGGAGCCGGCCGGTGTGGTGCGTGTCGCCGGGTTCGCCTCCGCGATCCGGCGGTCGCTGCTGCCGGCGATCGACGACCTGCGCTCGACCCACCCCCGCATCGAGGTGCGCATCCACGAGTACGAGCCGCTCGAGTCGCTCGACCTGCTGGCCCGCGACGACGTCGACCTCGCTCTCGTCTACGACTACGACCTCGCCCCGGCGGAGTGGCGCGACGACCACGTGGTCTCGCCGCTGTGGGACCTGGAGTGGGGGATCGGGGTGCCGACGGCCGACCGGCACCTGGAGCTCGCCGACCTCGCCGACCGCGACTGGATCGTGAACTCGCGCCACACCGCCGACGAGGACGCGTTGCGCACGCTGGCCTCGCGGGCCGGCTTCGTGCCGCACGTCGTGCACCGGATCGACTCGCTCGAGCTCGTCGACGACCTCGTGGTGGCCGGACGCGGGGTCGCCCTCCTGCCGCGGGGGCGGTCGTCGCGGCGCGGCGTGAGCGTCGTACGCCTGCGGGACCCGGAGGTGCGCCTGCGCGCCTACGCGGTGACCCGGCGCGGGCGGGGAGGCTGGCCGCCGCTGCAGGCGGTCACCGACCGGCTGGTCACCGGCTGAGCACGCTCAGCCCCGGAGCACCTTCGCCATGGGGCGACCCTTGGCGAGCTCGTCGACCAGCTTGTCGAGGTAGCGGATCTGCCGCATGAGCGGGTCCTCCACCTCCTGCACCTTGACGCCGCACACCGAGCCGGTGATCTGGTCGGAGCGCGGGTTGAGGTGCGCCGCGGCGAAGAACTCCTCGAACGTGGTGCCGTCGTCGAGGTGGGCCTGGAGCTGCGCGTCGTCGAAGCCGGTCAGCCACTCGATGACCTCGTCGACCTCCTCGCGGGTGCGCCCCTTGCGCTCCGCCTTGGCGACGTAGTGGGGATAGACCGAGGCCACGCTCGTGGTGAAGATCCGGTGCACGTTCCGAGGATAGGACGGACCGCCGACATCCGTCCCGGCGTGCGCCGGCTCAGCCCTTGTCGGTGTCGGCCGCCCGGCGCAGCGTCGCGGACTCGCTGGCCACGGCCGTGACCGTGGCCGGGTCCATCAGCGGCTCGGTGCCCGGCTGGTGCAGGTCGGTCTCGGTGGTGTCGGGGTTGATCCCCTCTCCAGCGGCGGGGATGCCCGACGGCGTGGTGATGTCGTCGGTGCCCGCTGCGTCGAGCTGCTCCACCTCGGCCTCGCTGAGCCCGAGGGCCGGAGCGAGGACGGCAGCCTGCTTGGACGGCGCCTTCTTCGCGGCGGCCTTCCTGGCGGGCGCCTTCCGGGCCGCAGTCTTCTTGGCGGGCGCCTTCTTTGCCGCCGGCCTCGTCGCGGCTGGCTTCGTCACAGTCGCGGTCGGGGCAGTGGACGGAGCGTCCGTGGTGGACCGCTGCGCGCCCAGCACCGGGTCGACCTCGGTGGGGACGGGACGGTCGGTGGGCCACGGCGCCGACGGTGCCGGACCCGCACCCGACACCTGCTCGATGACCCGCGCGACGACGCGGGCCGTCGTGCGCACCCCGGTCGTCGCGATGCCGACGGACGTCCCGATGACGGCTGCGGCGGCGTGGGCGGGGAGCGTGACGGCTCCGGAGACCAGGCGGATGGGGTTCACCAGCGATCCTCTCGTCGAAGTTCTAGAGCGGGTCAGTACCCCGTTCGGCGCCATCCCAGACCGTGACCTGCGCCACGAGCTGCGGCACCCCCCACCCCGGGGTGGGCTCGACGTGTGCGGCAACAGTCGCGGGGTACGGAGCGGCCATGTCTGAGAACACCCGTCTCCGGTCCCGGTCCACCGCGTCCGGGACGCCCGTCCAGGCAGCGGCCACCCTCGTCGGTGTCGTGTTCCTGCTCGTCGGCGTGCTGGGGTTCATCCCCGGCATCACCAGCGACCGCGGCAGCCTCGAGGCAGCCGGGCACGAGTCCCACGCCGAGCTGCTCGGCATCTTCCAGGTGTCGGTGCTGCACAACGTCGTGCACCTGATCCTCGGCGCCGCCGGGCTCGCGCTCGCGCGGAGGCCGTCGAGCGGCCGGGCGTTCCTCGTCGGCGGTGGGGCGATCTACCTCCTGCTGTTCCTCTACGGGCTGGTCGTCGACAAGGACTCGCAAGCCAACTTCGTGCCGCTCAACAGGGCCGACGACTGGCTGCACCTCGTGCTGGGTGCGGGCATGATCGCCCTCGGCGTCGTGCTGGCCAAGCGGCCCGGAACCGTCTGACGGACCCGGTCCCGCCGCGCCACTGGCGTCCGCCCCCCGCCCCCGTGCAGCCAGACCGGCCCGCCCCGATGGGGGCGGGCCGGCTGTGCTGCGGGGTGGAACGGGTTCAGGACTGGGTCTGCGAGCGGACCTCGTCCACTCCCGACTGACCCTCGGACTTCACCTTGCCGGCACTGTCGGAGGCCGTGTCCTTGACCTCCTGCGCGGCCTCGGCAGCCGTCTCCTTGACGCCGTCGACGACGTCCTGCGCCACCGACTTGGCCTGGTCCACGACCGGCTGGCCGTGCTCCTTGGCGGCGTCGACGACGTGGCCGGCCGCGACAGCCTCCTTCTCGGAGGCGGGGATCAGGGCCGCGACGATGACGCCGGCACCGAAGGCGACCAGGCCGGCCGCGAGCGGAGCGCCCTGCACCTTGTCCTGGGCGCCGCTGACGGCGCCAGAGGCCGTGTCCTTGACGGAGTCGACGGCCCCGCCGGCGGAACCCTTGGCAGATCCTGCGGTGCCGGATGCCGACGACTTCACGTCGTGGGCGGTGCCCATCACCTTGTCACGGACGCCGAGCACGCGGCTGCGGGCCGCCTGCTTGCGCCGCTCGACGATGGCGGTCGGGCTCACCCGGTCCTGCAGGGCGTCGACGTCGGCCGTCATCGACTGGCGCGTCTGCTCGATCTCAGACTTCAGTTCTTCTGTGCTTTGACCCATGCTGCGTCCTCCTTGAGTGTCTGCTGCGTCTCCGGTAGCTGCGGGTTTGCGTTCTTGAGCTCCTTGCGGCCCCTCGCCGCGAGGACGGCGCCGACGATCGCCCACAGGACGGTGACGATCAGGAACGCCAGCTCGACGGGCATCCAGTTGTCGAGCAGGTACGCCAGGGCGAACGAGCCCAGGATGAGGGCGAGCAGGCCGGCGACGCCGGCACCGCCCAGCATTCCGGCACCCTTGCCGGCCTTGGCCGCCTCCTCCTTGAGCTCGGTGCGTGCCAGCTCGAGCTCCTTCTTGACCAGCGTCGTCAGGTCGGTGCTCAGGTCGCCCACGATCTCGCCGAGGCTGCGCTCGTCCTGCACGCCGGCCACGTGCGAGCCCACCGGGCTCGTGGCGGTCGTCGCGGTCGTGGCGGTCGTCGCGGTCGTCGCGGTCGTCGTGGGAAGGGGATCCACGCCCGGAGCCCCTGTCACGGGGTGTCCTGGGTGCGCGCGCCCGCGAGCCCGGACGAGGTGGAGTCGAAGCCGGACGGCATCGTCTGCGTCGCCGGGGTGTCGTACCCCGTCGTGCCCGGGCTGTCGGTGCTCGACTGGCCCGCGAGGGGCGCTGCGCGGCTGGCCGTGCCCATCGGACCCGACTCGGCGAGCGACGCGGCGGCCGCACCGTCGGCGGTCGCGCGGAACATCCGCCCGGCCACGACGCCTGCGGCGAGCGCGCCCACGAGGAACGTCCCGGGGCGGCGTCGCGCGAAGTCGCGGGCGTCGTCGAGGAGCTGTCCGGGGTCGCGGTTCTCGAGGTGGCTCCCGAAGGCCCGGACCCGGTCCGAGACCTCCTGGGCCAGGTCGGTCGCCAGGCCCTGCGACGGGCCCTGTCCCTGGGCCATCTGCTGCAGGTCGTCGCCCAGGGTCCGCAAGGTCTGCGACAGCTTGTCCCGGCCGGTGGTGGCCTGGTCGCTCAGCTGGCTGCTGACCTGCTGCTTCGCCTCGCCGACGACGTTGCGGGCCTGCTCGGCCGCAGTGCCGGCGACGTTGAGCGCCTCGTCCTTCGCGGTGCCGGCCACCTGCTTGCCCTGGTCGGCGGCGGTGGACGCGGTGTCCTTGGCCTTGTCGGTGGTGCTGGTGCCGTTGCTGCCCGAGTCGTAGCCGGTCGAGTCGTAGCCGCCGGTGCCGGTGGGGCCGGTACCCGTGTCGGTGGGGCTCGTGCCGGTGCTGCTCAACGGGTCATTTCCGTAGGTCGTCATGCGTCCTCCTCGGAGTTGGTGGGGGTGGTGCCTGCATCGGGATCGGGGTCGGGGTCGCTGGCCGGCTCGGAGTCCTTCTGCAGCTGTCCCTGGTCCGGCTCCTCCCCGGTGGGCGTCGGCGGATCCGCATCCTGGTCGTGGTGGGATTGCTCGGTCATGCGCACTCCGTACCCACCCGATCTCGTTGCACTCCACCCCTGAGGGGGCATTGCGCAGATGCATGCGAGCACCGGCGCCGGGGCACTGGGAGCGATGGCCGCCTTTCTCCAGCACTCCCCGCGCGAGCGGTCCTACGACGACCTGACCGACGCCGAGGTCGAGGACATCGGTCGCACCCTGGACGCCCTGCGCGAGGAGGTCCTCGCCGACCGCGGCGCCCGCGACGCCGCGTACATCCGACGCGTGATCGCCGTCCAGCGCTGCCTGGAGGTGGCGGGCCGGGTGGTCCTCCTCGGCAGCCGCAGCCGCACCGCGTGGTGGCTGGGAACGGCGTCGCTGACCCTGTCGAAGGTGCTCGACAACATGGAGATCGGGCACAACGTGCTCCACGGGCAGTGGGACTGGATGCGCGACCCGCGCATCCACTCCTCGACGTGGGAGTGGGACCACGCGTCGGCCCCCGAGCAGTGGCGGCGCGCCCACAACGACCGCCACCACGTCAACACCAACGTCCTGGGCAAGGACAACGACCTCGGCTACGGAATCCTGCGCGTCGACGAGGCTCAGGAATGGCAGCCGCGTTACCTGGCCCAGCCGCTGTGGAACCTCGTCAACGCGTGCATCTTCGAGTACGGCATCGCGATGTACGACCTCGACCTCGGGGAGTCGCTCCGCTCCGGCGACGGCTTCTCCCCGGAGCAGAAGGCGGAGATGCGTACGACGGCGCGACGGGCCGCACGCAGCGCGCTGCGCGACTACGTCCTGCACCCGCTGCTCTCGGCGCCCACCGGGTCGGCCCGCACCACCCTGACCGCCAACCTCGCCGCCAACCTGGCCCGCAACGTGTGGAGCCACTCGGTGATCATGTGCGGGCACTTCCCCGAGGGCGTCGAGACGTTCGAGGTGGCCGAGCTCGACGAGAACGAGACGCGCGGCAGGTGGTACGTCCGCCAGATGCTCGGCTCCGCCGATGTCTCGGGCCCGCCGCTGCTCCACGTGCTGTGCGGCAACCTCTCGCACCAGATCGAGCACCACCTCTTCCCGGACCTGCCCAGCAACCGCTACCGCGAGATCGCGGGACCCGTCCGTGAGCTCTTCGAGCGCCACGGACTGTCCTACAACACCGCGCCGCTGTGGCGGCAGGTCGCCAGCGCCTGGAAGAAGGTCGTCCGGCTGTCGGTGCCGCCCCGGCGCTGACCCGACACCGGCCTGCGCATGAGGCGGTGCCCGGAGGGGCACCTGTGCGCATGACGAGCGGGATGCCGGCGGTGCCGTCGCACGTGCCGGGCGGTGAGTTCTCCGTGGGCGTGGAGGAGGAGCTCCTGCTCGTCGACGACCGCGACGAGCTGATGGGCGCCGCGGCCGCCCCGCTCGTCGAGGCGATGTCGCAGACCGTGCCCGACGCCGGCGTCGTGACCGGCGAGATCTACGTCGACCAGGTCGAGCTCAACACCCCGGTGTGCAGGAGTGCCGAGGACGCCTGGCGATCACTGCGCGACCTCCGGGCCCTCGTCGACAAGGAGGGCGGACGGATCCTCGCCGCGGGGGTGCACCCGACCGGTTCCATGGGGGTCCCGCACATCGCCACGTCGCCGCGCTACGACCGCATCATCGACGAGTACGCCGGCCTGCTGCGCACGCCGACCGCGGCCCTGCAGGTCCACGTCGGGCTGCCCGACGAGCGCACGACGATGCTGGCCTACCGCGGGCTGCGCAACCGGCTGCCGCTCCTGCGTGCCCTTGCCGCGGGATCGCCGTACTGGCATGGGCTGGACTCGGGCCAGGCCACGTCCCGGGCAGCCATCATCCGCTCCTACCCCCGCACCACGATGCCGCCGCTGCTGCGGTCGTGGGACGACTACGTCGAGCGCACGGAGGCACTGATGGAGGCGGCCGAGGCGTCCGACCACACCTACGTGTGGTGGGAGATGCGTCCGCGACCACTGCTCGGCACCCTCGAGGTGCGGGTGATGGACGCCGTGCCGTCGCTGTCGACGGTCGCCGCGCTGACCGCCCTGGTGCAGGGCATCGCCCGCCGCGCCGTCGAGTCGCCCGACGAGGTCGACCTCGAGGACGACGTGCTGGCCGTCAACGACCACCGCGCGGCTCGCTACGGCCTCGACACGCGGGTCGTGGACGTCGACCGGTCGCTGCGGCCCCTGCGCGAGATCGCCGCCCGGGTCGTCGCGGAGGCGCGGACCGTGCTGGTCGCCGACCGGATGGAGGCGCCGCTCGACCCGCTCGACGCCGCGCTCGCCCGGGAGACCGAGCCGAACCGTCAGCGACGCGTCGTCGCAGCCGGTGGCATGCCGGCCCTCCTCGCCGACCTCGTCGCCCGCACCACGGACCTCGACGGCTGAGCGGACGTGCGGACGATCAGCGCCGAGCTGGCTCACTCGGAGCCGGAGTCCTCGGAGTCGTCCTCGATGACGACGACGCCGTAGTTCTCGTCGAGGCGTACGTCGACCGTGGTTCCGTCGGGCTTGGTCACCTCGACCTCGTAGGTCGCGCCGTTCTCGTTGTCGGTCTCGACGCTGTTGGCGGTGCCTCCGCCCGTGGCCTCGAGGGCCGCCTTGGTGGCGGCGTCGGCCTGCTCCTGCGTGTAGTGGTGGCTGGCGGGGCCGTCGTCACCGCCGTCTCCGGCCACTGCCACGCCGGCGACGACGGCGGCTCCTGCTGTCCCCAGCGCCAGGCCCGCTGCCCAGATCCGCTTGCGCATCTCGACTCCTCCATCACTCGTGTGCTCGTGCCTCCACTGTGCGCCAGAGGTGCTGAAGCGGCGCTGAACGGGCCCTTCAGCCCGCCTTCAGCCGGCGTACAGGTGGGGTGTGGGACTCTCGCACGGTGCGGGTCCTGGTGGTCGAAGACGACAAGCAGCTGGCCGCAGCCCTGCGTCGCGGACTGGAGGCGGAGGGGTACGCCGTCGACACCGCCCTCGACGGGCGAGAGGGTGCCTGGCTCGCCGGCGAGAACTCCTACGACACGATCGTGCTCGACGTGATGCTGCCGCACGTGTCGGGTGACGAGATCTGTGCGCGTCGTCGCGAGCAGGGCGACTGGACGCCGATCCTCATGCTGACCGCGCGTGCCGGTCCGGACCAGGAGGTGCGGGCCCTGGACGCGGGGGCGGACGACTTCCTCGCCAAGCCGTTCTCCCTGGCGG